>DASVWT010000332.1:0-4990 GCA_036393055.1 Steroidobacteraceae bacterium
CAAGAGCCGCATCCACGACATTGCGGCGCTGCTGCTCATCGACAAGCTGCGGCGGGCGGTGGGACTGTCATCCGGGCCCCCGGCGCTGCACATGTCGTTCACGGGCAACCCGGGCACGGGCAAGACGACGGTGGCGATGCGGATGGCGGAAATCCTCTATCGTCTGGGCTACGTGCGCAAGGGTCACCTCATCGCAGTGACGCGCGATGACCTGGTGGGGCAGTACATCGGGCATACGGCACCGAAGACGCGCGAGGTGCTGAAGCGGGCGATGGGGGGGGTGCTGTTCATCGATGAGGCTTACTACCTCTATCGGCCGGAGAATGAGCGTGACTATGGGCAGGAGGCGATCGAGATCCTGTTGCAGGTGATGGAGAACCAGCGGGATGACCTGGTGGTGATCCTGGCGGGGTACAAGGACCGGATGGAGACGTTCTTTCGCAGCAATCCGGGGATGTCTTCCCGTATCGCGCATCACATCGACTTTCCGGACTACAGCGCGGAGGAGCTGCTGGCGATCGCGAGGCTGATGCTGGGGCAGATGCAGTACCGGATGAGCGAAGAGGCGGATAAGGCGCTGGAGGAGTACATCGGGAAGCGGCGGGAGCAGCCGCATTTCGCCAACGCGCGGTCGATCAGGAATGCGCTCGATCGGGCGCGGCTCAGGCAGGCCAGCCGCCTGTTTGAGCGCAAGGGAGGAGGAATTTCAAGGGAGGAGCTCGAGACCATAGAAGAAACTGACATACGGGCGAGTCGCGTGTTTTCCGGGAGTGCCTCTCACGTACTTTGATGGGGGAAGGTGATCATGAATAGCAGCCTCAATACGGGGACCATCACTCGATTCCTCATCGAGGAGCAGAGACGGCTCAATGCTGCGGCAGGGCCCGCTGGGGGCGTGGGCAGCGTTACGGCGCTGGTCAATGACGTGCGGCTGGCTTGTAAGCGCATTGCCACGTTGATTGCCAAGGGGGCGCTGGCGAATGCGTTGGGGGAGGCGGGGAGCGTCAATGTCCAGGGGGAGGCGCAGATGAAGCTGGATGTGCTTGCGAACGAGATATTCGTGGGCACGAACGAGTGGGGCGGACAGCTCGCGGGGATGCTCTCGGAGGAGCGGGAGCGGCCGTACTCCATACCGGGAGACTATCCGCGGGGGCCTTACCTGCTGTTGTTTGATCCGCTCGATGGGTCGTCCAACATCGACGTCAACGTATCGGTCGGCAGCATCTTCTCGGTGTTGCGGTGTCCGCAAGGGGTTTGCGAGCCCACCGAGGCGGATTTCCTGCAGCCTGGGAGCGCGCAGGTGTGCGCGGGGTATGCGATCTACGGGCCTGCGACCATGCTGGTGCTGTCCACGGGACGGGGGGTCAACGGGTTCACGCTCGATCGGGAGATCGGGGAGTTCATGCTGACACACCCGAATCTGCGGGTGCCGGAGAACACTTCGGAGTTTGCGATCAATGCTTCCAACTCCCGGCACTGGGAGCCGGCGGTGCGCCGCTATGTGAACGAGTGCCTGGCGGGACAGAGCGGGCCGCGCGGCAAGGATTTCAACATGCGGTGGATCGCCTCGCTGGTGGCGGAGACGCATCGCATCCTCATGCGGGGCGGGGTGTTCATGTATCCGCGGGACCGCAAGGAGCCGGCCAAGCCGGGGCGGCTGCGCCTGCTTTACGAAGCCAATCCGATCGGCTATCTCATCGAGCAGGCCGGAGGGCGGGCGAGCACGGGCCACGGTCCCATTCTCGATGTCGTCCCCGAGAGCCTGCATCAGCGCATCAGCTTCGTGTTCGGCGCGCGCTCGGAGGTCGAGCGCATCGAGCGCTATCATCGCGATCACAACGAATTCGAGCTCGACGTGCCGCTCTTCGCCGCACGGGGGCTCTTCACCCAGCATGTCTGACGAGGCGAAACCATGTCCGCCCGCCATCCGATCATCGCAGTCACCGGCTCCTCGGGAGCCGGTACCACCTCGGTCAGCAAGACCTTCGAGCAGATCTTCCGCCGCGAGCACCTGAAGGCGGCGTTCGTCGAAGGCGACAGCTTCCATCGCTACGACCGCGCGGGGATGCGGGAGCAGCTCGCGGAGGCGCTCGCGCGCGGCGATCAGCGGTTCAGCCACTTCGGCCCGCAGGCGAATCTGTTTGCGGAGCTGGAGGAGCTCTTCCGAGATTATGCAAAGTCAGGCCGCGGCAAATCACGCAAGTACCTGCACGATGATGCGGAGGCCGCACAGTACGGGCAGAAGGCGGGCACTTTCACCGGCTGGGAGGAGCTGCCCGCGGATACGGACCTGCTCTTCTACGAGGGTCTGCACGGTGCCGTCGTGGCCGATGAGGTGGATGTAGCGCAGCACGTCGATCTGCTCATCGGCGTGACTCCGGTCATCAACCTGGAGTGGATCCAGAAGCTGCACCGCGACAAGTCCACGCGCGGCTATTCCGCAGAAGCGGTGACCGACACCATCCTGCGGCGGATGCCGGATTACCTGAGCTACATCTGTCCGCAGTTCTCGCGCACGCACATCAACTTCCAGCGCGTTCCGGTCGTCGATACCTCCAATCCCTTCATCGCGCGGTTCATCCCGAAGCCCGACGAGTCGTTTCTGGTCATACGCTTCGCGAATCCCCGCGGGATCGATTTCCCATACCTGCTGTCCATGTTGCACGATTCGTTCATGACGCGGCCCAACACCATCGTCTGCCCGGGCGGGAAGATGGACCTGGCCATGCAGCTCATCTTCACGCCCATGATCTGGAGGCTGATGGAGCGGCGCAAGGATTGCCTGGCGCGCGAGCGCGCGAGGGCGGAGGCGTGAGCCGCGGGGCGGGCAATGCGGCTCGGGTCGAGCCGTTGCGGGGGGAGGAGGTCGAGGCGCGAAGACTACGGATCGAGGCGCTCATCTTCGACGTTGACGGCACTCTCGCGGACACGGAGGAGGCTCACCGCCGGTCGTTCAACGATGCTTTCCGTGCGCACGGTCTGGATTTTTGCTGGAGCCGGGAGCTCTATGGCGAGCTCCTGCAGGTCACCGGCGGCAAGGAGCGGCTTGCCGCGTTTTTCGATCGCACTCGGCTCACCGAAAGCAGGCGCGAACGGCTACGCGATCTCATTCCGTTGCTGCACGCGACGAAGACGTCTTTCTACAGGGAACGGATCGAAAGCGGCAGAGTCGGGCTTCGTCCAGGAGTCCGCAGGCTGATGAGCGAGGCCCGCGCCGCAGGCGTGAGGCTGGCCATCGCCTCGACGACGTCCCCGGAAAACGTAACCGCGCTCCTCGAGGGGGCGTTGGGTTACGAGGCGGTCGCTGAATTCAGTGTCATCGCCACAGGGGATGCGGTGCCGCGCAAGAAGCCCGCGCCTGACATCTATCTGCTCGCGCTCAGCCGGCTCGGCATTACCGCCCGGTGCGCGGTTGCGTTCGAGGATTCGGCCATGGGTGTCGCGGCGGCCAAGGCGGCCGGACTCCTCACCGTCGTGACGCCAAACGACTGGAGCCGGGGTCAGGATTTCGCCGCGGCGGACCTGGTGCTGCCCTGCCTGGGCGATCCCGCCGCGCCGCTCAACGCGGCCGACGCGTGGCGCATCGGCTCGCCGTACCTTGGGCTTGAGCAGCTGGCGATATTCCATGCCGCGGCTCTGCCGCGGCGCGCGCCCGGCTCTTAGGCTGCAGCCGCCAAAAGCTCCGAGCCTCCACGCTCAGCTCGGTTTCTGTCCCCCTCTGGCGCCGCTGCCGCGGCTCGATGAGCCCTCGCGGCTGCTGCTGTCGCCCGTATCCTTTGTGACGACCTCGTCGGCGAAGTAAAGCGGCCTCGCGCCCTCGCCCGTGGAAGGCGCCACCGCGAACAAGAGGTCGGTCAGCTCGTCCGCGTGCTCCTCTTCCTTGGAGAGGATCTCCTCCATCATGATGCGCGAGGTCGGGTCGCGCTCGCCGAAGTAGCGGATCATCTCCCGATAGCTCTCGACCGCGATGCGCTCGGCGATCAGGTCCTCGCGGATCATGTCGGCCAGCGAGTTGCCTTCGCGGTATTCGCTGTGGCTGAGGTCCGTCAGCATCGCCGGGTTCATCTCCGGCTTGCCGCCGAGCTGCTTGATCCGCTCGGCGATGCGCTCGGCGTGCTCCTGCTCCTCGCGCGCATGCTCCTTGAACTCCTCCTTGACGGCCTGCGAATGGATGCCGGTCGCCATGAAATAGTGGAACTGGTAGCGCAGCGTGCAGACGAGCTCGGTGGCGAGCGCCTCGTTGAGGATCTGGATGGAATGCTCGCGATCGAGCTGATAATCCGGGGTGATCGCCCCTTGCGAGATGTGCTGGCGAGCTCGCTCGCGCAGCGCCTGGATCTTCTGCAGATGATTCATTGACTGCTCTCCTTCTGAGGCCGACGTACCGGCGCGACTCGCGCTGGTAGCGGCAGTATTGGCAGAAGCAAGCGTTGCGCCCGAATGCCCGCCGCCGCGCCCGAGGATGCTCCGGGCATGTGCGGATGGTCAGACTGTATAAGACCAGTTTAGTACCAATAAACCAGCTTTAACCGCTCGGCGCGCCGTTATAAAAGCTGTTATTTAAGGTAAATTTCCGAGTCGGCGGAATTGGTCATTTCCAAAGTATGGCTTTCTGCTGAAAGTGGTATTAGACTGGCGCCCAAGTGGTCATGATCACGGGTCGTCCAAAGGGAAGAGACCACAAAGCGTTCTGCCGGACGGATATCGAGAACACGAAGTGACCCGCCGAGGGGCGGGCAATTGTTTCAACGAGTACATCGGGGTGGGTAATCTATGAGAATCGGAAGGTCCACGTTGGTCGGTACGGCCGTCGCAATGGCGCTCTTCGGAGCGAATTTTCCAGCGGGCGCGCAGCAACGGCCTGCGGCAAACGACGCGAATGGCCAGAGCAGCACGGCTCACGGCCAGCGAAAACCTGGAGCCGCACCTGCGGACCCGAGCGGCCAGAGGGGTGCCACCTCAGCATCTTCCGACGAATCAAGCGCGCTCA
>DASVWT010000333.1:0-2446 GCA_036393055.1 Steroidobacteraceae bacterium
CTCGAGAGCACGAAGTAGCGCAGCACATCCGGATGCCGCACCGCCTTCTCGAGCACCTCGCGCACCGTGAAGAAGTTGCCGAGCGACTTCGACATCTTGTCGTTGTCGACATTGAGGAAGCCATTGTGCATCCAGATCTCGGCGAAGCGGTCCCCCGTGGCCGCGCAGGTCTGCGCGATCTCGTTCTCGTGATGCGGGAACTTCAGGTCGAGGCCGCCGCCGTGAATGTCGAAATGCGAGCCGAGCAGCGCCACCGACATCGCGGAGCACTCGATGTGCCATCCAGGCCGCCCCTTTCCCCAGGGCGACTCCCAGGCCGGCTCGCCCGGCTTGGCGTGCTTCCACAGCACGAAGTCGAGCGGGTCGCGCTTGGACTCATCGACCTCCACCCTGGCACCGGCGCGCAGGTCCTCGAGACGCTTGCCCGAGAGCCGGCCATAGCCCTCGAACTTCGCGACCGAGTACATGACATCGCCATTGGCGGCGACGTACGCGTAGCCGTGCTCGATCAGCTTCCCGACCATGTCGATGATCGCCGGCAGGTACTGCGTGGCCCGCGGCTCGAAGTCCGGGGGCGCGATGCCGAGCGCCTCGCAATCGCGGCCCATGGCTGCGATCACGCGCCCGGTGAGAGCGCCGATGGGCTCGCCGTTCTCCGCGGCCCGCCTGATGATCTTGTCGTCGATATCGGTGATGTTGCGCACATAGGTCAGGCGATAACCGCGGTGGCGCAGATACCGGCTGACGATATCGAACGCCATCAGCATGCGCGCGTGGCCGATGTGGATGTTGTCGTAGACAGTCATGCCGCAGACATACATGCGCACTTCGCCGGGTGTAATGGGCGTGAGCGGCTGCTTCTTGCCGGTGAGCGAGTTGTGGATGCGAATCATGTCGTCTGTGTCAACCGTTCTTCCAGGTCGTACGTGAGCAGGGCGGCAGAGGTGTCAGGAAAACCGGGCAAGGCGCGCCGCGGCCTGACCCGCCGGCATCGCCTTGAGCAGGGGCGCGAGCTCCGGCCCGTGGCTGCGGCCCGTGAGCGCGAGGCGCAACGGCATGTAGAGCTCCGCACCCTTCTTGCCTGTCGCCGCCCGGACTGCCGCGGCAATGGCCGGCAGATCGTTGCCTTTCTCGGCGGCGGCCTGCGCCGCGGCCGCAAAGTAGCGCTCTCCCGCTGTCCGGACGATCCCCTCACCGTCGGCATCCAGCGCCGGTGGTGGACCGAAGACGATGCGAGCCCACGGCTCGGCATCCTCCGGCAAGACCACGTTGGGCAGGACTGCAGCAATGAACGCGCTGGCCGCGGTCTCGGTGATTCCTTCCGGCAGCACTGGAGCGAGCCAGGCGCGCGCCTGGTCTGCGGACAGGCGATGGGCGGCCTCCTTCTGCCACACGCGCAGCTGCTGCGCATCGAAGTGCGCCGAAGCCCGCCCGAGGTGCGCGGCATCGAACGCGTGGGCCATGGCCTCGAGATCGAGCAAGCCATGCTCGCTGCTCGAATGCCCGAGGCGAAAGAGATGGTTGAGCAGTGCTTGCGGAAGGTAGCCGCTCTCGCGGTACTCACGGACGCTCGTCGCGCCGTGCCGCTTGGAAAGCGGCGCGCCGTCAGGACCCGTGATCAGCGACACGTGACCGTAGCTCGGCGCGCGCAAGCCCAGCGTCTCGAGCAGCAGCAGCTGCCGCGGCGTGTTGGCCAGGTGATCCTCGCCGCGCAAGACGTGAGTGACGCCCATCGAGGCATCATCGACTGCATTGCAGAAGAAGAACGCAGCCGTGCCATCGGCGCGGCGGATCACGAAGTCGCCGATATCGTCCGACAGGAAGCTCTGTGCGCCATGCACCAGATCGAGGAACTCGATGCGCCGCCCGGCGGGCACGCGGTACCGCAGGGTGGCGGGCAGACCCTGGGCCTGTCTGGCGCTGCGCTGCTTCGCGGACAGCTCACGGCAGGTGCCGGCATAGCGCGGCGGCCTTCCGGAGCCGCGCTGCGCGCGCCGCGAGGCTTCGAGCTCGAGCGGCGTGCAGAAGCACGGATAGACGGCATCCTGCCGCTCCAGCGCCTCGAAGAAGTGGGCGTAGAGCGGTCCTCTTTGCGACTGCCGGTAGGGTCCGCGCTCGTCCTCGCGCTCAGGTCCCGCATCCCAGTCCAAGCCGAGCCAGCGCAGATCCTCGAGCACCACCGCCAGATGCGCCTCCTGGCTGCGCTGCGCATCGGTGTCCTCTATGCGCAACAGGAAGCGCCCGCCGGCACGCTGTGCCAGCAGAAAGTTAAAGAGCGCCGTGCGCGCGTTGCCGAGGTGCAATTCACCCGTCGGGCTGGGCGCGAAGCGCGTCACCGCGCTGCGGTCGAACCCCGCGGGAGCTGTGCTGTCCATTCCGGTCATATGCGGCAATGGTACGGGGTTTGCCGCGGCGGCGACACGGCGCAATCCTCCGGGGCGCCCGC
>DASVWT010000334.1:0-5991 GCA_036393055.1 Steroidobacteraceae bacterium
CGTCTCGCGCGAGGAAGTCGCGCAGGCGCGCGAGCTCGGCAAGGATCCGGCGACCGGCAAGCCGGTCACGGTGCGGATGGGGCGCTACGGCCCCTTCGTCCAGATCGGCACCAAGGACGACGAGGAGAAGCCGCGCTTCGCCGGCCTGCGGCCCGGGCAGAAGATGGATGCCATCAACCTCGCGGATGCGATGGAGCTTTTCAAGCTGCCGCGCACGTTGGGTCAGACCGCCGAAGGCGAGACGGTCGTGACCAACATTGGTCGCTTCGGCCCGTACGTGAAGTACGGCAGCAAGTACGTGTCGCTGAAGGAAGATGATCCTTACACAGTGACGCTCGAGCGCGCTCTGGAGGTCATACGCCTGAAGCAGGAGGCGGACGCCAACCGCATCATCGCCGACTTCGGTGTGGACGGCATCCAGGTGTTGAATGGCCGCTACGGCCCGTACATCACTGATGGAAAGAAAAATGCCAAGGTGCCGAAGGAGCGCGACCCCAAATCCCTGACCCTGGAAGAGTGCCGCGCGCTGCTGGCGCAGGCGCCGGAGCGTGGGAAGGGAAGATTCGGCCGCTTCAGGCGCGGCGCCAAGGCGCAGGGCGCGAGCGTACCGGCCGCGCCGGCCCCGCAGGCGGGCGCCGCCGCTCGTACGCCGGCTCGTAAGGCCCCGCCCTCAGGTGGCGTCCGCGCACCCGCCAGCACTCGCAGGCCGGAAGGCGCTCACGCCGCCGCGCCCCGCCACTCCAAGGCGGCTGCCGAAAAGAGCAATGGCGCAGCGGCAGACGGCAGGCCTCGCGCCGTCAAGGCCAAGAAGTCCGCCAAAGGCAAGACTGCCCCTCGCAAAAGCGCCGGCAAGACATCACCAGCCCGCGCCCGCGGCGTCAAATAGCGCGTGCCTTCATTTCAGGCACAGGGATGTGCCCCGCCACCGCAGGTGGCGGACGTTGCGCAAAAAACCGCGCTTTTTGCTCAACGCCATGACTAAGGATTATGGACCACGTCCCCGACCTTGATGGTGTCGGAGGCACCCACGATGAGCGCGAAGCTGAGCTTCGGATAGGTCTTGAAGACGAGCAGCGTCCCCGCCCGCTCGTTGGGCAGGCGCACCCGCGGCGCCAGTGAAGTGCCCATTGAGCCCAGATGCCGCAGTAGCCCGCCGTGGGCGCCGTACGGGTCATGGACCACCTCTCCGGCCTGGTCCACTTCCAGCACGTTCCCAGGCTCGACTCCGGCATCCGATCCACGGTTGAGCACCACGATGTCGTACTGACCGGCCAGATCGCTGACCCCGGTATCGCCCACGATCCAGGCGATCCTGCCGTCGATCCGGGTGGCGGGTGCCCGTGGCTCCAGGTTAAGGGGCAGTTGCTCGTCCGTCGATATCAGCCTGTCTCCCCGCAGCGTCTCGCGCGCGGTGTCGATGAGCTCCGCCCGTGCCGGCCGGGTCACCGGCTGAGTGATCAAAGCGGTCGCCGTGTAGATGCCGAGGTAACCGAGCACATGGCCGGTTTGCGGATCGCGCAGGCGGCCGCTGATGTGGACGATGGTGTAGCGTGCATGCTCGTCGGGCCCGAGCCCGCGGATGTAAGCGATGTTGCTGGAGCCGGCGATCACGTGATCGTTGCGAAACGCGACGACGTGCGGGGCGTCATTGATCTCCTCCTTGGTGAGCACCGTCGGC
The DNA here is from genome assembly GCA_036393055.1 of Steroidobacteraceae bacterium. Taxonomy (GTDB): domain Bacteria; phylum Pseudomonadota; class Gammaproteobacteria; order Steroidobacterales; family Steroidobacteraceae; genus 13-2-20CM-66-19. Next base: position 1,679 of record DASVWT010000334.1, read on the forward strand.
CGCTCGAGAAATGCGGCGATGGAGGAGTACGGGATGATCGGGATCGCGGCCGTGATGGGAGTGCTGCGCAGCCTCGGCTCGAGCCGCAGTGCGCTCGCCTCGACCAGCCGGACCTGGGGCCGGCCCTGGGCGTCATAGGCGAGGGCCAGCTTGTCGCCCGGATAGATCAGGTGGGGATTGCGGATGCCGGGGTTGATGTACCAGACCTCCGGCCAATCCCAGGGGTCTCGCAGGTACATGGAGGCGATGCCCCAGAGAGTATCGCCGCGCTTGACGGTGTAGGTCAGGGGCGCGTTGGGATTGACCTGCGGGACCGGTGCGGCCGAGGCCTGAGGCTGGGTGTCCGCCGCCGCGACAGCGGCCTCGGTAGCGGTCCGGTTGCTGTTCCCATCCGGGGCCGAAGCCTGGGCGGCAGCCTCGGGGACGCTCTCAGGCGCAGCCGGGGCCGTATGCCGGGAGCCGTGCTGCAGCGAGCAGCCCGCGACGGCGACTGACAGGGCGAGGCCAGCGGCCAGAGCCCGGAAAGCTTGATTCGAGACCATCCTCACTCCACTCGTGTATAGGCCCAAAGCCGGCTGCGCCGCTTTGGGCGATCGCACGCCGCCATGGCCAGCCTGCGACAGCTTGAATGGGCGGGCTATAATCGCATGCCGATACCGGGCGCAGGGCGGCTTAATGTCAAGTTGTGCGCTCGGTCACGGCCGTAACCGGCTTGCGCCTCCCCTTGCCCTTGAACCCGCACTGCCCGCCGCAATCGAATCCCCATGGCGATTAGAACCATTCTCGAATTCCCCGACCCGCGCCTGCGTACGCGGGCGCAGCCCGTCACCCGGTTCGATGCGGACCTGCACCGGGTCATCGACGACATGCTGGAAACGATGTACGCCGCGCCCGGCATCGGCCTGGCCGCCACACAGGTCGACGTGCATCAGCGTCTGGTGGTGATCGACATCTCGGCCGATCGCAACGACCCCCTGGTCCTCATCAATCCGCAGATCCTTTCGAGCGAAGGTGAGATCGCCACGGAGGAGGGATGCCTGTCAGTCCCCGGCTACTTCGATGAGGTGAAGCGCGCATCGAAGATCCGCGTCCGCGCTCAGGACCGTGACGGCAACGCGTTCGAGCGCGATTGCGAGGAGATCCTCGCCGTCTGCGTCCAGCACGAGATGGATCACATCGATGGCAGGCTCTTCGTGGACTATCTCTCCAGCCTCAAGCGCGAGCGCGTCCGCAAGAAGCTGGAGAAAGAGCGCAAGGAGCGTGCGGCCCGAGCCTCCGCGCCCGAGCGCCGCCGCCGTGCTCTTTAATGGGCTAAAAGTCGCCTGCGGCGCTTTTAGCGAGACCCTGCGCGGTTGCCGCGGGCGCAGGGATCGACCCTGCGCCCGCTGTGACTCCTGCTGATGCGCGTTGCATTCGCTGGGACGCCGGAATTTGCGGTGCCGACGCTCCTCTCGCTGATGGACTCGCCGCACCAGCTCGTCGGCATCCTGACTCAACCTGACCGGCCGCGCGGCCGAGGGCAGCGGCTAAGCCCATCACCCGTCAAGGCCGCCGCAGGTGCTTCGGTGCCGCTGGCGCAGCCGCCGAGCCTCAGATCCGCCGAGGACCGTGCTCAGCTGGCCGCCTGGCGCCCGGATGTGCTGGTCGTGGTGGCCTATGGCCTCATCCTGCCGAGGGAAGTGCTGCAGATCCCGCGGCTCGGCTGCGTGAACGTTCACGCCTCCCTCCTGCCGCGCTGGCGGGGCGCGGCGCCGATCGAGCGCGCCATACTCGCCGGCGATGAGACCACCGGCGTGACCATCATGCTGATGGATGAAGGGCTCGATACCGGACCCGCTCTGCTGCAGCGACCGCTGGCCATCGATCCGGCCGATACCGGGGCCAGCCTGCGCGAGAAGCTCGCCGTCCTCGGCGCCCCCCTGCTGCTCGAAGCGTTGCGCGGGCTCGAGAATGGCACCCTTCGTCCCCGTCCCCAGCCGGCCGATGGCGTGACCTATGCGCGCAAGCTGCAAAAGCGCGAAGCGCCCGTCGACTGGCGGCGCTCCGCCGCGGAGATCGAGCGCCAGGTCAGGGCCCTGCAGCCGTGGCCGGTGGCGGAGACCTCCCGACCCGATCCGCGAGCCGCCGTTCCCGAGCGCCTGCTCATCCACGAGGCCAGAGTCGCGCCGGTCACCGGGTCGCCCGGCGCGGAGCCGAGCCCTGCGGTCCCGCCCGGCACCATCGTCGAGACGGACGCAAGTCATCACTCCGGCTATATCCGCGTCCAATGCGGTAACGGTCGTCTGGACCTCCTGACTTTGCAGCGTCCGGGAGGGCAGCGCCTGGCCGCGTCAGTATTTACCCGCGGGCCCCGAGCGCTCGCGCCAGCCATGGTGCTCGGCGGGCCGGCTTGAGCCGCGGACCCGATAAGCCGGGCGCGCACGCCCTGGCCGGGGCCGCGCGCGCGATCGCCGCTGTCGTCCGGGGGCGATCGGCCGAACAGGGACTTGCCGCTTCGGACGCCGGTCCGCAGCGCTCCGCCATTCGGGCGATCGCGCTCGGCACGATGCGCTGGTATCTGCGCCTGCAACCGGCCGTGGACGCGCTGCTCAGCCGGCCGGGCCAGTTGGCCCCCGACGTCCATGCGCTCCTGGTCGCTGCCGCATATCAAATCGAGTATTCGCGCGACGCTCCGGCGCTCGTCGTGAGCCTTGCCGTGGACGCGGCCCGGGAGCTGCGCCAGCCAGGTACCGCGGGGCTCGTGAACGCCGTTCTGCGCCGCTATGTCAGGGAGCGCCATGCACTGCTCACGGCCGCCGACGCAGATCCCGCTGTCCGCGCAGCGCATCCTGCCTGGCTGGCCGCCGCGTTGGCCGAGGCTTGGCCGCAGCAGTATCGGCAGATCCTGCAGGCCAACAACGAGCATCCGCCCATGGTGCTGCGTCTCAACACCCGCCGCCGCCCATCCGCGGACTACCTTGCCGATCTGGCGGCCGCCGGGCTGAGCGGGTCGCTGCTCGACTGGACCGCCGCCGCGGGGGGCGGCTCGGTGGCGGTGACGCTGCAGCGGCCGGTCGCCGTAGGGTCTCTGCCCGGCTTCGAAGAGGGCTGGGTTTCCGTGCAGGACGCGGGCGCGCAGCTCGCGCCGGTACTGCTCGAGGCCTCGCCTGGAATGCGGGTTCTCGATGCCTGCGCGGCTCCGGGCACCAAGACCTGCCATCTGCTCGAGAGCACTCCCGGCCCGCTGGACCTCACCGCGGTGGACATCGATGCCGCCAGGCTCGGACGAGTCGAGGAGAACCTGCGCCGCCTGGGCCTCGGGGCCCGCCTGGCCGCAGCGGACGTGCGCGACCGCGATGCCTTCTGGGACGGCCGCCCGTTCGACCGCATTCTGGTCGATGCCCCGTGCTCCGGTACGGGAGTCATTCGCCGCCACCCGGACATCAAGCTCCTGCGCCGCCACGAGGATGTGAAGGCATTCGCGGACGCCCAGCTCGAGATCCTGCGGGCAGCCTTCGGGATGCTCGCGCCTGGCGGGCGGCTGGTGTACGCGACCTGCTCGGTCCTGCCGGCGGAGAACGAGGCGGTCGTCGGCCGCTTTCTCGAGGGGGAGCCGGGGGCGCAGCCTGCGCCCATGCCCCGCGGTGAAGCGCTCGCCCCCGGGGGACTCGCACGCCCGGTGGGTACCCAGCTGCTTTGCGGAGGAGCGGCGGGGAGCGATGGGTTCTATTATGCTTGTCTCGAAAAGACAACGCGCGGAACATGAGTCGCGCGTTAAAGTTCGAGACACTCAAGCCTCTGCCGTTGCATTCATGCCACGACGGTTCTCAGCCCCGGAGCGCGCGCCTGCGCGCCTGCGCAGGGGGCGCTGGCCGAGCCTGATCGCTCGCGCCGCGGCCCTGCTGCTGGCGTTGGCGGCGACGCTGGCCCTGGCCAATGCCCTGGACGGGGTGCTGGAGGTCAGTTCCGCTTACGTCAATTTCGATCACGGCGTCATCCAGCTGTATGCGCGTGTCCAGTACCCCCTGAATCCGGCGATCCGCGAGGCGCTGCAGGATGGCGTCACGCTGACTTTCGACGTAGAGGCGAGGGTCGATCGCGTGCGGCACCTCTGGTTCGACGCAAACGTGGTGGACCTCACGCTGCGGCGGGAGCTTGCCTATCACGTCGTCACCGACCGGTTCGTAGTGCGCGACGTGCGCAGCGGCGATCAGAAGAGCTTCGAGACACTGAAGGAGGCGCTCGACTACCTCGGCAAAGTAGATGCCTGGCCCATCCTCGTGGAGCCGCAGCTGGATGGAGGCCGCTATATCATCAGCGTGCGCGCGGGCGTG
>DASVWT010000335.1:0-2555 GCA_036393055.1 Steroidobacteraceae bacterium
GGGGGTGACGCGCGCCTCGACGCTCTTGTAATAGTCCGGCTCGTTCATCATCTCCTTGCCTTGCGTGGCGGAGCCGATCGAGCGTGCCACCACGAAGAGCACGACCGCGAAGGCGACCAGGATGCCGATCACCAGGCTGAACATGTTGATGAAATGGGTGTCCTGTTTACTCACCGACGCCTCGCACGCGACTTGAGAACATGAAGCGGCCAGTATAGCCGTTTGGCTCGAGCCTTCGTAAATAGCGCCCGCCCCTCCGACCGCGTATCATTTCCGGTCCCACCCGGGCGGCGCGCCCGTAGCTCAGTTGGATAGAGTGGCAGCCTCCGAAGCTGCAGGTCGCTGGTTCGAATCCAGTCGGGCGCGCCATTTACTGCGAGCACATGGGGGAGGCGATACCCTTCCGTGAGCCGAAGCGGCAGGCGTACCCCCGGGTGAGCTCCGCCCCGAGCAGGAACACCTGCGCGGAGTAGTAGACCCACATCAGCACCGCGATGACCGAGCCTGCGGCGCCGTAGGTGGATGCGACGGTGCTGCTGCCGAGATACACGCTGATGGCGTATTTGCCTGCCGTAAAGAGCACCGCCGTGATCAGCGCCCCCGCGGCCACATCTCTCCAGGCGAGCCTCACGCTGGGCAGCACCTTGTAGACCGTCGCGAAGAGCAGCACCGCCAGCCCGAAGGAAATCAGCGCGCTCGCCGAGCGCAGGACGACCCCGACGATGATGATGCCGCGCGAGAGTGTCTCGAGGGCCCCCAGGCCGGCACTGAAGAGCAGCGATGCCAGCAGGAGGAAGCCGAGCGCCAGGATCAATCCGATCGAGAGCAGACGGGTGCGCAGGTAGTCCCAGTACCAGACCCGCGGCACGCTGGGCAGACTCCAGATCTCGTCCAGCCCGGATTTCAGCTCCACGAGGGCCGTATCGGCGCTGAGGAGAAGCGTCACGACGCTGATGGCCGTGGCCACTATCCCCGCCGTCGGCCGATGGGCCCGCACCAGCAGCGACTCCACCTCGGCCGCCGCCTGCGGCCCGATCATGCTGCCGATCTGCTGATGGATCTCGCCCTGCGCGGCGCTCTGCCCGAAGAAGAAGCCCGCCACGGCGACCGCGAGGAGAAGAATCGGCCCGAGGGAGAACACCGTGTAGAAAGCGAGCGCCGCCCCGATGCGGGACGCGTGATGCTCGTTCCAGCCGTTGGCCGCGTCCTTCATCAGCGACCAGATTTCCCGCCAGAAGCCGCCGAGCCAAGCCGGAATGTTGAGCATATCGCGGCCCGCGCAACCCTCGTGCCGCTGGATTACCCCGGGCGCGGGCTCGGCTTCTTGTCGAGCTCCTCGAGCGCCAACGCGGCCGAAACGTGCGCAAGGTGCGTCAGACCTTGGGGAAAATTCCCCAACATCTCCCCGCTCTTCGGCTCGAACTCCTCCGCAAATAGGCCGAGATCGTTGGCGCAGCGGCTGGCCCGCTCGAAAGCCTGCCGCGCCTCCGTGCGCCGGCGCTGGTGCGCCAGACACTCTGCAAGCCAGAACGTGCATGCGACGAACACGCCTTCCTTGCCTCGCAGCCCGTCTTTGGCGTCATACCGCAACACCAACCCGTCGCGCGACAGATCCTTGCGGATGGCATCCGTCGTTCGGATCATCCGCTCGTCATCCCACGCCACGAAATCCACCGCAGGCAACAGCAACAACGCCGCGTCCACATCCTTGCTGCCGTAGCTGCGGACGAAAATACCCCGCTTGCGGTCATAGCCGCGCTTCTCGATGTCCTTGCGCATGCCGTCGCGCTCCTCGCGCCAGCGGTCGAGCGGAGCCGGGAGCCCATAGCGCTCGGCTAGCGCGATGCCGCCGTCGACCGCTGCCCAACACATGACCTTCGACTGCACGAAATGCAGCGGCCGCGACCGGACCTCCCAGATGCCGCGATCGGGAAGGTGCCGCCGGGCGATGGCGACCTCCACGATCGCGGTAAGGAATTTCCAGTAGTTCTCGTCCGGCTGCTCGCCGCGCTCGCTCCAGCGCCATGAGAGCTCCATGACGAGGCCGTACATGTCCGCCTGGAACTGCTCGGCCGCGCCGTTGCCGATGCGCACCGGACGGGACCCGCGCCAGCCGTCGAGCTTCGGCAGATCGATCTCCGGTACGCGTCGCTTGCCGTCGACCGCGTAGAGCACCTGCAACTCATCCGCGTTGCCCGAAGCGGTCCGCTGGATGAAGCGGCGCATTCCCGCCGCTTCGGCCTGCAGCCCGAGATTGCTCAAGGCGTGCACGGTGAAGATGGAGTCGCGCAGCCAGCAGAAGCGGTAATCCCAGTTGCGCTCGCCGCCCATCTCCTCCGGCAGCGAGGTGGTGGGCGCCGCGATGATGGCGCCCGTCGGGGCATAACAGAGCGCCTTCAGCACCAGCGCCGAGCGCACGACGGCGGTACCGCTGGTCTTCCCCGGCCGCGCATGACCATCCTGACAGGTGATCTTCGCCGACCAGTCCCGCCACCAGCGCAGCGTCTCCTCGTAGTGCTCCTGCAGATGCTTGGCCTCCCTCTCGCCCGGATGCC
>DASVWT010000336.1:0-5776 GCA_036393055.1 Steroidobacteraceae bacterium
TCCTGCATGTTGCCGTCGCAGATCTCGAGGTAGCGCACCAGGGTGTGCACCTTCTTCATGTAGGCGACGGCTTCCTTCGCCGAGCGCAGGTCAGGCTCCGAGACGATCTCGATGAGCGGCGTGCCGGCGCGGTTGAGATCCACGCCCGTGAATCCGCCAAGGCCCTCGTGCAGCGACTTGCCGGCATCCTCCTCCAGGTGCGCGCGCGTGATGCCGATCCGCTTGACGCTGCCGTCGTCGAGGACGATGTCGAGCGCGCCCTGAGCCACCACCGGCAGCTCGTACTGGCTGATCTGATAGCCCTTGGGCAGATCCGGATAGAAGTAGTTCTTGCGCGCGAACACCGAATGCCGGGCGATGCGTGCGCCGATCGCGAGCCCGAAGCGCACCGCCATGCGGACCGCCTCGCCGTTCAACACCGGCAGCACGCCGGGAAAGCCGAGGTCGATGAGGCTCGCCTGGGCGTTGGGCGGCGCGCCGTAGGCCGTCGCGGCGCCGGAGAAGATCTTCGAGCAGGTGGCCAACTGGGCGTGGATCTCGAGCCCGATGACGGTTTCCCATGCGGTCTCTGTAACGGTCATAGGAACCGCTCCGGGATCTTGCGGTGCCAGTCGGTCTCGAGCTGCAGGCGATGCGCGACATTGAGGATCCGCGCCTCCGCGAAATGCGGACCGACGATTTGCAGTCCGACCGGCAGCCCCTCCACGAAGCCGCACGGAATCGACATCGCGGGCAATCCCGCGAGATTGGCGCCGATGGTATAGATGTCGTTGAGATACATGGTGATGGGATCGGCAGTCTTGGCGCCGATGCGAAAGGCGGCCGTGGGGCTGGTGGGACCGGCGAGCACGTCCACCTCGCTGAAGACACGCTTGAAATCGGCGGCGATGAGCTGGCGCACGCGCTGGGCCTTCAGGTAATAGGCGTCATAGTACCCAGCCGACAGCACGTAAGTGCCCGTCATGATGCGGCGCTTGACCTCGGCCCCGAAGCCCTCGCCGCGCGAGCGGCGGTAGAGATCCTGCAGGTCGCGCGGCTCCTTGCAGCGGTGGCCGAAGCGCACCCCGTCATAGCGCGCCAGGTTCGAGGAGCACTCCGCCGGCGCCACCACATAGTAGACGGGCACGGAAAGCGGCAGGTTCGGCAGGCTGACTTCCCGCAGGCTCGCGCCCAGCCGCTCGAGGACCGCGAGCGCCTCGCGAATCCGGCTCTCATTGTCGCGATCGAGCCCCTCGTCGAGGAACTCCTTGATCAGGCCGATCCGCACGCCTGCCAGCGGCCTGTCGAGCTCCGCCACGTAATCCGGGACCGGCGTATCGACGCTGGTCGAATCATTCGGGTCGAAGCCGGCCATCTCGCGCAGCATGAGGGCCGCATCCGCGGCGCTGGCCGTGAGGACACCGCCCTGATCGAGGCTCGAGGCGAAGGCGATCATTCCGTAGCGGGAGACGCGCCCATAGGTCGGCTTGATCCCGGTGATGCCGCAGAGCGCCGCCGGCTGGCGGATGGAGCCGCCGGTGTCCGTCGCCGTCGCGCCTGGCACGAGGCGCGCGGCCACCGCGGCGGCGGAGCCACCCGAGGAGCCTCCGGGCACGAAATCCGTGTTCCAGGGATTTCTCACCGGGCCGAAATAGCTGGTCTCGTTCGAGGAGCCCATGGCGAACTCGTCCATGTTGAGCTTGCCCAGGGTGACGGCTCCTGCGGCCTTGAGCTTGGCGACGACGGTGGCGTCATATGGCGACACGAAGTTGTCGAGCATGCGCGAGCCGCAGGTGGTGCGCACCCCCGCGGTACAGAAGAGGTCCTTGTGGCCGATCGGCACGCCGGCAAGCGCTCCGCCGCGCCCGGCCGCGATGTCGCGATCGGCGCTGGCGGCGGCCTCGAGTGCCTGGCTGCCCGTCACGGAGACGAAGGCATTGAGCGCGGGCTGGCTCGCCTCGATGCGCTTCAGGTACGCCTGGACGAGCTCCACGCTCGAGAACTTCCTCGCGCGCAGGCCCGCGGCGAGCTCGGTCAGGGAATTCCTGTGAATCACGTCACTCATTACTCGATGACCTTGGGAACGAGGTACAGGCCCGCCGCCACCTGCGGAGCGCTCGCCTGATACAGCTCGTGCCGATCCTGCTCCGTGACCGCATCGGGACGCAGCCGCTGCGTGAGACCGGGCAGCGGATGAGCCATCGGAGCAACCTGCGCCGTGTCGGCACGGTCGAGCTGCCCGACCAGGTCGATGATTCGCGACAGGCTCTCCTGGTAGGCGGGAATCTCGGCCGGCTCGAGCTCGAGGCGGGCCAGGTGGGCGATGCTTTCGATCTGCGCGCGGGTGAGGGACATGGGCGGAAAGAGGAATGAGAAAAACAGCGCAAAATCATACATGTTGCCTTGCTGAATGTCCCCCCGGTTGCTAGATTACGCGCCACTTTCCGGGGGGTCCCCCGCCGTCGCCTCTCTTCGGACGCTTCATGCTCAAACGCTTCCGCGGCTATTTCTCCAGCGATTTGTCGATCGACCTGGGGACGGCCAACACTCTGATCTATGTCCGCGACAAGGGCATCGTCTTGAACGAGCCCTCGGTGGTCGCAGTACAGGATGAGCCCTCCCGGGGCGGCAAGATCATCGTTGCCGTCGGCGCCGAGGCCAAGAGCATGCTTGGCCGTACGCCCGGCCACATCACCGCCGTACGGCCGATGAAGGACGGGGTGATCGCAGACTTCACCTATACGGAGAAGATGCTGCAGTTCTTCATTAATAAGGTGCACGGCAACCGGATGCTGAAGCCCTCCCCGCGCGTGCTGGTTTGCGTGCCCTTCGGCTCCACCCAGGTGGAGCGGCGCGCCATTCGAGAGTCCGCGGAAGGCGCCGGTGCCCGCAACGTCGGTATCGTCAGCGAGCCAATGGCGGCCGCGGTCGGCGCGGGCCTGCCCGTGCACGAGCCCCGCGGCTCGATGGTCCTCGACATCGGCGGCGGCACCTCCGAAGTCGCCGTGCTGTCGCTGAATGGCGTCGTGTACGCCAACTCTGCGCGCATCGGCGGCGATCGCTTCGACGAAGCGATCATGAACTACGTCCGCCGCAACTACGGCATCCTCATCGGCGAGGCGACCGCCGAGCGCATAAAGATCGAAATCGGCTCTGCGTATCCCGGCCAGCAGGTGCGGGAGCTCTCGGTGAAGGGCCGCAATCTCTCCGAAGGCGTGCCGCGCAGCTTCACTCTCAACAGCAACGAGATCCTCGAGGCCCTGCAGGAGCCGCTGCAGAACATCGTCAGCGCCGTCAAGCAGGCGCTCGAGCAAACCCCGCCGGAGCTCGGCGCGGATGTTGCGGAGCGCGGCATCGTGCTCACCGGCGGCGGCGCGCTGCTGCGCGACATCGACAAGCTGCTGACGGAGGAAACAGGCCTGCCCGTCGTCGTGGCGGACGATCCTCTGACCTGCGTCGCCCGCGGCGGCGGCCGGATCCTGGAGCTCATGGACGAGATGGGCCCGGGCCACTTCGGGCTCGAGTAGCGGCAGGAGCGCTGAAAGGTTAGTGGCGGGCTTCTCGACAGGGGCCGGTAGACCGCTGCAGGGGCGCGGAGGCTCGCCCGGCTTCCGCTTCGCGTTGTACGCGATCGTCTCGATCGCCTTCATGATCCTCGACCAGCGCTTCAACTGGCTGGAGCGGGCACACTACCTCCTGCAGGCCGCCGGCTACCCGATGGAGCTGGCCGTGAGCTCTCCCGTGTCCGCCTGGCGCTGGATCCAGAGCAGCTTCGCGACGCGCGACTCCCTCGAGGCCGAGAACCAGCGCCTGCGCACCCGCCTGCGCGATCTCGAGCTGCGCTCCATGCGCTATGACGCGCTCGCGCGGGAGAATGCCGCGCTGATCGGGCTGCGCAACTCCCTGCCGCCGGTCGCGCAGCGCTGGCTGCCCGCCGACATCGTCAACATTCAGCTCGACAGCCTGCGCCAGCGGGTCCTCATCGACCGCGGCTCGGTCAACGGAGTCTCCGCGGGCCAGGCCGTGCTGGACGACAATGGCGTCGTCGGCCAGACCATGCACGTCGGCCCGTGGAGCGCGGAGGTGATCCTCATCACCGATCCGGAGCACGCGCTGCCGGTGCAGATCGAGCGCACCGGACTCAGGACCATCACCGTCGGGTCCGGCGATTCGACCTCGCTCGCCCTGCCCTACTTGCCCGCCAACGCCGACATCAGGGTTGGTGATGTCCTCGTGACCTCGGGCCTCGGGGGCGTGTTTCCTCCGGGTTATCCGGTCGCTCGAGTGACGGAGGTGCACAAGGACGCCGTGCAGCCCCTCGCGCACGTGCGTGCCGTGCCGTTCGCGCACCTCGACACGGACACCGAGGTCATGCTGATCTGGTTCCGTCACGACAGCCCGGCCGCACCCCTGAAGGAGGTCAAGGGAGAGCTGACCACCGGCGATCGCAACATCCGGCCGCTGCCCGTGCCGGTGAAGCCGCAACCGGCGACAGCAGAGCCGGCAAAACCCAAAGCTGCCGTGGACGGCAAGCCGGCGAAGAAGCCGGAGCGATCGCCGAAATGAGCGCCTCGAGCCCGCGCATCGCGATGCTGAAAACCGTCGTCGGCGCGCTCATCCTGACGCTGCTGCCCCTGCCTTCCTGGCTGGAGATCATCCGGCCGGGGTTTCTCGCGCTGACGGTGCTCTACTGGTCGATCCAGGCGCCCCGCGCCGGCGGCATCACCCTCGGCTGGGTCTGCGGTCTGCTGCTCGATGCCTTCGAGGGGCCAGTGCTCGGCGAGCATGCGCTCGCCCTGGCGCTGCTCGCCTACCTCGGCGTGCGCGAGCATCAGCGGATTCGCTCGAAGCCCATCTTCCAGCAATCGCTGATCGTATTCGCGGTGCTCGCCATCTACGAGTTCGTCCTCTTCGCCATCGACGGCTGGAGCGGCCACGCTTTGACGACGCCGCTGCGGTGGGTGCCCACGGCCACAGGTGCATTGGTGTGGCCTGCGGCAGCGGCAGTCCTGGCGCGCAGCTATCGGCCGCACACGTGAGCGCCGGGCACCTCCGCGGCGCGGATTGACAGATGTCTCCCGTCCGCATCAAGGATCACTGGCGAGAGCAGCGCATATTCGACCGCCGCGCGATCGTCGCGGGCGCGGTCATGGCGTTGCTCGCGCTGACCCTCTTCGGGCGCCTGTACCTGCTGCAGGTGATGCGCCACGACTACTATTCGGCCCTCTCGCAGGAGAACCGGGTTCGGACCGACCCCATCCCGGCCGCGCGCGGCCTCATCATGGACCGCTATGGCGAGGTGATCGCCTCCAATCAGCCGACCTTCCAGCTCGAGCTGATCCCGGACGAGGTCCCTGACCTCAAAGGGTCACTGCGCCGGCTGGCGAGGCTCGGCCTCCTGCAGGCCGACGACATTCCGGAGTTGATCCGCACCATCAAATCGCGGCGCAGCTTCGATAATGTGCCGATCCGCCTGCACCTCTCGGACGAGGAAGTGGCACGGTTCGCGGTGCGCCGCTACGAGTTCCCCGGCATCGACATCTCGCCCCGCGAGGCGCGCTGGTATCCGGAAGGCTCCCTCGCCGTGGATGCCATGGGCTACGTGGGCACGATCAGCGAGAAAGACCTGGCGCACATCGATCGGGCGGCGTACGCGGGAACCGCGGTCATCGGCAAGACGGGGGTCGAGGCCGCTTTCGAGAAGCAGCTTCACGGCACCAACGGCTTCCGCCAGATCCTGGTCGATGCGCAAGGCCGTCCGGTGCAGAAGCCCGGCGTCTTCGCCAGGGACCTGGAG
>DASVWT010000337.1:0-3041 GCA_036393055.1 Steroidobacteraceae bacterium
GAACTTCCTCGCCAGGTTTGCGGCCTCGAAGACCATGACCCGTCCCAATCCGGCTGCGATGCTTCCGGGGGTGAGCTTCAGCAGTCCATCGGCGGACGTCGGCAGCGCGGGAAATTCGGCTTTGCAGCCGTACATTTCCAAGAACCTGGATCTCGGACTGGAGTATTACACCGGGAAGGAAGGCTATGTCGCCCTGGCGCTCTTCCAGAAAAAGCTCACTGGTTTCACCGCCAACGCCAATACGACCTATCCGTTCTCCTATCTTGCCCAGTACGGAATCAACTACGGCACGCTGAGTCCCACGCAGCAGACGGCCATCAACTCCCGCGGGGGTCCGGATGCGGCCACCGTGGTGCTGACGCAGCAGGTCAATGCCACCGGGCTCTTGACGGTCAGGGGAGAGGAGATCGACTGGACGCAGCCGTTTGACTTCCTGCTGCACCGTTTCGGGTTGGACGGCTTCGGCGTCGTGGCAAACTACACGCACATCAAGCAGACGGGTACCGGTGCGGCACCCGCCATTGCAACCGGTGTGCCTCCGGATACCTATAACCTCACGTTCTACTATGAGCATGGGCCCTGGAGCTTCCGGATGGCCGAAAACTACAACGCGGCGAACGTGATCTCCGGGTTCAATCAGAATGGCATCCCGGCCGCCGCGCTGTACGCGAGCTCCTTCCGCGAATGGGATCTGTCCTCGTACGTGGACCTCGGGACGCTGTTGCACTGGCCGGTCGGGTTCCAGATCACGGCCGACGCGCTCAATGTGTTCGACGGCAAGCAGCGCACGTACTTCCAGTTCCCGGATGCCACCTTCACGGAGTACAACCCGGGGCGCGAGCTCATGATCGGGTTCCGGGCGAAGTTCTGAGGAAACGGCGGATCGCCTCGCGCGCCCGGCGGGCCCGCCCCGCCGGGCGCCGCTCGGCGCTCGAGAGCGCAGGTCAGAGCTTGTACGCCCGCTTCGGCAGGTTGTAGGCGAGGTCGCGGGCGACTTCGACGGCTTCTTCCTCCGGGAGGCGGTGCTCCGCGACGAGGCGCGCGAGGAAGGCGCAGTCGATGCGTCTTGCGACGTCGTGGCGGGCCGGGATGGAGAGGAAGGCACGGGTATCGTCGTTGAAGCCCACCGTGTTGTAGAAGCCGGCCGTCTCGGTGGTCTGCTCGCGAAAGCGCATCAGGCCCTCGGGGCTGTCGTGGAACCACCAGGCGGGGCCGAGCTTCAGGGCGGGGTAGTGGCCGGCGAGCGGTGCGAGCTCACGGCTGTAGGCGGTCTCATCGAGGGTGAAGACGATGATGGTCAGCGACCGCTCGCTGCCGAAGCGGTTGAGCAGCGGCTGCAAGCCACGCACGTAATCCGTGGCCATCGGAATGTCACCGCCGACGTTGGGGCCGAAGCGCTCGTAGAGGGCGATGTTGTGATTGCGCCACGAGCCGGGGTGGATCTGCAGGACGAGCCCGTCGTCCACGCTCATGCGCGCCATCTCGGTGAGCATCTGGGCACGGAAGAGCTCCGCGTCCGCGCTTTCCACCGCGCCGCCTCGTGCGGCGCGCATCACGCGGCCGAAGAGCGACTGCGCCTCGCGCTCGCTCAGGTCCGCGGTGCGCGCGCTCGGGTGGCCGTGATCGGTGGAGGTGGCGCCCATCTGCGCGAAGAAGGCGCGGCGCTTGCGGTGCGCGGCGAGATAGCCGCCCCAGGAGCTCGTGTCCTCGCCGGTGATCTCAGCCAGGCGTTGCACTCCTGCGGCGAACTCAGGGGCCTCTGGATCGACGACCGGGTCCGGGCGGTAGGCGCTGATGATGCGGCCTTTCCAACCGCTGGCGCGGATGGCGGCATGGTGAGCGAGGTCATCGAGCGGCGATTCGGTCGTGGCGAGCACCTCGATGCCGAAGCGGTCGAAGAGGGCGCGCGGCCGAAACGCGTCCTGGGCCAGGCGCTCGGCGATCCGGTCGTAGGTGCGGTCGGCATTGGCGGGCGTGAGGGGCGCCTCGGCCTCGAACACGGCGCTCAGCACCCAGTCGAGCCAGAGCCGCGTGGGCGTGCCGCGGAAGAGATGGTAATGCGCGGCGAACTTGCGCCAGATGACGCGCGGGTCGGGCGCTGGCGAGCGGCGCTGAAGCGGCGAGGCATCGCGCGCGATGTCCGGATCGGCGCCGCCGGAGCTGGCCGCTGCTGCCGCCGCTGGCCCGGCCAGCGGGATCACGCCCAGCTCCTCGAGGCTCGAGCCCTGGCTGTAGAGCATGCGCGTGATGTAATGATCCGGTGTCAGGAGCAGCGACACCGGATCGCTGAATGGCGCGTTGTCCGCGAACCAGCGCGGGTCGGTATGACCGTGCGGGCTGATGATGGGCAGCGCGCCGACGGTGTTGTAGAGTCTGCGTGCGATGGCGCGCGTGCCGGAGTCCGCCGGAAAGAGGCGGTCCGGATGCAATGCGTCGCTGGAATTCCGCTTGGAGTTATTGTTCATGTCAAATCCGCATCCTGAAGAATCTACACCCGCGAACGCGGGTCTCACAGGGGGTACGTCCCGCGAGCGGCAGATCATCGCCGCGCGGGTCATCGTCACCTGCCCGGGGCGCAACTTCGTGACGCTCAGGATCGAGACGCGCTCCGGTGTCTTCGGCCTCGGCGATGCGACGCTCAACGGCCGGGAGCTCGCCGTCGCGGCTTATCTCGAGCAGCACGTGATCCCCAATCTGATCGGGCGCGACGCCGGACGCATCGAGGATACCTGGCAGTTCCTCTACCGCGGCGCCTACTGGCGGCGGGGGCCCGTGACCATGACAGCGATCGCCGCGGTGGATGTGGCGTTGTGGGACATCCTCGGCAAGATGGCGGGGCTGCCGCTGTATCGCCTGCTCGGCGGCCGATCGCGCGATGGCGTGCTGGTGTATGGGCATGCCAATGGCAAGGACATCGAGGAGGCGACGGCGGAAGTGGCGCGGTATGTCTCCATGGGCTATCGCGCGGTGCGTGCACAGTGTGGTGTCCCGGGTCTGAAGAAGCCGTACGGCGTCTCGCGCCTGAAGGATGCGTACGAGCC
>DASVWT010000338.1:0-4070 GCA_036393055.1 Steroidobacteraceae bacterium
AGGCGCCCCGCTCGAAGCCGGCGTAGAGCTCCGGAAGCCGGTGCGCGCGCAAGCCGCCGGCTGCGTCCCGAAGCGCCGCAAACACTCGTTGCGCCTCCGCGGCGCAGCCGTAGCGCCTGAAACCGGCAAGGATCAGCGCGTTGTCGTGCGGCCAGACGCTGCCCAGCTGATAGCTGAGGGGGTTGTAGCGCTGCTCGCGGCTGGAGAGCGTACGAATTCCCCAGCCGCTGAACATGTCGTCCTTCATCAGTCGGCGTACGACCACCCTTGCATGCTCGGGGGAAGCGATGCCGCTCCAGAGCACCTGCCCGGCGTTGGAAGCGATCACCTCGACGGGCCGACCGCCCTGCTGCAGGGCAAGCACGTAGCAGCCGAGGCGGTCCGACCAGAAATCCCGCTCGAAGCGCTCGCGCAACGCCGCCGCCCGGGCGGTGAGCGAGCGGGCGCGCTCCGCATCGCCCGTCAGCGCCAGGAGCCTCGCGCCCGCGAGCCACGCGCGGTAGAGATAGCCTTGAGCCTCGCAGAGGGCGATGGGCGGGGTGGCGAGCGAGCCGTCGGAGTTGGTGATTGCAACCCCCGAATCCTTCCACCCCTGATTCACCAGTCCATTGCCGTAGGCCCCGCGGTAATCGAGGTAGCCGTCGCCATCGCTGTCGCCGAAGCGCTCGATCCATTCGAGCGCCGCATCGATGTTGCCGCGCAGCTCGCGCACCAGCGCAAGATCGCCGGACCAGTCGAGGTACTCGCCGATGAGGATGATGAAGAGCGGAGTTGCATCCACGGTGCCGTAGTAGGCCGGACTCTGCGGAATCTCGCCGAGCCGCGCGAGCGTCCCCTGGCGCAGCTCGTGCGGGATTTTTCCGGGCTGGGCATCGCGGTATGCATCGCACCGGTCCGCCTGATAGCGCGCGAGCACGCGCGCGGTATCGCCCGCGATGGCGGCCCGGAATCCGCAGACTTCCAGGGCCGAGAGCGCGGAGTCGCGGCCGAACAGGGTGGCGAACCAGGGAATGCCGCCGGCGATGTAGCGATGCCCGCCGTGCAGCGGTGTGCGCAGCAGCTTCAGGTCGAGGAGGCTTTGCCGGATGATGCGCTCGAGCACCGGATCGCCGCCGGCCTCGGCGCAGGAGGCGAGCCATTCCCGTCCTTCGCGCTCGCGCTCGCGCAGGATCTCGTGTACATCGCGGCCGCAGCCCGCGGCAGCGCCAGCCGTGCCGAGGCGCGGCGCGATCTCGACCACGAGCTCGCGTTGCTCGCCCGAGGCGAGGTCGAAATCGAAGCAGGCCGCCTCGGCGCTCAGGCGGCTGGCCGCGAAGGAGAAGCCAAGGAGCGTCGCCTGCCGCGTGCCATCGCGCGCCTCCGAGCGCAGCTCCACACGCCGATTGTCCGAGATCTCGGCCGGCAGGGCCTTCGGCGCGGGCGGCTGGGCGATGCCTCGCACGACGAAGATGTCGGTGAAGTCGGCCGCGAATGCCAGCGCGAGCGAGATGTGTACCGGCTCCGCGCCGAAGTTCGTGACGGCGATGATGTCGTCGATGGCGCCCTCGCCCACCACCCGATCGCGTCGGATGCTGATCGTGTGGGGCGCGATGCGCTCCCCACCCGCGCTCTCGAGAGAAGGATTGCCCAGCACGTGGAACGTCCAGGCACCGCCGCCCTCGTGACTGGAGAGCGGCACGAGGGGTGCGCCGTTGAGAGTCAGCTCGTAGACGCTGAGGAAACACGTATCCCGATAGTAGAGCCCGAGCCCCTGGCCGCCGGCATGCTCCCGGGGAATGTCGCCTCGCGTATCGGTCACGAGGATCATCTCCGATCCGGCAAGCACGACTGAATCGGCGTCATGCTCCACACGCGATGCATGCTGCGCCGTCAGCGACCGCTCGCGACTGCGGTGCTGCAGCTCAGTCAGATCGCCGGAAAGGGTCTCGTTCGAGCTCATGTGCCGCGTTGGACGGGTTCCGCGCACGCGGATATGACAATTCCCAAGCGTCAACGCGGGCGCCAGGCTTGCCGCAAGGCGCGTTCCCGCCGCGCAGTGCGGTATGCGTCCCCGAGCCTGCGATGGCGGAACCCCGGCTGCGTACACGCGTTCGCGCAGGGTACCTCTCTCAACATGGCGGCCCGAGTGGCGTGCAATTGCCAGGCAAGCGCGGCAACAAAGTAGTGGTGGTCACCGGCGCCAGCGCCGGGGTGGGCAGGGCCGCGGCTCGCGAGTTCGCGCGCGCCGGAGCGGATGTAGCGCTGCTCGCGCGCAACGGCGATGCGCTCGACAACGCGCGCGCGGAGGTTGAGAGCTACGGCCGGCGCGCGCTCGCCGTCCCGGTGGACGTGTCCGACGCCGATGCCGTGGAGCGTGCCACCTTCGTCATCGAGTCGCAGCTCGGGCCGATCGATGTGTGGGTCAACAACGCAATGGTCACGGTGTTCTCACCCGTTGCGCTGCTTCAGCCCGACGAGGTCCGCCGCGTGACCGAAGTCACGTATCTCGGAACCGTCAACGGCACATTGTCCGCGTTGCGGCGCATGCTGCCGCGCGACCGAGGCAACATCATCCAGGTGGGCTCGGCCCTCGCCTATCGCTCGATTCCACTGCAGGCCCCCTACTGCGGCGCGAAGTCGGCGATCCGCGGCTTCACGGACTCGCTGCGCACCGAGCTGCTGCACTCCGGCAGCCGCATCAGGGTCACGATGGTGCAGATGCCGGCGCTCAACACGCCGCAGTTCGACTGGTGTCGCACACGCCTCGCCCGCAAGCCCCAGCCGGTGCCGCCGATCTTCGAGCCGGAGGTGGCCGCCCGGGCGATCGTCTGGGCATCCCGCCACAAGCGGCGCGAGGTCTTCGTGGGCGGCAGCACGGTGGCCGCGATCTGGGGCAACCGGATCGCCGCGCCCCTGCTCGACCGGTATCTAGCGCGCACGGCCTACGACTCACAGCTCGCCGAGGAGACGATCGAGCCCGACCGGCCCGACAATCTCTGGCGGACGGTGCCGGGAGATCGCGGTGCGTACGGACGGTTCCGCGATCGGGCGAGCAGCCGCAGCCGCGAGCTGTGGATGACCACACACCGCAGGTTGCTGTTGGGCGCCTGCGTGGCCGGAGCGAGCCTCGTCTGGGCCCTGAGGCGTTACCGCAGCACGCGCTCTCCCGTGTGAAAGGACGCCTGCTGGTATAAACTGCGGGGTTCTCTAATCCCGGAGTCCCTCATGGCCATCACGCCCGACAGCGTCGTCACGATCCATTACACCCTCAAGGACGATGCCGGCGCCGTCATCGACAGCTCCGCCTCCGGCGAGCCGCTCGCGTACCTTCACGGCCATGGCAACATCGTCCCGGGCCTGGAGAAGGAGCTGACCGGCCGGGAAGCCGGCGACAAGCTCAGCGTGAGAGTGCCCCCCGCGGAAGGTTACGGGGAATACGACAAGGAGCTGGTACAGAGCGTGCCGCGACGCGCGCTGCGCGGCATCAAGGACGTGCGCCCTGGCATGCACCTGCATGCGCAGACCGAGCAAGGCCCGCGGACGGTGACCGTCACGCGCGTGGCGGGTGACATGGTGACGCTGGACGGCAACCATCCACTGGCAGGGAAGCATCTCAACTTCGATATCCAGATCGAGGAGGTGAGGCAGGCTACCGAGGAAGAGCTGTCTCATGGCCACGTGCACGGCGCTCACGGCCATCACCACGACTGACGCAGCGCAGCGCGGCGCAATCGCGTGTTATACTTGACCTTGTCAGACAGACCGAGAATACCTGATCGATGCGATCGAGGACCCGCGACTCCTCCGAGCGTCGCGCACGCGGCACTTCGCTGCGGCTGCACGGCACCATCGCCCGCGACATCGGCGTGCGGATCGTATCGGGGAGGATTGCGCCGGGCAGGGTGCTCGACGGCGAGATCGAGGCCAGCGAGCGCCTGAAGGTCTCCCGCACCGCCTATCGCGAGGCGGTACGCATCCTCGCCGCCAAGGGCCTGATCGAATCCCGCCCGAAGCTCGGCACCCGGGTCAGCCAGGCGGGGTCCTGGCATCTTCTGGACCCGGACGTCATCTCCTGGATATTCACCGGCACC
>DASVWT010000339.1:0-4479 GCA_036393055.1 Steroidobacteraceae bacterium
TGACCAGCCTGCTTTCTTCCTCCGTCGTCCATGCCTGACCAACGTTGTCGGGCAGCTGTGCACGCCGCTGCGCGCGAGCTGTCGTCTGCTGCAGGGCGGATAGCCCCGCGAGCAGCGCCCGCAGCACATCGGCATGCTGCAGCACCGTCTCGTGCGGCAACTCCTTGCCTGTAACGGGGTCGATGCCCTCGATGAGTGACTGCAATATCTCTTTTGCCCTGATCTGTTGCATGGCGGCTCTCCGCTGACGTGATGAGTGGCGGTCATTCTCGGAGGGCTGCTGCGCCTGCCACCATAGCGAGAGGTTGCGAATTTGGGCCGATACGCCGCGTATCTGGCGGATTTGCGCCCGAAGGCGGCTTGACCGTACATTGCGCGCCTCCGTCCGACGATTCCACCGCATGCGCGCGTTCGCCTGGTTCCTACTGTTGATTGCGGCGAGCCTGGCGGCAATGGCCGCGCTCACCTATCCGGCGTGGCTGCTGCTGCATCCGCATTTCGACTTCCCATTCCACCGCATCGGAGAGCGGATCGGGATGCTGGCCTTCCTCGCCGGATTCCTGCTGGTGGCGCGGCGCCTGCGGCTCTCGGACCGCGGCAGTCTCGGCTATGGCGTCCCGCGCCGCATTTTCCTTCGAGAGCTGTGCGTCGGACTCGGGCTAGGCGTGCTCACCATGACGGCGGTGGCGGCTTCCATGGAGGCTTTAGGACTCCTGGATTTCAGCCGTGCGGCGAGCTATGGGGCCGGGGCGCTCGCTGCGCTCGTGGGCAAGCGGCTCGCGAGCGGAATCGCCGTCGCCCTCATCGAGGAGACCGCGCTTCGCGGAGCGATGTACATCGGCATCCAGCGGGAGTCCGGCACCGCCGCCGCGATCGTGCTGACCTCGGTCGTGTATGCCTGGACGCATTTTCTCGGCAGCTACCATATTCCCGCCGCGCAGGTGAACGCGTGGAGCGGCGTCGCGCTCTTGCACGGCACACTGCAGTCCTTCGACCATCCACTCGGCATCGCCGACGCCTTCCTCTGTCTGACAGCAGTCGGAGCGGTGCTCGCGCTGGTGCGGTCCATCACCGGCAACATCGCGGCGGGGATGGGACTGCACGCCGGCTGGGTCTGGGTGATGTTGGTGGTTCACGAGCTGTCGCAGCCGAATCGCGCCTCGCCGCTCGGCTTTCTGCTCAGCCGGCACGATGGCTTCACCGGCTGGCTGGTGCTCGGCTGGACGGTGGTACTGGGCGTTGGCCTGTGGTGCTTCTATACCCGGCGGCAAGGCCGGCTCGGCCACTCGGGCGCTACGGCCTGACGGTGGCTCCACCGGCCCGAAGCCGTGGCTACGCCGACTCGTGCAGGCGCTCGAGCTGCGCCAGGAGCTTACCGTGCAGGCCACCGAAGCCGCCGTTGCTCATGATCAGCGCGTGATCCCCTGGCCGCAGGCTTTGCGCGAGATCTTGCGCGAGCACGGTCACATCGCTGCGCCCGTGTCCGCGGTCGCCGAGTGCCGAGAGTACGGCACCTGCATCCCAGCCAAGGTCGGCGGGGGTATACAACCAGACCTCGTCTGCTTCCGCCAGGGAGCCGGCGAGCGAGTCGCGGTGGACCCCCATACGCATTGTGTTGGAACGGGGCTCCAGGACGGCGATGATACGCGCCGATCCTACGCGCCGGCGCAACCCATCGACGGTAGTCGCGATAGCCGTTGGATGATGCGCAAAATCATCGTATACGCGCACACCACCCACCTCACCGCGAAGCTGCATGCGACGAGCCACGCCTGCGAACGATTGCAGCGCCTCGATCGCCCGCTCGACGGGGACGCCCGAGTGTCGCGCGGCTGCTATCGCCGCAAGCGCGTTCTCCATGTTGTGCGCGCCAATGAGCCCCCACTGGACCGTACCTCGCGGCTGGCCATGCTCGAGAACCTCGAAGCAGGAGAAATCCTCCCGGCCGCCTGCCGCACGACCCGTCCAGTGAGCCTCAGGAACGGCATGCCCGGCGAAGCCCTCTCGCGGCGTCCAGCACCCCATCGCCAGCGTTTCTTTCAGATGGCTATCCGCAGAGTTCCAGAGGATGCGCCCGCCGCCGGGTACCGTCCTCACCAGGTGGTGAAACTGCCGCTCGATCGCGGCGACGTCCGGATAGATGTCGGCGTGGTCGTACTCGAGGTTATTGAGGATCAGCGTGCGTGGACGGTAATGGACGAACTTCGCCCGCTTGTCGAAAAAGGCGGTGTCGTACTCATCCGCCTCGATGACGAACGGCGCTCGCGTGCCTGACGGAGCGGCGCCGAGCCGCGCGCTCGTATCGAAGTTGGCGGGCACTCCGCCGATCAGGAATCCGGGCTGCAGCCCCGAGTGCTCCAGAATCCAGGCGAGAATGGAGGAAGTGGTGGTCTTGCCGTGTGTTCCCGCCACCGCGAGCACCCAGCGGTCGCGCAGCACCTCGCGCGCCAGCCATTCCGGGCCCGAGGCGTAAGGAATCCCGCGATCGAGCAGCGCCTCGATGACCGGCTGGCCGCGCGTCATGACATTGCCCACGACCACCACATCGGGCGCGGGTTCGAGCTGCGCGGCGTCGTAACCCTCGATGAGCTCTATCCCGAGCGCCTCGAGCTGCGTGCTCATCGGCGGATACACGTTGCGATCGGAACCGGTGACGCGGTGGCCGGCAGCGCGGCCGATGGCGGCGATGCCGCCCATGAAAGTCCCGCAAACTCCGAGAATGTGCACGTGCATAATGAGCGGGATTCTACCGAGCCTGGTTCGTTCAGTTGCAACACATCGCCGACACTGCCGACGCCGTCACCGATCTCGCAGCTCGCCTGGCCGCGCAGACGGGCATCGCCCTGGACACCGAGTTCCTGCGCGAGCGCACTTATCGCGCGGAGCTCTGCCTCGTCCAGGTATCGGCTGCGGGCGACGCCGTATGCATTGACCCTATCGCGGTGACGCAGCTCGGCGCCCTTGCCGGGCCGCTTACCTCGGAAGGCATCGTGAAGGTGATGCACGCCTCGCGCCAGGACCTCGAGGTCCTGCTGCCCGCGGTCGGTCTGGTACGGCCCGTGTTCGATACGCAGATCGCGGCCGCGCTCGCGGGCTTTGCCGCTCAGATCGGCTATGCGGAGCTCGCACGCCGGCTGCTCGGCATCGAGCTGCCCAACGGGCATACCCGCACCGACTGGTCGCGCCGGCCGCTCTCGCCGGAGCAGATCGAGTACGCCCTGGACGACGTCCGGCACCTCGTCCCGCTGAAACTCGCGCTCGAGGAGAGGCTGGAGAAGCTGGGCAGGCTCCCCTGGCTCGCCGAGGAGCTCGCGGGCCTCGCCGATGCGCGCAGCCTCGCCACCGAGCCGGAAGAGGCATGGCGGCGCCTGAAGGGGCTGCGGGGCCTCGATCCTGCCCGCCAGCGCCTGGCCCGCGGCCTGGCCGCATGGCGGGAGCGCCGCGCCATGGAGCGCAATCGCCCCCGCGGCTGGATTCTCGACGATGCCCTGGTGCGTGAGCTGATCGTCCGTGTCCCGCGATCGCGTGCGGCGCTCGAAGCCATCCCGGAGATGCCGGATGCAGTCATGCGCCATTGTGGTGAGGAGCTGCTGGCCTGCATCGCGGCCGCCCAGGTCCCCAATCCCGCGCCAGCGCTGGACATGCGGCAGCGTCCCGATCCGGTGAGGAGCGCTCTGGTGAAGAAGCTCGGCGCCGTAAATCAGGCCATCGCGACGGAGCTGGCCATCAGTCCGGAAGTACTCGCGACCCGTCGCGACCTCGAGCGACTGGCCGAGGGTGACCAGGACATCGCCGCGTTACGCGGTTGGCGACGTACAGCCATCGGCGAGAAACTCCTCGCGGCCCTGTAAGGGCGTTCACGACTCTCAGCGGTAGCACTGAGAGCTTGTCTATTGCTTCGCTAGAGCGTCCTCTAATCGCCGCTCCACCTCAGCTACCGGCCCTTCGGCGTTGATGGTGCGGAGCAGCCCCTGGTCGCGGTAATGGTCCACCAGCGGGCGGGTCTGCTGCTCGTACACCTTCAGGCGCTCGGCGACCGTGGCCTCGTTGTCGTCCGGGCGCTGGAAGAGGCGGTGGGGCTTGCCGGTCTTGGGGCAAGCCTCGCGCTCGGCCTCGCCGGGCGGTGAGGTCAAGAGGTTGACCACGCGCCCGCAATCGCTGCAGGTGCGCCGGCCGGCGATGCGGCGGGACAGCTCGCCATAGTCGACCTCCATCTGAACGACCGCATCGAGCGGCTGGCCGATCTCACCCAGCAGCGCGTCCAGGGCGCGGGCCTGCGCCAGGTTGCGCGGGAACCCGTCCAGGATGAAGCCGTGCTGCGTGTCGGGCTCGTCGAGCCGCTCGCGGATCATGCCGAGGACGATCTCGTCGGCGACCAGGCGGCCGGCAGCCATGGCCTCCTTGGCCTTGAGGCCGAGCGCAGTACCCTTGGCGACGGCGGCACGCAGCAGGTCGCCTGTGGAAACCTGCGGTATGCCG
>DASVWT010000340.1:0-10630 GCA_036393055.1 Steroidobacteraceae bacterium
CTACCGCGTCGTCCAGGAAGGCCTGGTCAACGCGCTGCGCCACGCTAACGCGTCGCACATCGACATCGAGCTGCGCACCGAGCGGCGCAGACTGACGGTGACGGTCACCGACGATGGTGTTGGGTTACCGGAGGACTGGTCCCGGCCCGGCCACTACGGGCTGAGCGGCCTGCGTGACCGCGTCAGCCACCTCGGCGGCAAGCTGACGCTGCGCAGCCACGGGTTACGCGGCACGCTGCTCGCGGCGGAAATTCCCCTGGCTGGCCTGCGGGTGAGCGCATGATCCGTATCCTGCTGGTCGATGATCACGCGGTGGTGCGCACCGGTTTTAGGCTGCTGCTGCAGGTGAGGCCCGATGTGGCCGTGGTCGGCGAGGCCGACTCCGGCGAGACCGCCTATCAGCGCTACATCGAGTTGTCGCCGGACGTGGTCGTCATGGATATCGCGATGCCCGGCATGGGCGGCATCGAAGCGCTGCGACGCATCCGCGCCCACGACCCGCAGGCGCGTGTGCTAGCGCTCTCCGCGCACGACGATCCGATGCATGCCCGTCGGGCGCTGCGGGAGGGAGCGCTTGGCTTCCTCTCGAAGCGCAGCGCGCCCGAGGCCCTGCTCGAGGCGGTATCGGCTGTGGAAGCCGGGCAGCGCTACATCGATCCGCGCGTCGCGCAGCGGCTGGCCCTCGATGACATCGAGGGGGCGGAGTCATCGCCGATCAAGCGGCTGTCGGAGAGGGAATTCGATGTCTTCATCCGCCTGGCGCGCGGCGCCAGCGTGCAGCGCATCGCCGATGAGCTGAGGCTCTCGGCCTCCACGGTCGGCACCCATCTTTACAACGTCAAGCAGAAGCTCGGGGTATCCAACCAGTCGGAGCTGACGCTGATCGCCATTCGCCACGGCCTCATCGAGGCTTAGCCGGAGGCTCGGCATTACGGCGCCAGTGGCCGGATGGCCGGGCGTGTCGAGCCACGCCGGACGGCGGTTCGCGATATGCTTGTCTGCGGGAGGGGGTCTCGCGCCGCCCTGGCGGGGGAGCCTCTCGCAATCGCAGGGGCACTCGATGCGCGCATCGTCAGAAGCACTTGCATGAGCTGGAGCATATCTCCGCCCGGCTGTGGAACGCTTGTGGAATAGCTGTGCACGGCCTGTGATGTGAAGAGCACTGCGCGCAAAGAAGACGCAGACAGGGCGGCGGGCGGCGACAAGCGTCTGCTGGGCCTTTCCCTGGAGGAGGTCCGCCGCCTCGGGGACTTCACCACCAAGCCACGCGTCCTCCTCATCACCGGCATCGCCATCCTGGTCGGCACTGCCGGCGCGATCACCGGGCTCGTCCTGCTCGATCTCATCCATTTCTTCACCAACATCGCCTATTTCGGACGCCCGACGCTGGCTCATCTGCCCCTCGGCAGCTCGCCGCTCGGGGCGGCGGCCATCATCGTACCGATCGTCGGCGGCCTCATCGTCGGGCTCATGGCGCGTTACGGGACCGACAAGATCCGCGGCCATGGGATTCCGGAAGCCATCGAGGCCATTCTGCTCGGCCGCAGCCGGCTCGACATCAAGGTCGCCATCCTCAAGCCCTTGTCCTCGGCGGTGGCAATCGGCACAGGCGGCCCGTTCGGCGCCGAGGGGCCGATCATCATGACGGGCGGCGCGATCGGCTCGCTCATCGGGCAGGCGTTGCCCGTCACGGACGGGGAGCGCAAGACCCTGTTGGTCGCCGGCGCGGCGGCCGGCATGACCGTCGTGTTTGGTACGCCGATCGCCTCGATGATGATCGCCGTCGAGCTGCTCCTCTTCGAGTGGACGCCGCGCAGCTTCATTCCAGTGGCGGCCGCCGCGATCACCGCGGCGATGGAGCGTCCATGGCTCGGCTTGCAGCAGCCGCTCTTCCCCTTCCACGGCGGGATGGATCCCTCTGTGGCCGGGCTCTTCTGCTGGGTCCTCATCGGGCTGGTGTCAGGGGTGCTCTCCGGCGCGCTGACGCGCCTCGTCTATGCGTGCGAGGACTTGTTCCTGAAGCTACCGATCCACTGGATGTGGTGGCCGGCGATCGGCGGGCTCGTGGTCGGCGTGGGCGGACTGATCGACCCCAACGCGCTCGGCCTGGGGTACGACAACATCACGTGGATGCTGCAGGGCGGGACGTTGCCGGCGGTGGGGTTGGTGCTGCTCGTCGTCAAGGCGGTGATCTGGGCGATGGCGCTCGGCTCCGGCACCTCGGGCGGCGTGCTGGCGCCTCTCCTTATCATGGGTGGGGGCCTCGGCGCGGCGCTGACGCCCTGGCTGCCGGCCGCGAGCGGCGGCTTCTGGCCGCTGCTCGCCATGGCGGCCATCCTGGGCGGCACCATGCGCTCGCCGCTGACGGCGACATTTTTTGCGGTCGAGGTTACGGGCAACACACATGTGTTGCTCCCTCTTGCGACCGCATGCATCACCTCGCATCTGGTCACGGTGCTGTTGCTCAGGCGCTCCATCCTGACGGAGAAGATCGCCAGGAGAGGGCATCATCTGCTGCGCGAGTACCGGGTCGATCCGTTCGCGCTCGCGACGGTGAGCGAGGTGATGACCCGCGACGTACAGACTCTGCGGGCCAACATGACGCTGGAGCAGACGCTCACTTTCCTTGCCGATCCGGCGACACGTCATCCCAGCTTTCCGGTGATCGATGAGGAGCGCCGGGTGCTGGGCGTGGTCGACCCGCCCCTGGTGCAGTCCTGGCTGCGCTCGGGCAAGCCGCCCGAGTCGGTCATCGGCGCGCTCCTCGTGGGCGCCACCGTGCCGCTGGCGCATCCGGACGAATACCTGGAAGGGGTGATCACCCGCATGGTCAAGACCAACGCGGGCCACGTCCCGGTCGTCGCGCGCGACGATTGCAGGCTTGTCGGGTATCTCAGCTGGCGGGACCTGCTGCGCGCCTGGGAGCAGGCGCAACAGCAGGAGGTGCGGCGCACGCTTTTTTATCACTTTGGGCGCGGCTCGCGCGGCCCGCCCGACGGGGCGGTGCCGGCGCCGCTGCCCGGGCCGGTCGAGCCGAAGAGCGCGCAGAAGAGCTGATCTCAGCCGAGGTCGGCGAGTGCAGCCGGCACGTGCCGCCTCAGCAGCAGGTTGTGTGCTTCCCACTGGGAGGATGCATCCAGCGTCTCGAAGAAGCGTGTTTCCCCGCCTGCAAGCGTGGCGAGCGGCACGCCGTCGCGATAGAGGACTCTGTTACCGGCGAGCGCCGGGACTCGCGGACCCGGCGTCAGAATGCCGGGCAGGTTGAGCGGATCGGCCGCCGAGAGCGACACCCACTCTCCCTCGAGTGGCCGGCGGCGCACCTCCCGCAGCAGCCCCACCGCCTCCGGCGCGGCGAACTGCTCGCCCGATAATCCGGCGACGAAGCGGCCGCCGCGGACCTCTCCTCGAGCCTCCAGGCGGCGGTAGCAGAAGAGAAGATCGCGCCAGGGCGGCAGCCAGTCCGCTTCGCGGGCGAGCAGGCGCCAGAAGACGACGCCCCAGCGCCGCAACAGCCCGCGGGCGACCAGCTCGATGGTCTCGGCAGCCGCACGGCCGGGCGTGGCGCTTTGCTCGCGGCGCACCAGTGCCCAGCGTCCGGCCGAGTCCATCCCGAAGAGCGCGCGGCGGTGGGCGAGCCGCGAAGCGGCGAGCGCCCGGCCATGGATGGCCGGGCTGGGGGGCCTTCCAGGGACGAGCGCACGGCGTGCCCGCCTCATCCTGCTTCGACGCTCTGCGGGAACCAACAGCGCACGCAGTCCGCCGAAGCTGTCGGAGTTGACGAGGCCGGACCCGACGAGCTCCGCCAGGCCTTCCTCCGCCTGCAAGGCCAGCAGCCCCGTACCCTCCACGATCTCGTCGAAGAATGATGCGCCGTGCGCGCTCAGATGCTCCAACACCCGGCGGCCTTTCGCCGACGGAGCGCCCGGATCCGAAGGACCTGCGAGCGCCGTCCAGGAGCGCAGGTGCCGCCGGCCGAGCAGCGCGATGGGTGTCCCGCGGACCGGACCTGCAGCCGGACCGGAATCCGCCCGGCGACGCGCCAGCCGCGTCCATACGAACCGACCGGCGAGACATTGCTCATCGAGCCACGCCGGGTCGTACTCGTTGATGCGTGCCGGAAGAATCTCGGTTTCCCAGGCGCCTGCCGGTACCTCGAACCCTTCGAGCTGCGCAAGCACTGCCGCCACCGCGTCGGGTCCCTCCATACGCGCGCGCGGCGCGGCTCGCTGCCATTCGAGCAGGAAACGCAGCAGATCCCGCGGCTCGACGGGCTCGATCTCGGCGCGCAGACGCTTCACCGTGTAACGGTGGATGCGCGCGAGCAGGCCGCGCTCGCACCATTCCCCATCGGCCGGCGCCGAGGCGGTGAACCGGCCATGCATCACCGATCCTTCCGCCTGCAACACGGCCAGGGCGGATCTCATGCGGCCGGCGCTCACGCCGATCGGACCTGCCAGGCCCTCGGCTGACACGGGACCGAGGCCTTGCAGGCGGCCGCGTGCGATCTCCACGATCGCCTCATCCGCGCTCCAGGACTGTGAGTATTCGGCGGGAGCGGCGATCGGCGGCGCGGGCCGCGCGTCGGGCACGAGCGCCTGCAGCAGCGGCAGGCGCTCGGCCGCGACCCAGAGTGTGGTCTCCGCCAGGCGCAGGCGAGCCGCCCTGCGGCCGGTGGCGAGCGCGGCGGCCCATCCGGCCCAGCCCGGGCGCGCGGCGGCCTCGGCCTCGGTCATGAAGGTCAGCCAACACAGCGCATCGTGCAGCTCGTCGGCATCGGCAGCATCCGGCCAGGCTTCCTCGCGCACCCGCGCGATGGCTGCCGGGTCCAGTGCGCCGATATCGCCTGCGGCCTCCGGGTCGAGCCAACGCCGACTCAACACCGCCTGGGTACGCCGCTCCTCGAGCGGAGCATCGTCGAGGAAGGCATAGGGTCTTGCGGACAACACTTCCAGGGCGAGCGGCGAGGGCTCGGTGAGATCCCGCGCGGCCACCCGGATGGCACCGCTCTCCAGGCCGCGCAGCAGCGCCTCCAGTCCCTCGATGTCCATCGCATCCTCGAGGCAGTCGCGGATCGCCTGCCGCACCAGCGGGTGATCGGGGATCTCGAGCTCGCCCGCGAGGTTCTCGGCGCAAGCCACCTGGTCGGGGAAGACCGAGGCCAGCAGATCCTCCGCCGCCATGCGCGCGAGCGGTGCCGGCACCTTGCGGCCGCCGCGAAAGCGCGGCAGCGCGAGCGCGATCGCCGCGCTCCAGCGCCAGCGGGCGGGGAACATCGGCGCCGCGCACAGCGCCTGCACGAGAAGCGGCCGCACCGTGTTGGAGTGCAGATAGCGCGCCACCTCCTCGAGCTCGAAGCTGTGCGCGGTGGTGAGCGACAACACGATCGCATCCTCGGTCGCTGCCGCCTGCAGCTCGAAATTGAAGGAGCGGCAGAAGCGCTTGCGCAGCGCCAGCCCCCACGCGCGGTTCACGCGGCTGCCGAAGGGTGAGTGCACCACGAGCTGCATGCCGCCCGCCTCGTCGAAGAAGCGCTCGAGCACGATGGTCTCTCGGGTGGGCACGGTGCCGAGCGCGGCGCGCGCGGCCGCAAGATAGCCCACGGCCTGCACCGCGGCGGGGCCGGCCACTCCGACTTCCTGCTCCAGCCATTGCACCGCCGGCTCCAGGCCGCCTTCGAGCCGGCTCTCGATCTCGTGGCG
Organism: Steroidobacteraceae bacterium; assembly: GCA_036393055.1. Lineage (GTDB taxonomy): Bacteria > Pseudomonadota > Gammaproteobacteria > Steroidobacterales > Steroidobacteraceae > 13-2-20CM-66-19. The sequence goes on from DASVWT010000340.1 coordinate 5,700, forward strand.
CAGCCGCGAGACACCCTGCGACAGCTCGTCCGTCCGGCCGGGGGCCTCGCCCAGCCAGAAGGGAATCGAGGGTGGTTGGCCGTGAGCATCCTCCACCCGCACCGTTCCCTGCTCCACCCGCAGGATGCGGTAGGAGCTGTTACCCAGCTGGAAGACATCGCCCTGCAGGCTCTCGACGGCGAAATCCTCGTTGATGGTGCCGACGGGCTGCGCTTGCGGTTCGAGCAGCACAGTGTAGTCGGCCGTGTCGGGTATTGTTCCGCCGGAGGTGAGCGCGATGAGGCGGGCGCCGCGGCGGCCTCGCACCTTGCGGTTGACGGCATCGAAGTGAATCAGCGCACCACGGCGGCCGCGCCGTGTGGTGAAGCCGTCGGCGAGCATGCGTACGGTGCCGTCCAGCTCGGCGCGCTGCAGGTCGCGGTATGGATAGGCGCCTTGCAGCAGCGCGAACAGCTCCTCGACGTCCCACTCGCGCGCAGCCACTTCGGCGACGATCTGCTGGGCGAGCACATCGAGCGGCTTTGCGGGAATGCGCAAGCGGTCGAGCTCCCCACGGCGGACGCAGTCGAGCTGCGCCGCGCACTCTATGAGATCGTCGCGCGACAGCGGGAAGAGCCGCCCCTTGGGCGTTCCGCCCAGGCTGTGGCCGGAGCGGCCGACACGCTGCAGCAGGGCGGCGATCGAGCGCGGCGAGCCGAGCTGACAGACGAGGTCCACCTCGCCGATGTCGATGCCGAGCTCGAGAGATGCGGTGGCGACCAGCGCCTTGAGCTCTCCGCGCTTCAGGCGCGATTCCGCCGAGAGACGCAGCTCCTTCGCCATGCTGCCGTGGTGGGCCGCAACCTGAGCCTCGCCCATGCGCTCCGACAGATGGCGTGCGACCCGCTCGGCATGGCGGCGGGTGTTGACGAAGATCAGCGTCGTGCGGTGCTCGCCCGCGAGCTGGGCCAGCCGGTCGTACACCTGCGTCCAGACATCGCCGGACATGACCGCCTCGAGCGGCGCCGCCGGCACTTCGATCTGCAGGTCGCGGCGCCTGAGGTGCCCCGTGTCGATGATTGCGCAGTCGGCCTCGCCGTCGGCACGCAGTTGTCCGGTGCCGACGAGAAAGCGCGCCACCTCCTCGATGGGACGCTGGGTCGCGGACAGTCCGATGCGTATCAGCCGGCGTCCGGCTAGGGCCTCCAGGCGCTGCAGCGACAGCGCGAGGTGCAGCCCGCGCTTGCTGCCCACCATCGCATGAATCTCATCGACGATGACGCTGCGCACGCTCGCAAGCATGGCGCGTCCGGATTCTGAGCCGAGGAGAATGTAGAGCGACTCCGGCGTGGTGACCATGATGTGCGGCGGACGGCGGCGCATGCTCTGCCGCTCGTGCTGCGGGGTATCGCCGGTGCGTACGGAGGTACGGATGTCCACCTCCGGCAGTCCCATCGCGCGCAGCTCGTCGCCGATGCCCGCGAGCGGCGCCTCGAGGTTGCGGCGAATGTCATTGGAAAGTGCCTTGAGCGGGGAGACGTAAAGGACATAGGTCTCGTCCTGCAACCCGCCTCTCTCCAGGCCCTCGCGCACCAGCAGGTCGATCGCCGCCAGGAAGGCCGCCAGAGTCTTTCCGGAGCCCGTGGGCGCAGCGATCAGCGTGTGGCGGCCGGCCTGGATCTGGGGCCAGGCCTGCTGCTGCGCCGGTGTCGGCGCCTCGAAAGCGCGCTCGAGCCAGCGGCTGACGGCGGGGTGAAACGCTGTGGGCATGGGTGCAAGGCAGGGGTGAGGCTCAAGTGCGGTCCAGCCGGGATCAGAGTAGAGTATCCCGATTTCCTCAATGCGCGGAGAGCCGCTGGATGTGGAACAAGGCGACGGACTCGGAGGAGTCCTTCCGGGACAAAGCCATCTGGTGGTCGGCTGGGATCGTGATCGCCGCGGCGATCGCCCTCGGAGTGTACTACCGGTACTACTCGCCGACGCCCGCCCCCCCCGCGCAGCATCCGACTGCCGCGCCCCAGCCGGAGGCACCGCCCGCGCCTGCCATCCAGCACCCGATCCCGCCCGCGGCTGAGCAGCAACAGACGCCTCTGCCACCCCTCGACCAGAGCGATCCCGTCGTCCGCGACTCCATGATCGGGCTCCTCGGCAAGCCCGCGGTCGCGAAATTCCTGGTGCCCCACCAGGTCATCCGCGATGTGGTGGTCACGGTGGATAACCTGCCGCGCAAGAAAGTCGCGGCAGAGCTGCGGCCGCTGCAGCCGACGCCCGGCGATACGGCCGTCGATACCCAGGGTGGCTCCACGACCCTCAGTCAGCAGAACTACGCGCGCTATGCGGCGCTGATGGATGTGGTGCGCTCGGTCGACCCGAAGGCGCTGGCCGCGATCTATTTCCGCCTGTACCCGCTCTTCCAACAGGCGTACGAGAATCTCGGCTACCCCGGGAAGTACTTCAACGACCGCATGGTCCAGGCCATCGACAGCCTGCTGGCCACCCCCGATGTGCAGGGCCCGATCGCGCTCGTCCGGCCCAAGGTGTTTTATCAGTTCGCCGACCCCAGGCTCGAGGCGCTCCCTGCCGGTCAGAAGCTGCTGATCCGCATGGGCCCGCAGAACGCCAGCCTCATCAAGAGCAAGCTGCGGCAGTTCCGCGCGGCCATCACGGCGCAGCCGCCCCAGATGAGCCAGCCGGCCCAGGCCGCTCCGGCGACACCGCAGCCGTCCGCTCCGCCGCCGCAGGACAACTCGGGCGCGCAGACAAACCCCCTGCCGCCAGGGACGCAGGCGACGCCGTCCACCCCGCCGCCTTCACTGCCGCCGCAGACGCAAAGTCCTCCGCCGCTGTAGCCGCGCGGCGCTGCCCATCGGCCACCGCCGCCCGCGCGACCCGACGTTCCGCCGCACCATGGCTCCGACTCCCAGGCGGCAATATGCGGCCGCGGCTACCGCTCGCTCTCGCCCTCGCTCTGGCGCCGCGTACCGGCTGCCTGCTGGGGCGCTGCTCGCATTGCTGCTCGCGTTGCCGGGCTGCAGTGGCGGTCCACACCATCCCGGCTGGGTGATTCGCTCCGCCATCGAAGTCGTCGGCCCACCGCCCGCCGGCGGCTATCGCTTGGTTTTTCCCTACATCGTGGGGGACTTCTACGGGTCGCCCAACACCGGCGATTTCGTCGCGCCCGTCAGCCGTACACCCCGCGCCTTCACGCTCGACCTCAACCGCACGCAACGGGAGCTGCAAAGCGAGCTCGGACCCACCGACTTCAGCCTCCGCTTTCTGAAGATAATGCCGCATGACGCGCGTCTCGCACGGCTGACTCCGGTTGCCCTGCAGCCCAATGGCATCGAGCCGGTCGGGCCGGCGGAGTGGCTCGATGCCAGCACACGCCGGCCACTGATGTTGGTGTATGTCGATCGGCCGGCGCGCGTCGCAGGCTCCTTCAGCCGCGGCGGGGAGACGATCCGCTACGATATCCGTGTCGCGAAGGCAGGGTATGTCTGGGTAGGCGCGATTCAGGCGGGTCGGCACGACACGCTCTACACGAGGGTGCCGCCACCGCGGCATCTGGTCCTGACCATCACCGCCAAGCGGTAGAATGAGCCATGACGGGCCTGCTCTCGACTCACGCGCTGGCACTCACCGATTGGCAGAGCTTCTACGTTCTCGTGGGCTCATCGGCGGCCGCGCTCACGGGACTGACTTTCGTGGTGATCACGATCTCGGCCGAGAGAGGCGATGTGACCGGCTCTGCGGCGGCCAGGCTCGCGGGTCTGCGCGTATTCATCACGCCGACGGCGGTTCACTTCGCGGCGGCGCTGTGGCTGTCGGCGCTGATGAGCATCCCCGGGGAGACGGCAATCGCGCTGCAAGTGCTGCTCACCGCCAGCGGCCTGGCCGGACTGAGCTACTGCGTGCCCCTGCTCCCGCGGATGCGCGTCGGGACATTCGGGTACAAACCGTTCCTCTCCGATTGGATCTGGAACGCTACCCTCCCGGTGGCCGCCTATATGGCCCTGACAGCCGCCGGCCTCATGTTGCCGAGCCGGCTGGCACCCTCCCTTTATATGGTGAGCGGCGTCGTGTTGCTGCTTCTGTTCATCGGCATCCACAACGCCTGGGATGTAGTGGTCTGGATGACCACGGAGCGCCACGCGCACCGGGAGCGGCATCGGGACTGAAAGATGTGGCGAGCCTTGCGAATCGGCTTCCTGTCGCTGGTGCTGCTGGTCGTGGCCGGCCAGGCGTTGATCGACCGGTTCAGCACTACCAGCTGGCAGCACACGGTTTACGTCGGCGCATTCCCCGTCAGCGCCGATGCGAGTCCTGTGACTGCGGATTATCTGACGCACCTGAGTCAGGGAGATATCGATGAAGTCAGTGACTTCATAACCGCCGAGGCAAAACGCTACGGAGTAGGTGTCGATGAGCCGATTGCGCTGCGGCTCTATCCTGCTCTGGCATCGGCGCCCCCGGCGCTCGATCCAGGTGCAGGTGTTTTGACGCGCATCGTCTGGAGCCTGAGGCTACGTTATTACCGCTACCGCATGCTCGCTGCGGTTTCCCCGCGTCCTCAGATTGCCATGTTCCTGCTTTACCATGACCCGGCGCTCGCCTCCAGCCTCCCACACTCGGCGGGGCTGCAGCGCGGACTCACCGCCGTGGTACACGTGTTTGCCAGCCGCTCACAGGAGGCGCAGAACCGCATCGTGATGGCTCACGAGCTGCTGCACACCTTCGGCGCCACGGACAAGTACGACCTGGCCACCGGTCTGCCGCAGTATCCGCAGGGTTTCGCCGACCCGCAGCTCCTCCCCCGCTATCCGCAGCGGCTGGCCGAGATCATGGCCGTCAGGACGCCGCTCAGCCCCACGGAAGCACGCATGCCCGACGGTCTCGCGGATGAGCGCGTCGGGCCGGTGACCGCACGCGAGATCGGTTGGATCAGGCACTGA
>DASVWT010000341.1:0-2214 GCA_036393055.1 Steroidobacteraceae bacterium
CCGGCATCACGCGGGCGCCAGGAGTTCTGGATGTAGCGGAAGGACCGCTCCGGGTGCGGCATCGTGATGGTCACGCGGCCATCGAGGTTGCTGAGCGCCGCGATTCCGAAGGGCGAGCCGCTGGGATTGGCGGGATAGCGGCTTGCAACGGTGTGGTCGTGATTGACGTAGCGGAAGCCGACCAGGCCGCTCTTCACGCACTCCTCGGCTGCCGCGCGGGATTCGAACTCCGCGTGCCCTTCGCCGTGCGCGATCGCGATCGGCAGGAACGAGCCTTCCATCCCCGCGAGCAATGCCGATGGCGAGCGCAGCACCTCGACCAGCGAGAAGCGCGACTCGTATTGCTCGCTGCGGTTATTGACGAAGCGCGGCCAGTGGCCCGTTCCGGGACTGATGCTCTTGAGCGCGGCGAACATCTGGCAGCCGTTGCAGACCCCGAGGGCAAAGGTCTCCGGGCGCTCGAAGAAGCGCTGGAACTCATCGCGCAGCGCGGTGTTGAAGAGGATCGACTTCGCCCAGCCCTCCCCCGCCCCAAGCACATCGCCGTAGGAGAAGCCGCCGCAGGCGACGATGCCCGCGAACTCCGTGAGGCGATGTCGGCCCGCGACGATGTCGGTCATGTGCACGTCGTAGGGCGCGAAGCCCGCCCGGTCGAATGCCGCGGCCGTCTCGGTGTTGCTGTTGACGCCCTGCTCTCTCAGCACCGCAATCTTCGGCCGTGCTCCCCGCGACACGTAGGGAGCGGCGACGTCCTCCTCGGGATCGAAGCTCAATTGCACGTCGAGGCCCGGATCGGCCGCGGCGGTCTGCGCCGCGTACTCCTCATCGGCGCACTGCGGATCGTCTCGCAGCCGCCGCATCCGCCAGGAGGTCTCCGACCAGGCGCAGCGCAGGTCCACCCATGATTCATCGAGCACCCGCTCAGGGCCGACGTGGACACGGACGCGCAGCTCCTGCATCGGTGCGCCCACGCGGGCCGCCAGTGCAGAAAGTCCGTGCCGCGCCAGAGTCTGCTCCACACGACTCTCGTCGGCGGCCCGGACCTGCAGCACGACGCCCAACTCCTCCGCGAAGAGCTGCGCCGCCGCCGGTCCCCCGTCACCCTCGCCATGGCCCTGCCCCGGCAGCCGGATGTCGAGCCCGCAATGGCCGGCGAATGCCATCTCCAACAGAGTGGCGAGCAGGCCGCCATCGGAGCGGTCGTGGTAGGCGAGCACCAGCCCGCCCTGCCGCAGCTCCGCCAGAGCCGCTGCGAGCTGCACCAGCCGTTGGCTGTCATCGAGGTCGGGAGGCTCCGAGCCGAGCTCGCCATAGACCTGGGCGAGCGCCGAGCCGCCCAGCCGGTTGCGGCCAGCGCCGAGGTCGATGAGCCACAGCGACGTCGGACCTTCCTTCATCGACAGCGCTGGTGTCAGAGTCCGCCGCGCGTCATCCACGGGTGCGAAAGCCGACACGATCAGCGAGACCGGAGCAGCCACGCTGCGCTCGATGCCGCCGTCCTGCCAGGTGGTTCGCATCGAGAGGGAGTCCTTGCCGACCGGGATGGCGATGCCGAGCGCGGGGCAAAGCTCCTTGCCCACAGCGCGCACCGTCTCGTAGAGCGCCGCGTCCTCTCCAGGCTCTCCGCAGGCCGCCATCCAGTTGGCGGACAGGCGGATGCGGCCCAGCGAAGGCACGTCGGCGGCCAGGATATTGGTGATGGCCTCGCCCACCGCGAGGCGCCCCGAGGCAGGCGCATCGAGCACCGCGACGGGGGTGCGCTCCCCCATGGACATCGCCTCGCCGGCGTGGCCGCGATGATCCGCCACCGTCACCGCCACATCACTCACGGGCACCTGCCAGGGACCAACCAGCGGATCGCGGCTCACCATGCCGCCGACCGACCGGTCGCCGATGGTAATGAGGAATGTCTTATCGGCCACCGCAGGCAGGCGCAGCACCCGATAGACCGCCTCGTGCAGCTCGATGCGGTGCAGGTCGAGCGGCCGCGGCTGCATCGCCGCGCTGCGCACGTCGCGGACCATGCGCGGCGGCTTCCCGAGCAGCACCTCGAGGGGCATGTCGATCGGCGCACCGCCGAGCAGCGGATCGGAGACGGTCAGGCGGCCGGTGTCGTCGATCTCCCCAATGACGGCGTAGGGGCAGCGCTCCCGCTCGGCAATGGCTGCGAAGGTGTCGACAGACTGCGGGCCGACGACAACGACATAACGCTCC
>DASVWT010000342.1:0-4244 GCA_036393055.1 Steroidobacteraceae bacterium
GCGCAAAGCGGCCTGGAGCCGCAACGTGGTCGCCCTCGGCCTCGCGGCGGGCTTTCTCGAGCCGCTCGAGGCCACCTCGATCCACCTCATCCAGCGCGGCATCGCCATGCTGCTCAAGTTCTTCCCGGACCGCGATTTCGCGGCCGCCGGCATCGACCGCTACAACAGGACGCTCGCGGTGGAGCTCGGGCACGTGCGCGATTTCCTGCTGATGCACTACACGCAGACCGAGCGCGCCGATCCCTTCTGGCGGCACTGTCGCGACATCCCGCCGACCGACGGCCTGCGCGAGAAGATCGAGCTCTTCCGCAGCCATGGGCGCATCCTGCGCGAGGACGCCGAGATCTTCCCGGTGCTGAGCTGGCTTTCGGTGATGGTGGGCCAGAACATCATTCCGCGCCGCTACGACCCGTTGGTGGACGGCCTGGATCCGCACAAGATCCAATCGCGGCTCGAGGAGTTGCGCTCGTCGGTGAGGGACTGCGTCGAGGCCATGCCGTCGCACTGGGACTTCATCCGCAACGACGACTCGGGCCAGGGCGGTCCTCTGACCGCGTCCGCCTCGCTTTAGGATCATCGGCCGACGCTCAGCGCTACCGCGCGCATCGCGGCGTTCGCGCTCATGCCACCTGCCCATCATGCGCGAGCGCCGCAGCCTGCCCGGCCGCCAGCGCGGCTCCGTAGAGATAACCCTGCGCACGGTCGCAGCGCAGCCCCTGCAGCGCGATGGCCTGCTCGCGCTGCTCCACGCCTTCTGCCGTGACGGTCAGCCCGAGGCCGTGCGCGAGGCCGATCATTCCGCTGATCAGCGCCGAGGCGTCGGGCTTGCTAGTCACATCCGCGACGAACCTGCGGTCGATCTTGACGGTGTCGACCTTGAACTCGCGCAGGTGGTGCAGGCTCGAGGCGCCGGTGCCGAAGTCATCCAGGGCAATGCGCACGCCGCCGCCGCGCAGCAATTCCAGTGATTTGCGGGCGCGCGCCAGGTCCTGAAAGAGCGCCGTCTCGGTCACCTCGAGCTCGAGGCGCTTCGGGTCGATGCCCGTCTCCTGCAGCACGAAAAGCACGTGCAGGGGCCAGGCCTGCGACCCCAACTGCATGGGGGAAATATTGAATCCCAGCTGAAGATGCTGCGGCCAGCCGAGCGCGGCCTGCACGGCGCTGCGCAGCAGATGCTCGCTGAGGGTGTCCATCAGTCCACAGCGCTCGGCCACCGCGATGAAGCGCTCCGGGGAAACCGGTCCGAGGGACGGATGCGTCCAGCGGGCGAGCGCCTCGAAGCCGATCAGCCGCTGCGAGGCGAGATCGATGATCGGCTGGTAGAACGGCTGCACGGCGTTGGTGCCGATCGCGGCCCGCAGGTCGCGCTCGAGCAAAGCGTGCTCGCGGACCCCCGCGTCCATCTCCGGCTCGAAGAACCGCGGGGCCGAGTCGGAGGCAGACTTCGCGCGCTGCAGGGCCAGCTCCGCCTTGCGCAGGATCTCGATCGGATCGCGCCCACCCTGTGGCAGCAGAACGATGCCGGTGCGGACATCGAATTCATACGATGTCTCGCGGACCAACATCGGACGGTGCAATGCCTTGATGAGGCGGATCGCGATGCTCGTGGCCTCCTCGGGGCCGCGCAGGCCGGTCGCGAGCAGCCCGAACTCGTCGCTGCCCAGCCGCGCGATCAGGGTTCCGCCACACTCCTTGCGTAGCCGCCGCGCCACCCGGATGAGCACCTCATCGCCGGTGCCGTGGCCGTGGGCATCGTTGATGCGCCTGAAATCCTTCAGGTCCAGCAACAGTACGGCATGGATCGAGTCGCTGCGCAGCCCGGAAGCGAGAGCATCCCCGATCGCGCGTTGGAAGCGGCGCCGGTTCGACAGCGCGGTGAGCCCGTCTCTTTCCGCCGCTTTCATCGCGCGCAGCTCCCACGCCCGGCGCCGCAGGGTTTCCCCGCGCTGGAGGCAATAGAAGCGCCACGACAGATACAACAGGCCGAGGCAGAAGAGCAGTGCGATCAGCAACGCCTCATCGAGGCTGATGCGCTTCGGCCCTCGAGGAGGATCCGCAAGCGAGGACAACAGCTCGAATTCGTACGCGAGATACGCAGCGAAGGCCACCGTTGTGCAGACAAGCAGCCATTCGCCGCCTGGCAGACGAGCGCCGCCAATGCGGGCAATGCACTTCATGATCTACCTCTCGCCCCCCAGCGATATGATAATGATGATGGCAGAGGGCGGTCCCGGAGCCAAGTCGTCGGCAGCCGCTCGCGGCGGGGTCCTCAGCTGTGGCGCGCATCTCCGATGCCCGGGCGGCGCAGTGCCGAGGCCCCATACCTGGTCGCTGCAGAGGATGTTACGCTGCCGCCCGTGGTGATCCGCTGGGGGGGCTCACCGTAGCTCATTGAGTGAAGCACGCGAATCCATTTCTCGAACTGCTGCGTACGCTGGCGACGCTGGCGGCGATCGTCGCGGGTCTCGCGATTGCGGTTGGCCTGGCCTGGCTCGGCAGTAACCATTTCGACACACGCCTGACTCCCGCTGCGAAGGCGCTTCTGGCGCCGCGCCACGATCCTCTCGCACCGAGCGGCAATATCTTCGTGGCGCTCGTGGGATTCGACGCCACCGCGGCCGGAGCCGAGCATGCCGGCGCCTCGCGGGCCGCCCATCTGACGTTGCAGGGAATCGGGCAATTCCGGCCTTGGTTCATCTCATCGATGTGGCAGACCGCAAAGAAACACCGCACCCAGATAGCCGCGCTCATTGCTTCGAACCGCGAGCTCTATCAGCGGTACCTGGACATGCAGCAATTGCAGGGCTACTTCGATTCCGCTCCACCGGGCAGCTATAGGCGATACTTCCTTCTCCCGCACCAAGTTCAGGAGCTCTTCCTGGCCGAGGTGGCGGAGAAGATCCAGACCGGCATGCCGGCGCAGCAGGAAGCAGCGCTCGCGGCTCTTCGCCGGGACATGCGGATGTGGAGGACAGTCCTACACGGCTACGGTGGGCTCGCCTCGAAGATCATGGCCGCCATATCCCTCCGCGCGGACTTTGACCTGCTCGCAGACATGGTCACCGATCCCGATTTCCATCCGGCGCTGCCCGGCAGTGGCATGGAATCGGCGGTCACTCCTTTCCCGCTTCAGGATTGGAAGATCGGCGATGCCTACGGTTGGGAGATGCGCAACTCCGCGGCGCTCCTGGAGGCGATGGCGAGGCCGGCTACTCGGCCGGACCGATCCGATGCGTCCATCGGCAACAGGATATCGGCGCAGCTCTTCAAGCTCCACGCGACGGAAAATCTGGAAGCGGACCTAATGCAGCGCCTGAGCGCTCTCGCCGACGGCAGTCCCGGCAATTTCATCGAGCGCCGGGATGCCTATCGCAAGTGGGAATCGCGCGAGTTTGCCTTCCGGACCTCATGGTACAACCCGGTAGGAAGAATGATTCTGGCGAATGCGGCCGGGGCTCACGAAGATGACTACCCCGCACGAGTGCTCGACATAGCCGCCTTCCAGAGGCTGGTATGCCTGGCCTATCAGATCAGGCGGCGCGGTCTCGGGGCCGAAGACATCCCCGCGTTCATGAAACAGCATCCGGAATGGTCGACTCACCCGGTAGATGCCAAGCCCTTTTTCTGGAACCCGGCCAACGGCACCCTGGGCTTCCAGCCGATCGGACGCGAAGTACGGAGCGCGCGCTTCAGCCTGAAGCTCGTTGCGGGCGTCCTCATGGCGGGGCCGCGCACGACCAGATAGGGTTCTCATCACGCGGCTCCACGGTTTACAAATCGACCGATGATAGAATCCGCCGCTCACGCGTGAAATCCCGTAAAGCATGGCTCGACAACCGATCGCTTCCGGTACGGTGCACACGATGCCGCCAGACTTTCGCAAAGCGATTCAGTCCGACGAAATCGTCGCCGAGGTATGGGCGAGCATCACGCCGCTCGCGCGCAACGAGTGGATATGCTGGGTCACATCCGCCAGGAAGGCCGAGACCAGGGGCCGCCGCATCGAGGTCGGCCTCGATAAGATGCGAAAAGGCATGCGCCGGCCGTGTTGTTGGCCAGGATGTCCTCATCGCTGAAGCAGCCCGATCCGCGAACGACTGCCTCTGTGGTTGCTAGGGACCGAGGAGCGCTGCAGGAATGACCGCGACACCATCCGGCCGACGGTACGCGTGCTTGCCGGTCGTGATGACCGCCAGGTCCGTCAGGCTCGTACCGAGCTGGTCACGAAGCCACAGAAGATGGTT
>DASVWT010000343.1:0-17665 GCA_036393055.1 Steroidobacteraceae bacterium
TCAGCGTCATGTACCTGATGGTGTCGCCGGAGGCGCGCGGCCTCTTCGCAAAGGCGATCGCGGAAAGCGCCTACATGATCTCCATGCCGTCGCTCAAGGAGAGCAGGTACGGTATGCCTTCCGGCGAGGAAAGCGGGTTGCAGTTGGCTGCCGCGCTGCACGTCCCCGGCATCGCCGCCCTGCGGGCGATGGATCCCTCGAAACTGACCAATGCTGCCGCGGCCGCCCGCTTCGGGCCATGGGGGATCGTCGATGGCCACGTGCTGCCGCAGCAGATGGTCACCGCCTTCGACAAGGGCGATCAGGCGCACGTGCCCATCCTGGCCGGCTTCAACAGCGGCGAGATCCGCTCGCTGCGGGTGCTCGCCCCACCCGTACCGGCCAGCGCCGCCCAGTACGAAAAGGTGATTCGCGATCGCTACGGCCCGCTCGCCGGCGAGTTCCTGCGCCTTTACCCCGCCACCAACCTGGAGGAAAGCATTCTCGCGGCAACCCGTGATGGGCTGTACGGCTGGACCGCGGTGCGCCTGGTCAGGAAGCAAACCGGGCTCGGCCTGCCGTCCTACCTCTATCTGTTCGATCACGGATACCCCGCCGCCGACGCGGCTCATCTGCACGGCTTCCATGCCAGCGAGCTACCGTTCGTGTTCGGCACGCTCGATGCAACACCGCCTCTCTGGCCGAAGGTCCCGGCCTCGCCGCCGCAAGCCGCATTGTCGGATGCCATGCTCGATTACTGGACCAGCTTCGCGCGCACCGGCAAGCCGCGCGCGACCGATGCGCCGGATTGGCCGGCCTACGGATCGATGGGCGCTTACATGCACTTCACCGACACGCCGCATCCCGAGGCCCGTCTCATGCCCGGAATGTATCAGCTCAACGAGGAGGTGGTCTGCAGGCGCGTGCTGGCCGGGAATCTGCCGTGGAACTGGAATGTCGGCCTCATCTCGCCCAAGCTGCCTCCCGAGGCCGCGCAATGCCGGTGACCGCGCCGGCGGCTCCGGGCAGGCCCCGGGCCAGGGCGGCGGCGACTCTCGTCGCCCTGTTGGGATGCGTGGCTGCCGTCGCCGCACCTTCCGCGGAGCGGCCCGTCGTCACCATCGCGCAAGGGATGCTAATGGGGCGGGTGGATGCGCAGGGTGTCCGATCGTTCGAGGGGATCCCATACGCCGAGCCGCCCGTCGGCGACTTGCGATGGAAGCCGCCTGTGGCAGCAACCGGCTGGAAGGGCGTACGGGATGCAAGCCGGTTCGGCGCCAACTGCATCCAGCCTCGCTGGCCGGCGAAAAGCATCTACAACGACGGCATCTCGAATTTCAGCGAGGACTGTCTCTTCCTGAATGTGTGGGCCCCCGCGCATACGGCGGACGCGCCCGTCATCGTTTGGATCTACGGGGGCGGGCTCGTCTACGGCGGCACGTCGGAGCCCTATTACGAGGGCAGCAGCTTCGCGGCGCGCGGCGTCGTATTCGTGTCGATGAATTATCGCCTCGGGGCTCTCGGCTGGCTGGCGTTGCCGGCGCTGAGCGCGGAGTCGCCTCACGACGCGTCCGGTAATTACGGGCTCCTCGACCAGATCGCGGCTCTCGCATGGGTCAAGCGCAACATCGCGGCCTTCGGCGGCAATCCGCGCAACGTGACCATCATGGGCGAGTCGGCGGGCGGCCTCTGTGTCGCTTATCTTCTGGCAAGCCCGCTGGCGCACGGCCTTTTCCAGAAGGCGATAGGCGAGAGCCTGGGGATTTATTCCGAGCCGGAGCTGAAGACGGCGGACCACGGCCTGCCCTCGGCCGAAGACATCGGCACCAGGATCGGGAAGAGCCTGCACGCTTCCGACCTCGAGGCACTGCGGGCAATGGGTGCCAGGACTTTGAATGCAGCGGCGCTGCAGGCGGGATATCGCCCCACGGGCACCGTCGACGGCTGGGTGCTGAAGCGCCAGCTCGTCGACACATATGATCGCAAGGAGGAAGCGCACGTGCCGGTGCTGATGGGGTTCAACGCGGGAGAGATCGAGACTCTGCCCGGCTTCCTGCCGCCCCTGCCCTCCTCGAGCGGGGTCTACGAGAAAAGGATCCGCAACCGCTATGGCGATCTGGCTTCCGAGTTCCTGCGGCTCTATCCGCCGGCTGACGTCAGAGCCAGCATGATGGCCGCGGAGCGCGATGCCATCTTCGGGTGGGGAGCCGAACGGATCGTGCGGGACGAGGCGGCAATCGGCGAGCCGTCATACCTCTATTTCTTCGATCATGGCTACGCCGGGGCGCGCGCCCGGGGGCTGCATGCCTTTCACGCCAGCGAGATCCCCTATGTCTTCGGCCGGATCGGCCGCGATGCGCCGCTGCTGCAGAACTGGCCGCGCGCGCAGGGCCTGGGCGAGCAGGCGCTCTCGGACGCGATGATCTCCTATTGGACATCCTTCGCCCGCACCGGCGTTCCTCAGGCGCCTCGGGAGCCGGACTGGCCCACGTTTGCTCCCCACGACAGCTACATGCATTTCGCGCAGAGGCCCGAGGTGGCGACCCATCTCATGCCCGGCATGTACAGGCTGAATGAGGAAGTGATGCGGCGAAGGCGGCGGGCCGGCAACCAACAGTGGCGCGACGACGTCGGCGTCGCCGCGCCGGTATTGCCGCCGCCCATCCACTAGAGGCGAGGCTGCCCCCCGCCCGCTCGATCACGGCCGAAGGTGCGTGGCGGTACTTCAGAAGTCGTGGGTAACGGTCAGGCCATACAGCCGCGGCGTGCCGACATTGCCTTGCACCGAGGCGGGAGCGGAAATCAGTATATTGGTGAAATATCGCTTGTCCAGGGCGTTGTTGACGTACGCAGCAACCCGCCAATCGCCCTTCAGGGTCTCGATTTCGGCTCTCGCGTTCAGAATTCCGTAGCAGGGTATGAGGCCGGCCGGGGTATCGAACAGATCGCTGTACTGCCGGCTCTGCCAGCGATAATTGCCGTTGAGCACCAGGCTCAGGTCGCTCCCGACCGGAACCTCGAACTCCGTGCCTACGACAGCCTGCACCGTGGGTGCCGCCGGGAGTTCGTTACCGCTGAGGTCCTGTATTCCGCCGCCCGTGTAGGGATTGGCCGTGTCCAGGTCGGTGAATCGCGCGTGCGTCAGGGAGACATTGCCGAACACTCTGGCCATGTCCGTGACGCGCGCGTCGAGGTCGGCCTCCAGACCGTAAATCCTGGCGGCGGCGGCATTGACGATCTGGCTTTCAAAGCTGGTTCCAACCAGTGTCTTGTAGAGAAACTGCTGGATGTCCTTGTAATTCGAATAGAACACGTCGGCGGAGCCGCGAAAGTCGCTATTCTGGAATTTGAGGCCGGTCTCATAGGTGGTCACGTATTCGGGATTGTAAGTGCTGAGCGGCACCGCGAACGTGTTGTATCCGCCGGACTTGTAGCCGCGCGCTACGCTCGCATACCAGTTGAGTGACTTGCTGATGTCATAGCCGACCGCAACGCGGGGGGTGAATGCGCTCCAACTGTGGCTGTCCCGGAGGTCGAACGGAACGAACGTGGAATTGATCGTGGCGGAGGTGAATTCGTAGTCCTTCTTGTCCTTCGTATACCTCGCCCCGAAGTCGAAGTGCAGGGCATCGCTGAGGAAGTAGCGGACCTGCCCGTATACGCCCGTGCTGGTGGTCCACTGGAAAGGTCCGACGATCGAATACCCCGGGCTGGTCAATCCTTCGAGCGCCGAGGTATAGGTGAGGGGCGACTCCGTTCCGTAGTCGTGCAGGTACAGGACTCCGGCCACCAGATCGAAACTGCTGAGCGGCTTCGCCAGGAGGGTAAGCTCTTCGCTGAATGTCCTGAACGTGTAGTCGATCGGATCGTTCTCGCTGATCTGAGCGGCCGTATCGTCATAGTCGTAATAGGCATGGGAGTGATGCTCGATATAGCCCGTCAGGGAAGTGAGGGAGGTGGTCGGCGAGATGCGCCAGGACAGCTTCAATCCGGTATTGCTTTGGGTCACGTATTGGGACTGCCAGAAATCGGTTGCGCCCCGCAGCCCTTGAACGTCCGGATATGGAACGTGCGCATTGAACGCCGTGTTGTAGGCCTCGATGAGGTTCGGGTTGTTCGGCGCCGTCCTTGCATCCAGATAGACACCCTGTTGGGGAATGGAGTGATCGATGAGATATTCCACCGTCAGCAGGGCCGTGAAGTCCTTGCCGGAATGGGCGAGGAGGGACCCACGCACGTGAGTTCTGGATTTGTCGTTGGTGTCCTGCTCCCGGGTCACGGTGGAATTCTCCACGACCGTATTGTGCCACCAGCCGTTCGCGGTCTCGGTGGCAGCCGCTATCCGGCCGAGAAGCCCGCTGCCGAGGATGGGGCCGCTGAGAATGGCCGTGGTCTTGAAGTCGTTGTAATTCCCATAGCCGACCTCAATGCTGCCCATCGGCTTCGCGGTGGGCAGATTTGAATAGATGTTGATCGCGCCGGCGCTCGCATTGCGCCCCTGGATCGTGCCCTGCGGACCCCGCAGCACTTCTATGCGTCCGACGTCCAGGAAGTCGGCATTGAACATCTGCGGATGGGTGAGGGTCAGGCCGTCCTGGGTGATCGCAACCGCGGCCTCGCCGCCGAGGTCGGGTATTTCGGAGCCGACGCCCCGGATCGAGGCGAACGTGGTATTGGACTGCGTGCCGAATTGCAGGCCGGTGGCCAGCTGCGGCAGGTCCTGGATGCTGGATATTCCGCTATCGGCGAGGTGCGCGCCGGTGGTTGCATATATGGCTATCGGAATTTCCTTGACGCTCACCTGGCGCTTTTCCGCGGTGACCACGACCTCCTTCAGCTGCCCGAGCGCCGTCTGCTCGTCCGCCATCGCCGCGTGATTGCCGCCTGCGGCGGCCCAGATGCCCAGCGCGATGGCGCTTGATACTTGCCTGGTCTTCATTCTGTACCCCTGCTTTTCGTCTTGGTTGATTACAGAGCCGGCGGCGAGGCGACGGATCGTGCCTTCGGAGTGTCTACGGGACCGCCGATCACTCGCGTCAGGCGACTGCGGTTTCGGTTGCCGCGTCAGTAAGGCGGTTGCGCCAGTGGCGGGCAAGCCGAAGCCCTGAGAATTCTGCTCAAGCATTCCCCCTTGATCCGGCGGCTGAATTCGGCATTTTCCGAGGAAAATAGCAGGCACACTGCCGTGCGTCAAGATTCATTCAGGCGTGAGTGAATATTTTGAACACGCTGAGCGCCCCCCATCGGACCGAAATGACGTACCGATATCACTCAGGCCAGCGCGCGCACATTCAGCAGATCGCGGATGGCCGTTATTTAGTTCTCGTGCGAGTGAACGAGATTGGAGCTGCGCTGGGAACCGCCTATGGCGCCTGCTGCGCCGTGGCGATCAGGCGGGAAACGGTGCGGCGTTGCCGCGCTCCTCCATCAGCCAGCGATGGAAATCGGAGACCACCTGGTCATCCCCGCGGCCCGGCGGCTCCACGATGTAGTAGCCTCGCGCGGTGCGCGCGGGGGCCTGTGTCAGGCACACCAGCTGGCGATTCTGGACGAGATCATCGATCAGCGGCCGCCAGCCGAGGGCGACTCCTTGCCCGAGGAGCGCCGCCTGCAGGACGAGCTGATAGTTGTTGAATATCAGATCATTGGTCCGCTTGCCCATGGGCACACCTTCCGCCGCGAACCATTCCGACCACGACAGGGCTCTCGCGCGTCGTGCGCGGCGGCGTCGATGGCCTGACGGCGTTCCTCTCGTTCATTCCCGCATGGCTTCTCATCCTCGGGCTGGCGCGCGCGCTCGCCACCAATCCCGAGATCCTGCTGATGGACGAGCCATTCTCCGCCCTCGATCCGCTGATCCGCAGAAAGCTTCAGGACGAGCTGCTGGCGCTTCAGGAGCGGCTGCGCAAGACCATCCTCTTCGTCAGCCACGACCTCGATGAGGCGCTGCGGCTCGGCGATCGCATCTCGATCCTCGAAGGCGGGCGCATCGTGCAGACCGGCTCCCGAACGTCGCCCTGTATCTCGACGACCAGCCGACCGACATGCCCGGGCGGCAGCTCGATGTCTACGCGGTCGATCTCGAGCGCATCGAGGTTCTCGAAGGACCGCAAGGCACGCTCTTCAAGGTGCTCACGGTCACCGGCGGAATCCGCTAACTCCCATGCGTCCGCGGGTGCTGGAGCTGAACTTCCATTATCACTTCAAGCAGCATCAGTAGGCCACTCGCGCCCGCAGCTCAACAGGGCTTGACGCCCGTCAAGGCCGCCAGACCGCTCGACCTGTAGGTTCTCGGGCACAGGCCGCGCTGCGCGGCAACGAGTACACTGTGGCCCACGCACTCACCGAAAGCTCGAGCATGACCCTGCGTACGCGGGCCGGCATCCTGCGCCCTTTCCTCTCCTACGGCTTCCGGCCTTTTTTCCTGGCCGCCGGGCTCTGGTCCGCGGCCGCGATCGGCATCTGGATCGCGGTACTGACGTGGGGGCTGCGGCTGCCGACTCGCTTCGACCCCCTCACCTGGCACATCCACGAAATGCTCTTCGGCTTCGTGCTCGCCGCGATTGCCGGATTCCTCCTCACCGCGATCCCCAACTGGACGGGACGTCCGCCCGTGCGCGGGGCGTTGCTGGGCATTCTCGCGGGACTGTGGGTCATAGGCCGTATCGATTCGATCGCCTGCGAGTGGATTCCCGCCTGGCTCGCCATCGTGGCGGATGTCGCCTTCCCGCTGGGGCTTGCAGTCATCGTCGCCCGGGAGATCATCACCGCCCGGAACAAGCGGAACATGCCGCTCATCGCTCCGGTGATCGTGCTAGGCGCGGCGAATCTTCTGGTCGATCTGAGCATGGAAGGCTTCGGGACGCTCGCCGGCTACGGCTGGCGCGCGGCGCTGGCCGCGATCCTCATCCTGATCTCGGTGGTGGGCGGGCGCATCGTTCCGAGCTTCACGCGTAATTGGCTGGTGAACCGCAAGGCGGACAGCTTGCCCGCCGCCGCGGGACCGGTCGATCGCATATCGCTCGGGGTGCTGCATGCGGCGCTCATGATCTGGGTGTTCCTTCCGCAGGCGCGGCTCACCGCATTCGCCCTGCTCGCCGGGGCCGCGGTCAATCTGTGGCGGCTGCTGCGATGGCGCGGCATCGCGACGCGATCCGAGCCGCTGCTGCTCGTGTTGCACGTGGGTTACTGCTGGCTGGTGGCAGGCGTAGCCGCTCTGGGAGTCGCGACACTCGATGCCGCATTCCCGCTGAGTGCGGCCATCCATACGCTCACCGCCGGCGCCATTGGAACGATGATCCTCGCCGTCATGACCCGTGTGACGCGCGGCCATACCGGGCGCGAGCTCTCGGCCGATCCTGCGACCGGCGTGATCTATGTGCTGGTGATCCTGGCAGCAGCCGTGCGTATTGCCGCTGCGCTCGCGGCCGGCGCGCGCGCGAACCTGCTCATCGCCTCCGCCCTGCTCTGGATCGGCGCATTCGGGCTCTTCGCCCTGCGCTACGGAGCGCTCGTCATCAGGCCGCGAGTCAGCGCGTAGCCTCGGCCGGCGAGTACCGCCCTTGGCGATGTGCTCCGCCGAAACGAAATTCGTCTGGCCCGTCCCGGTGATCGTCAGGGTCGCATCGATGCGCCGCCTCTCTCGTCCACCGTTCGCAGGCCTGACGATTCCAGATTTTGGAATGATCTAATCGATTAATGCCGATTGTCTTAACTTGGAGCCGCCTCTATAAACGATTGCGACGAGTATGCAGCTAAAGAGGAGAGTTGAGATGAGCTCGCGAACGATCATCGTGACCGACGCAGATTTCTGGCCGCTGAGTGCGCTGGTGCGCGCCCGGGCCGCGGATTTCATGAGAGACAGGGAGCACATCGACAAGCTCCAGGAGGAGCTGGCCCGGTCGGCGCCCGTTCCCGCTGCCGAAGTGCCGGCTGACCTGGTCACGATGCACTCCCGTGTGCGCGTACGAGACCTCGGGACCGACACCGCGCGAAGCTACACGCTCGTATTCCCGCATCAGGCGGACCTGCGATCCGGGCGCCTGTCCGTGCTTGCGCCTCTCGGGACCGCGCTCCTCGGCTATCGCGAGGGCGACGAGATCGAGTGGGCAATGCCTGGGGGCTTGCGCCGCCTGCGCATCGAGCGCGTTCGCCAGACCTGGGGTCCCCGGGCGCCCGCATCCTTGCGCGCAATGAATGCGACTGGCGGAAGAAGTGCTACTAGCGGAAGAGGTATGTACCAATGACAGCAAACACAATGGCGGTCCCGGTCCACATCCGCGCCTCGGAGCGAGACCTAGGCGCCGACGATCGCACCTACATACGCGGCAAGCTCGGACGGGCGCTCGGGAAGTTCGCTGCAAACATCGTGCGGGTAAGCGTTCGCACCCACGATGTGAATGGCCCACGCGGCGGCGTCGACCGAGTCTGCCGCATCAAGGTCGTCTTGATCGGCCTGCCTAGCGTGGTCTTCGAGAAACGCGATCCGGCGATGAACGCAGCCGTGGATGGAGCCCTTTCCGGCATCGAACAGGCCGTCGTACGCGTGGTACAGCGGCGCTGGATGAAGCCGCGCAGAGCTGTTGTATGGTCGAATCGTACCGACCAGCAGACTGCAGCACCGGCGCAGGCTACCCGGAGCTCATCCCGACTCGGAGCGGGGCGTCTTTCCCGAGGCGCCGTTCCGAACTGAGCCCGCGTCATACCTGGAGCGCTTGCGGCGTGAAGTGCTCGCCGATGCCGCAGCGCCTCCAGGTGCTGTGCCTTCACTCAGGGCCACGGTGCCTGGGATGTGCTCTTTCCCCCAACGCACGAACGCAAGCAGTACGTCACCGAGGGCACGTCCCTTCGGTGTGAGCGTGTAGGCGTATCGTGTCGGGCGCTCCTGATAGGGGCTGCTCGCGACGATGCCGGCCTCTTCGAGCCGCCTGAGCCGATCGGCAAGGATGTTGGTCGGAATGCGCTCCGGCGAGCTCGCGAGCTCGCCATAGGTGTGCTTGCCGTGCAGCAGATCGCGCACGACGAGCAGCGACCACTTGTCGCCTACGATGTCGAGCGAGTTGGCGACCGCGCACGCCGAGCGCTGGAAGGGTTTCGAGGTGCTCATACGTCCGGTTCTCCACAAGCCGGAGGCTCAACACTTGCAGACTGCAAGTCAGTATGCTACGGTCGCGTAATACTTGCAAAATGCAAGTGACTGGAGCGCTCCATGACCACCACGACCCTCCCCCGCCCGGCCGAGTCCGGATTCAACGGACTTGGCCGTATCGAGCTCACCCTCATCCTCGCGTTGGCCGCCTGGCTGTGCACCGTCGTGTCGCTGGGCGCCCTCGATGTCTTCGTCGGCCATCCCGGGACGCCCCCCATCGGCATCGCCGTCGCCGTGGTTGCGCCGCTGCTGCTGTTCTTCGCCGGTGTGCAGCTCTCGCCGTCCTTCCGTGACTTCGTTCTTTCCCTCGATCTGAGGCTCATCGCCGCAGTCCAGGCATGGCGCTGGGCGGGAATGGGCTTCATCTTCCTATATGCGTACCACGTGCTGCCGGCCGCATTCGCGCTCACGGCCGGTTTCGGCGACATGGCGATCGGCTTCACCGCGCCCTGGATGGTCCTGGGGCTTGCCCAACCGGGCTTCGCCGCAGGAGCCGCCTTCGTCCGCTGGAATGCGCTCGGCATGCTCGATCTCATCGTCGCCCTCGGGCTCGGAGCCTCCAGCGCCGCGCTGGCCACGGGTGCGCCCGCAGAGATCAGCGCCGCCCCGATGGGAACACTGCCGCTGCTGCTGATCCCGGCATTCCTCGTGCCCCTGTTCTTCATGCTGCACATCGCAGCGCTGATGCAGAGCCGCCGGGAGCCGCAGGTTTCCTGAGCGATCCGACCAGCGAAATCCGGCCGGATCCGGCTCGTCTAACGCTCGCGCAGGCGATGGCTGTCCTCGGCCCTCAGATCCAGGCCGTAGACCCGCCTCAGATCGGCGATCTTCTCCAGCGTCGCCGGCTTGAAGGGCGGCCTGTTTTCCAGAGCGTGCAGGGCAACTCCCTCGAGAAGATCGCCTAGCGAGAGGTCGAGGTACTCGGCCAGACCCTTGAGTACCTTGAGCAGCCGCTTCTCCAGACGTACACCGGTCTGGACGCGCTCCACGGTGTGCGGGGTTTCCGGGGATTTGGCCTTGGCCGTGGGCATGAGCGGTTTCCGGGAGGCAAGCCAGAGGGGATCGTACAGAGAGGATGGCACATCTTGCGGCCGGCCTGCTCACTTGGTACATTGGTACGTATATATTAAGCGCGATGTGCATGCCTCCCTCAACGCAAATCCGCGGCTTTCACCTCGACGCGCCCATCGCGCGGGTGTTTCCGCTGTTCACCGCGCTGGGTGAGAAGGCTTGGGCGCAAGGCTGGGAGCCGCAATTGCTCAGCGGTCGAGAGGAGCGTGGGTCCGCCTTCCGTACGATCCACGACGGACGAGAAACCACATGGGTAGTCATCGACTACCGTCCCGCGGAAGGATGCGTGAGCTACGCGCGGCTCGCCGATGGCTCGAATATCGGCTTGGTGGACGTCCATTGCAGCGCCACAGGCGGAGGCGGCACCGACGTCAGTGTCCGTTACACGCTGACGGGCCTCGATGCGCAGGGACAGGCGTTCGTGAGCCGGTTTCTCGATCCAGAGCACTACGGGCGGATGATTGAGGATTGGCGCGAATCCATCACAGCTGCGCTGTCCGGCGTCAAGCCGGCTCCTTAGCCTGCGCCGCTCGATGGAGCGGCTCGAGCGGCGCTTCGCGGCCCGTCAGGAACGAGACTTGGAGAGCTACGGTCATGAGATTCGACCTCGTACCCGTATGGAATAGCCGCCGTGGTATCCCCGCAGAGTAGGCAGCGAGCCACTTTCCTCGTCCTCGTCGGCGCGACGACAGCCGGTATCGTCGGTTGTGCCCTGCTCGCCGCGCCATTCCTAGCCCCCCTCGTGTGGGCGACGACACTGGCCATCCTGTTCGCGCCGCTGCATGCCAGGATTACCGCCCGCCTCAAATATCCCAGTCTGGCGGCAACGGTTTCAGTGCTCATCGTCGCGATATTCATCCTCCTGCCGACGGCCTTCATCGTCAAGAAGATGGTCGACCAGGTTGCTTCGGGGGCCGCCTACATTCAACAGCAGGTGGATTCCGGAACAGTCCAACGGTTCATGGATCAGAATCGGCAGATTGCGCCGATCGGCAACTGGGTCGAAGAGCACGTCGGCCTGCGCTCCGTCACTGCGGCCGCTGCTTCCCAGCTGAGCCGCTTCGCAGCATCCTTCGTACGCGGATCCGTGGCGCAGATGCTCAGTGTCCTTCTGACATTCTATCTCCTCTTCTTTTTTCTGCGCGACCGGCACTCCGTAGCCGATCTGGTCCGATATGTGTCGCCGCTGGGAAGTCGCGATACGCAGCGTCTCATGGATCGGGTTACCGACACCGTCCGGGCGACGGTCTGGGGTACGGCGGCGGTTTCGGCGGTTCAGGGAGCCCTGGGCGGCCTGATGTTTTGGATCCTCGGGCTACCGGCGCCCGTCGTCTGGGGGTTCACCATGGCGATCCTGTCGCTCGTGCCGGTGCTGGGGGCCTTCCTGGTATGGATACCCGCCGCCCTCTTCCTGGCGCTGGAAGGCAGCTGGACCAAGGCCATCATCCTCACGATCTGGGGTGGGGTGGTCATCGGCGGAATCGACAATCTGCTGCGGCCGATATGGGTCGGCAGCAGGCTGAAGCTGCACACGGTCGCGGCATTCATCTCGATGCTGGGCGGCATTTTGCTGTTCGGCGCCTCCGGGTTCGTGCTCGGTCCCGTCATCGTGACCATCACGATGGGTTTCCTGGAGATCTGGCACGCCCGGCACCCGGACGGCCAGCCGTCTTGAGAGTCGATCCCGGATCGGCGAATTGCGGCACTTCCGGGTGACTTGCTGCCGGTCGGACTATACTCTGTGCCACAAAGTTGAAAGGCGGCGGCCATGCCGGACTTGCGCGAAGCTCTGTCGGAGATCCGGTCGATCCGCGGGCACGTGGCCCGCTCCATGGAATTTCGGGGCTACGGCCCGATCACCCTCGCGAGCACCGGCCTGCTCGCCATCATCCTTGCTTCGATCCAGAAGCTGTGGGCCATCGATCTCGAGCATGAGCCCGCGCGCTTCCTGACGATGTGGATTGGCGCCGCCGCTGTCTCGCTCACATTCATCGGCATCGAGACCGTCGCGCGTGCCCGTCGCATTCACTCGCTCATGGCGATGCAGATGCTGCATGCTGCCGTCGAGCAGTTCCTGCCGGCGATCGTGGCAGGCATCCTGCTGACCGCGGTGGTTGCGCGGGCCGCGCCGCAGAGCCTGTGGATGCTGCCCGGCCTATGGCAGATGCTCTTCAGCCTTGGCGTATTCGCCTCACGCAGTTTTCTGCCGCATGGGACGTTCTGGATCGGCGTGTGGTATCTCGCGACGGGCATGGCCTGTCTCGCAATCGGGCCGGACGTTGCCGCATCCCCGTGGGAAATGGGCATACCGTTCGGGATCGGCCACGTCATGGTGGCCGGAGTGCTGCAATTCGGATATCGGCGGGACAATGAAGAAAACCAGGCATAAGGGCGAGCGCTCGCATCCGTTCGCATACGAAGGCCTCGACCGGGTGATGCACGAGCGGGCGCGCCTCGGAGTGCTCACCTCCCTGCTCGCACATCCGCAGGGCCTCTCGTTCGCCGCGATCAAGCAGCTTTGCGCACTGACGGATGGCAACCTCAGCCGTCATCTTGAAGTGCTCGCGGGGGCAAAGCTCATCGAGATCACGAAAACCGCGGAGACTCGCCCGCAATCGCTCTGCCGCATCACGGCCGAGGGCCGCAAGCGCTTTCTTGGCTATCTCTCGGTGCTCGAGCAGGTGTTGCTCGATGCAGGCGGACCGATCGAGACCGATGACGGTCGCGCGAGAATGCTTCTTCACCTCCAGGGCCGCTGACTTTCAGCTGCCAGGCCGTCACGCCATCGAGCCCGGGCGGGCCCTTGCATTTCACGTGCTTTGCGTCGTAAAGTCAGACTTTGCATTACAAAGTTAGCGTGCAGCGTCGCCGGCCGTGGGAGCGAATGATGAAGGTGCGCACGGGTTCAGTCGCCTCACTTTCCGCCGCGCCCGCCCTGGGTGCCGCGGTGACGTCTCTCACGGTGTTGCTGCTCACCGTGGCCGCTGCCATCCAGGCGCCGATCGCGCGCGCGGGCGGCGGGCCGCTCGGCATCGATTCCCGGGTAGCCTACGACAACTCCGGCATTTGGGCGCGCAGCAACCAGAATGCGCTCATTGACAGCATGATGGCGGTGGCGGGTCTCGGCGCGCTGTGGGAAGGCGGCGAGAACCGCCTCGGCAAGACATTCTGGCAGTCGGTGGACGCCGGTGTCTTCAGCGGAGTGGCCGAGATCGGGCTCAAATATGTCTTCTCTCGCGAGCGCCCATCACAAACGTCCGACCCGAACCGGTGGTTCACCGGGCACGGGCAGAGCTTCCCGAGCGGCGAGGTGACCATTACGAGCTCACTCGTCACTCCCTTCGTGCTCGAGTACGGCAGGGATCATCCCGCGGCCTATTTGCTCGAACTGCTGCCGATCTACGACGGCATCGCCCGCGTGAAGACCTGGGGACACTGGCAGACCGACGTGATTGCCGGCTTTGCGCTCGGGACGGCCGCGGGCTACTTCCTCCACCGCCCCGGCACGCCCATCGTCCTGAGCGTCCTGCCGCATGGCTTCGAGATTGGATTCAGAAAGGAGTTCTGATGAGAGAGTCAGCGCCTGGAAATTTCTGGACCTTCGAGGACGACCTCGGTTACTACCGGATCCTTCGCGCAAATGCGCTCGAGGTATATAGCCAGGACATCTTCGTTCGACATCTCAGCACCTGGCAGATGGGAGTCGGCGGCGTGGTGGCTTCCAAGCAGCCCCTCGAGATCGATTTCGCCAGAAACGCAGCGGACTCGGACTGCCCGGTCTGGTCGGGATTCCGGAGGGTCATCGAAGCTCTCGTCATCCGTGAGCTGACGACTGCGAAACAGCTGACGGACGCGCAGCGGAAGTTCCTGGGGATCCGCTTCCGCCGCATTGCGGAATGTGTGCCCGACCCGGGCATCTGGAAAGGGATAAAGCTACTGACGGACGCTTTGGGAAAGCATCTGCCGCTCTGCGCCGTGGCCCATTACACGAGGTTCGTTCACGTTCCCGAGGCCGAGGCACTCGCCTACGTCGCGCACGATACGGATGGAACGTTCGTAGTCACAGACGCCTTGCTGGACCGGTTCGGCGTGGACTCGCTGGGCGAGTGGCTCGCATTGATGGCAGAGGCGGGCTTGCTGCCGGAGCCCAGGCAGAGCTCGAGCTCGGCGAGAGCGGACCTCTCATCCGCATCCGCTCAGACAGATAATCCATCCACACCGATTACACTCTAGATGCGCCGCGGTATCGATGGCTCGGTGACACCCCCGACATACCGCGTTATATAACGCCTCGCCCATCCGGTTCGATGGCTCCACTCTATGCAATAGCTACCTCCATCTGAGGCCGATTCGCTTGCAGCAATTCGCCGCCGGGATGGGCGCGACGTCGTCATGGCGCGCTTTCCCGGCCGAGAACCCGATAGCTGAGGGAAATGGGCAGACCCACCAGCAGCACGTGCATCGACATGCCGTTGATCAGGCCTGATACCGTGTACGGCGCGAAGGAGAAGGGGAACGCAGACAATGGCACTACGACCAGGTTCATGAAGAGATAGATGGAAATGCCGTAGTACACCCCACAGAGAAGGAAGTACTTGCGCATGAATGTCCAGCGCCAGCTCGCCACGCCATAGAGGGCGGCGGCGACGATCAATATGGAGAAATGCAGGGCCAAACCCAGAATCCAAGTTCCAGCCCCTCCCTGCCGTGCGCTCGCGCCAAGCAGACCGGCGGCGATACCCTTGGGCATGGGCCAACCGAAGGCATAAAAGGCCGATTCCGCATCGAGCGCCGCGGCCGCGCATCCACCCACGATAGCGGGCAGGAAGATATTGCCTCTCGTCCCGAGGGACATGCTGGCCGTCGCGGTATTCATTGTTCCCGTCTCCGAATCTCAGCCTGAAGGATCATGAGCGCTTCCCGGAATGCTAATCCCTTATGGTCTACTTTCTAGTACCATTTCCCCCTAGAAACTGGACCACTTGGCCGAGATACCATGCGAGCCACCTTGCAACGCCTGACTCTGCCTCCGCGCAGGGCAGATGTGTCGCTCTTCCGTTGGGTCTACGATGAGATCCGTAGGGCAATCGTCGACGGAAAGCTGCGGGCCGGCGCGCGACTGCCCTCGAGTCGAAGCCTTGCGCGGCAGGAAAACGTGTCGCGCGGCATCGTGGTGGCGGCTTTCGAGCAGCTCGCCGCCGAGGGTTATATCGAGTGCACGGTTGGGAGCGGATCTTTCGTCAGCCGGGGGCCATTGGAGCCCACGTTTGACGCACGGCCCATCCGCCACGCGAATCGGCTCGAGGGCTCGCAGATGCACCTTTCCAAGCGCGGCCAGTGCCTGGCGCAACAACCTTACCCGAAGCTCCGTTCGAACCGCCACGCGGAGACCTTCCATCTCGATCAGCCTCCGCTGGATCTCTTTCCGTTGAAGACGTGGAACCGAATTGCGACCCGTCGGCTGCGTCGGTCGCGCCCGGAGTTGCTCGTGCATGGGGACGGCTTGGGGTTTCCGCCGCTTCGGGCGGCGATCGCCAGCCATGTTGCGTCGACAAGAGGTGTCCGTTGCTCGGCGGAGCAGATCGTCATTACCTCGGGTACCCAACAGTCGTTGGACGTGGTGACCAGGCTGCTGCTCGATCCCGGTGATCCCGTCTGGGTCGAAGATCCCGCATACCCTGGCGCGAGCGCACTGTTTCGCGCATTGGGCGCCGATGTGATCGGGATACCCGTGGATGACGAAGGGCTGCACTGGGCGAGTGGGAGAAGCCGCCGCCGAGTCGGCCGAATGGTCTATGTGACTCCCGGTTGCCAGTTCCCGTTGGGTATCACGATGTCTCTGCCCCGCCGCCGCGCGCTGCTGGAATGGGCCCGCCGGGAGAGCGCGTGGATTTTCGAGGACGACTACGACGGGGCTTTCTGCTTCTCGGGCCGCCCGCTGGCAGCCTTGCAGAGCCTCGATCCGGCCGGCAACGTGATCTACTCCAACAGCTTCAACAAATTGCTCTTCCCGGCCCTGCGCCTCGCATTTCTGGTGGTGCCTCCAAGCCTCGTCGATGCCGTGGCTGCAGCGAAATCCGTCGTGGAGCGATTTGCCTCCGTCCCATTCCAGGCTGCGCTGTGCGATTTCATTACAGAGGGGCATTTCTCGCAGCACGTGCGCCGCATGCGCGAAGTCTATGCGACGCGGCTGGATACCCTGGTCCGTCTCGCCGGGGCGGAGCTGAGCGGGCTATTGGAGCTGCGGGCCCCGCATGGAGGCCTCCAGGTGGTTGGCTGGCTGCCGTCCGCCATCGACGATTCCGAGGCTGCCGGCGTGGCCGCGGAGCACGGCATCGACTCCTCGCCTCTCTCCGCGCTCAGAGTCGACCGGCCGCAACCAGGGGGTTTGGTGCTCGGGGTCACCGCGGCCGGTGATCGGGCGATACGGCTCGCGGTGACTCGCCTGGGTCACGTGCTCCGGCTGCTGGCGCGTCGCAATCCGACCTCGTGAGCGGCGTCCGGATACCGGCGGACGTGGAGCACCTGGGACGGCTCGGCTTCAACCGGGCGAGTCTTGGCGTGCAGGACTTCGACCCACAGGTGCAGCAGGCAGTCGATCACAACTCGTATCTCGCCGGCGGCTATTCCGAGGAGTTCGGCTACCGGGTGTCCGTTGATCAGCCTCCTGTTTTCTCTCCGCTCGAGGACGACCCGCACGGAAGTCGGCTTTGGTACGTTCAGGTTACGGGGCTGGCGCCATCTGTGTCATCGAGGCCTCGCGCACCTGCATGACCATCCGTGGCGTCCGCAAGCCTGGCAGCTCCATGGTCACGAGCGCCATTCGCGGCATGTTCGTCCGCAACCAGTCCACCCGCACCGAAGTGCTCAACCTGATCTACGGCTCCGCCAAGCTGCGCGCGTAGGTGGCTCGTCGCACGAGCCGCCGGAGAGCGGCAAGAAGGCCGCCGGGCGGAGTGAGCCCGGCTCGAATCGCACGGTCAGGCGTCGACAACGAGCCATTCAAAATGGGGTACATTCCGGTCTCCATGGGCGACGAACCAGCAAAAAGCCCTCATGAAAATCTCGGAAATCATTCAGGTCGAAACTGCTCATGCTCCCGGAAGCTTGGCGAGTGTCCTCGGCGTCATCGCCGAGGCCGGGCTCATCCTCGAGCACGTCAGCACAGTGCGTCGAGACCAGGATCGCACGCTCTGGGAGCTGACGGTCGAAATGGACGAAGGCGCGCGCGCCGGCCTGCTCGAGCAACTGAACGCCCTGCCCTCGGCGCGCTTCATGGGCTGGTCCGATCGCATCTTCGATCGTCATCGTGGCGGCAAGATCGAGATGCGCTCACGGATCGCCATCTCGACGCAACAGATCCTGCGCGACATCTCGAACCCCGGAGTGGCCCGGGTCTCTCTGGCCATCCAATCCGCGCCCGAGAAGGCATTCGATTTCACGTACGTAGGCCGCACCGTCGCCATC
>DASVWT010000344.1:0-3657 GCA_036393055.1 Steroidobacteraceae bacterium
TTCATCGATCGGTACCCCGATGCTTTGTTGAGAGAGCCAATACGGAGAAAGCGTTCTGAACGACTTTTTTTATCGTTCTGCGAGTCCTTCACGGGTCGCGCCGCTGGATTTTATAGACTCGGTATCGGATTGGAAACAGCCTGAGCCTTGCTGTCGCCCTTGAACGACAGGGTACGACCGGGTGCCGCAGCGCCGCCCGCGGACGCCCTGTCCGGAGGAAAAGCTTAGAATTGGCCTTTTTCCCCGCCGGAGCGCGCCGGATGGCCCACGTTGGCACCCCCACCAATCCCTTGGCCGACCCCTCGACTGATTCCCTGGCGAGTCCCGATGCCAATTCCTTGCCAGCCCGCGCCTCGCTCGAGACCCTCTTTGCGGCGCATCTCGGGGGGGTCTGCCTGCGGACCGGCCGCGCCCTCGAAGCCTGCGGCTACTCCGCCCTGCTCGTTCACTCGGGATCGCTGCTGCCCGTATTCCAGGATGACCGGACCTACCCGTTCGAGGTTCACGCCCCGTTCAAAGTCTGGGCTCCCCTGCTCGATGTGCCCGACTGCTTCCTCTATTTCGAGCCCGGCAGCCGGCCCGTGCTCATCTTCCATCAGCCCGAGGATTACTGGTACGAGCCGCCCGCGCCGCCTCAGGGCTACTGGACCCGGCATTTCGAGATCCGCCCTTGCCGCGACCGCGAGGAGGCTCGCCGGCTTCTGCCTCCCAGCCTGCGCGCCGTCGCATTCCTCGGCGATGCGCTCGAGGAGCTCCCCTCCTGGGGCGTAGGCGGTATCAACCCGCCGCACCTCATCCGGCACCTGGATTACCCCCGAGCCGCCAAATCGGCTTACGAGCTCGCCTGCCTGCGCGAGGCGAGCCGCCTGGGCGCGCGGGGCCATCTGGCCGCCGCCCGCGCCTTCGAGGCCGGCGCATCGGAATTCGAGATCGAGCTCGCCTTCCTCGCCGCCTGCGGCCAGCGCGAGCAGGAGCTGCCGTACAACCCGATCATCGCCCTGAACGAGGGAGGTGCCGTCCTGCACTATCAGGTGCTGGAAAGGACCCGGCCCGCAGAGCGTCACTCGCTGCTGATCGATGCGGGCGCTGAATTCGCCGGTTACGCCAGCGATATCACCCGAACCTACTCTCTTGGCAGCCCCGAGTTTTCCGCCCTGATCGACCGCATGGACCGCATGCAGCAGTCCCTTTGCGCGGGCATCAAGCCCGGTGTCGACTGGCGAGAGGTCCATCTGCAGGCGCACCGTCTGCTCGCCGGTGTATTGCGCGAAGCGGATATCATCAGGTGCAGCGCCGATGAGGCAGTCGCCGCGAGCACCACCAGCGTATTCCTTCCCCACGGCATCGGCCACCTCCTCGGGCTGGAGGTCCACGATGCAGGCGGATTCATGCACTCACCCGACGGCGGCGATATTCCCCGCCCCGATGGCCATCCCTACCTCCGGCTGACCCGCGTGCTGGAAGAGGGATTCGTGGTCACCATGGAGCCTGGCCTCTACTTCATCCCCCAGCTACTCGCCACCGCCCGCGCCGACCAGCGCTCCGGCCACATCAATTGGAGCCGGGTGGACTCGCTGCGGAAATTCGGCGGTATCCGCATCGAGGACGATCTCGCCGTGACCGCATCAGGTCACGAGAACCTGACCCGCGATGCCGTCACCTTGGAGCGGTCGCGGCACTGAGCCGGTCCGAGGCGGCGGCGCCCCCGATATCCGCGCCGCAGTGCTTGCACCGCCTGGCGGCGGGATTGAGATCGTCCGACAGGCACTCCGGGCAGGTCTTGGTCGGCGGCGGATCGCCGAATACGATCTTTCCCACTCGGGCCATCACCGCCTTGTAGGGCAGGACGATGATGAAATACACCACCGCCATGAAGATGATGAAGTAGATGATGGCGGAGATGAATGCGCCGACGTTGA
The DNA here is from genome assembly GCA_036393055.1 of Steroidobacteraceae bacterium. Taxonomy (GTDB): domain Bacteria; phylum Pseudomonadota; class Gammaproteobacteria; order Steroidobacterales; family Steroidobacteraceae; genus 13-2-20CM-66-19. The sequence goes on from DASVWT010000344.1 coordinate 1,920, forward strand.
GGAACGTGGCGTCGGTCCCACCTTTGACGAGCTGCCAGCCTAGCCCCGGGCCCTTGACGCCGGACTGAGCGGCCGCGATGAGCGGGTTGATGACGTTATCGGTGAAGGCCTTCACGAGATTGCTGAAGGCCAGCGCGATGACCAGTCCGACGGCAACGACGATTACGTCGCCGCGCATCAGAAAATTTCTGAAACCTCTGAACATCGTCATTCCTCCCCCGCCCGTGCGGATTTGTTCTACGGGGGGAAATGATACGCGCCGCGGATTCGCGGAGCGACAAGCGTTGGCGGCGGGCGAAAACGACGCGGGTCGCTTACGCGGCCCGCTCGATCGTCTCTAGGGCCGATAGCCTCAGGCCGCGGCGGCTTTGGCCGCTTTCTCCGGCTTCGCCTCGCCCTTGGCCTTCGCCTTGGCGCGGCGCCGGGTCTTCTTCTTGCCAGCATCTTCGGCCGGCTCGGCCGCCGCCGGTCCCTGCACCAGCTGCATCAGCGCCATGGGCGCGGAGTCCCCCGGCCGCGGGGTCATCCGCAGGATCCGGGTATATCCGCCCGGGCGGGCCTTGAACCGAGGTCCCAGGTCAGCGAAGAGCTTCTCGACCACATCCGCATCGCGCAGCCGCGAGAACGCGAGGCGCCGATTGGCATCCCCGTCCTTCTTGCCCAGGGTGATCAGCGGCTCCACCACCCGCCGCAGCTCCTTCGCCTTCGGCAAAGTGGTGCGAATGGTCTCATGCCGCAGCAGCGATACGCTCATATTCCGCAGCATCGCGTGCCGGTGGGGGCTGTTGCGCGAAAGCTGCCGTCCGGTCAGTTGGTGTCTCATGGGGCGCGCTCTTAGATTACGTCCCGGCCGTCGTCGTGCTTGAGGCTGGCCGGCGGCCAGCCATCGAGCCGCATGCCGAGCATCAGGCCGTGGCTCTGCAGCACTTCCTTGATCTCCGTGAGCGATTTCTTGCCGAGGTTCGGCGTACGCAGCAGCTCCACCTCCGTGCGCTGCACCAGATCGCCGATGTAGTGGATGTTCTCCGCCTTCAGGCAATTGGCGCTGCGGACGGTGAGCTCCAGCTCATCGACGGGACGCAGCAGGATCGGGTCGAACTGCATCTCCGAGACCTTGGTCGTGGCCTCTTCCTCGCCCTGCAGATCGACGAACACCGACAGCTGATCCTTGAGGATCGCGCCCGCCCGGCGGATCGCCTCCTCCGCGTCGATCGTGCCATTGGTCTCGATGTCGATGACCAGCTTGTCCAGGTCGGTGCGCTGCTCCACGCGCGCGGCATCGACGGAGTACGTCACGCGGCGCACGGGGGAGAAAGACGCATCGAGCTGCAGGCGACCGATGGGACGCGACTGCTCCTCGAATGCCGCACGCGCGGCGGCCGGACGGTAGCCGCGCCCGCGCTCCACGCGTAGGGTCATGCTGAGCTCGCCCGCCTTCGTCAGGTTGGCGATGACCAGGTCGGGATTGACGACCTCGATGTCGTGGTCGGTCTGGATATCGCCCGCGGTCACCGGGCCCGGACCCTTCTTCTGCAGCCGCAGCTCTGCGCTGTCGCGCGAGTGCATGCGGATCGCGACCAATTTCAGGTTGAGCAAAATGTCGACGACGTCCTCCTGGACGCCCTCGATGCTGGTGTACTCGTGGAGTACGCCCTCGATCTCCGCCTCGGTGATGGCGCTGCCGGGCATGGACGAGAGCAGCACCCTGCGAAGCGCGTTGCCGAGCGTATGGCCGAAG
>DASVWT010000345.1:0-5652 GCA_036393055.1 Steroidobacteraceae bacterium
TCGTTGCCTGGAAGCACGATCAGGCGGCACTGCTGGCGAAGTTCGATCGTGACCACGACGGGCGGATCGATGCCGAGGAGTGGGAGGCGGTGCGTGCCGCCGCCCGCAAGGAGGTCGAGGCGAAAATCGCTTCCACTGGCCAGCGGGTGAGTGTCGTCGGACAGACTACCCATGGCGAGCCTTTTCTCATTGCGCCGCTCGATGGCACGCACCTCGTCAGACGAGAGAAGCAGCACGCCGCATTGGCGCTCGCGGCGAGTGTGGTACTGGCACTGCTCACGGCCTGGGCGGCGCAGAGCGCCTGGCTTCGGTAACCGTATTCTTGTCAGCTGCCTTCGCGCCAGGATTCGGGCATGCTAGGCCGATGCGGATAAGCGCCAGCCTGCTCCTCTCGCTCACGGTCGCTCTCTTGCCGGCAGCGTGCGCCACACCCCCTGCACACTATCCCTCCGAGACCGCCACGAAGTATGTCGGCAAGTCGCTGATCGATCTGGAGATGCACTGGAGCGCACCCTGGGCGATCAGCGCAGCGGGCGAGGGGCAGGCGGCCACCTGGCGGTTCGATCAATACAATCTGGCCGGATGCACGGTGACGGTCCATACCGACGCCGGCGGGATCGTCAGGAAAGTCGTTTGGACTCCGGGCTGTGGCCCCAAGGGTACGGGCACTGGCACGCCGGTGGGCTACGATTCACCCTGAGCGTCGCTTCGCCTTGAGCAATTCAGACAGTATCTTCCTCGCGGGGGCGAGCGGAGCCATCGGCAGACGCCTCTGCCGGCTGCTGGTTGCGGACGGCTGGCGCGTATTCGGCACGACCCGCTCGCCGCAGAAGGCGGCCATGTTGCGCTCGATGGGCGTCGAGCCTCTCATCGTGGACGTCTTCGACGCAGAGGCTCTGGAGAAAGCGGCCCTCGCCGCTTACGCGCCCATCGTGATCCACCAGCTGACGGACCTTCCGCCCGGGCTCGACCCAAAGCGCATGGCAGCCGCGCGGGAGAGCAACGCACGCGTGCGCGACATCGGCACACGCAACCTCATTGCCGCGGGACTGGCTTGCGGCATGCGGCGGCTGATTGCCGAGAGCATTTCCTTCGCCTACGCGCCGGGCCTCATGCCGTATCGAGAGGACGCTCCACTCAACGTGGACGCACCCGATGAATCGGGAGGAATCAACGCACGCGGCGTCGCCAGGCTGGAGAATCAGGTCCTGGGAGGTGCTTTCGAGGGCATCGTGCTGCGCTACGGCCGGCTGTATGGACCGGGGACGGGGTTCGACACACCGCCTGCAGGCGGTCCGGTACACGTGGATGCCGCCGCGGAGGCAGCGCGGCTTGCAGTGAGGAGGGGCTCCCCTGGCATCTACAACGTCGCGGAGGAAGACGGCACAGTGTCCAGCGCAAAGGCCGCGAGCTTGCTCGGCTGGCGGCCCGGCTTTCGCATCCGCGAGAGTTAGAGACCGGGAACGCGACCGCGCCCGGTGATCCGAGGGGCGGGTTAACGCCCCCCGGACAGAGACATCACTTCGGCTGCGGTGTCAGACGCAGGTAGGGACGCAGTGCCTTCCAGCCCGCCGGGAATTTCGACTTCGCGTCCGCGTCCGGGATGGAGGTCGGGATGATCACATCGTCACCGCGCTTCCAGTTCACCGGGGTCGCCACGTTGTGCTTCGCGCTCAGCTGGATCGCGTCCAGCGCGCGCAGCACCTCATCGAAGTTGCGGCCCACGCTCATCGGGTACGTAAGAATGAGCTTGATCTTCTTGTCGGGTCCGATGAGGAACACCGAGCGCACGGTGGCATTGTCGCCCGGCGTGCGGCCCTTGGCTTCGCCCGCGGCCTCGGCCGGCAGCATGTCGTAGAGCTTGGCGACCTTGAGCTGCGGGTCGCCGATCATGGGGTAATACACCGGCGCGCCCTGGGTCTCCTCGATGTCCTTCGACCAGCGCTTGTGGTCGTCCACCGGATCGACGCTCAAGCCGATGATCTTGGTATTGCGGGCCTCGAACTCGGGCTTCAGGCGCGCCATGTAGCCGAGCTCGGTGGTGCAGACCGGGGTGAAGTCCTTGGGGTGCGAGAAGAGGATCGCCCAGCCATTGCCGATCCACTGGTGAAAGTCGATACGTCCCTGGGTCGTCTCGGCGGTGAAATCGGGGGCCGTATCGTTGATTCGCAATGACATGGGAAACCTCCTGGCGGATGTTGAGCTTTCGGTACGGCGCTATTCTAGTCCCACGCACGAGGCGCGCGGGAACGGGCGAGGAATTTAGGTATAGCGGGCGGGAATGATGCCCGGCGGGCCGGCCCGAAAGTCAACAAGCAGGGGCGCTACCCGGCCACGGGTGAGCGCCCCCGAAGGTGCGCGAAATCAGCTTCTGGCGTTGAAAGAAGCGCACCAGCCGTCGGCGTTGACCGAGTAGCCGGCGAAGATCTGGCAGCCGCCGTAGCCGGAGCTCTGTCCGGGTGTGCCCTGGAAGAAGCGGCACTCCCCGCAGCGCTCTCCGGCCTTGTAGGTCGGGAACTTCGACTTATCGACGTTCTTGGCGTTCGACTGGTAGCCGAGCGACTTGGCGAGAGGGTCGCTCTCGGAAAGATGCGGCAGATTCTCGCCCGCGGCCCGCGCGGTGTGGGGCCTGAGGCCCACGAGAGCGGCCGAGGCCGCTACGGCCGCGGTCGCGAGAAATGAGCGGCGCGAGGAATCCGGACTGTTCTTGGACACGGGTGAGCACCTCCGCATTGGATTTTTCCGAGCGCCGAGTATCGGCGAAGCGGCATTGCCCTGGCAACCTCCTTCACCGGGACGGCAGAAGCTCCTTGGCCTTCAGCGGGTCCGAAGATTGCTTGGCAGGGCCCTATCTATGGGCAACGTCATCGCCTGCGTCGACGCGCACGTACATCTGCACCCGTGCTATGACCCCGACGACCTGCTGCAGAACGCCTACGACAACCTGAGTGCCGCGGCCAGCCGCCACGCCGCCGACTCGCTGCCCAAAGCCTATTTCCTGCTGCTCGCCGAGTGCGCGCCGGATGACTGCTTCGGCGCGCTGCGCGCGCTCGCGGACCGGAGCGGCGGCTCGAGCGGCGTTTCGGGTCTTCGCCTGCGGCAATGGTCCGTCGCGCCGACGGATGAAGCCGTCAGCGTGGTGGCCAAGCACGCGCAGCAGGCGCTCTTCATCGTCGCCGGCCGGCAGATCGCCTGCCGCGAGGGCCTCGAGGTGCTGGTTCTCGGCACGACCCACCGCTTTGCCGACGGGCGGCCGATCCGCGATGTCCTGCGCGAGGCGGACGCGTTGGGAGTGCCGCGCGTCATTCCCTGGGGGCCGGGCAAATGGTTCTTCAGCCGCGGTCGCCTGCTCAATGCCCTGATCGAAGAATTCCGCAAGCCGACGCTGTTTCTCGGGGATGAGGGCGGGCGGCCGGTCTTCTGGGGGTATCCGCAGCACTTCACCCACGCCGCGCGGCTCGGCGTGCGCGACCTGCCCGGAACGGACCCGCTGCCGTTCCCCCACGATGTCCGCAAGGTCGGCCGCATGGGCTTCAAGATCGCGATAGATCTGGATCCGGCCCGTCCGGGCGAGAGTCTCCTGCGCTCGCTCACCCAGGCGGGCGCGAGGCTCGAGCGATTCGCCACCCTCGAGCCGCCGCTGCGCTTCGTGCGCAATCAGATCGGCATGCAGCTGCGCAAGCGGCGGCGCGCCTGAGGCAGCCCCCATGTGCGGAATCGCCGGAGTGGTCACCCGCGGGAGCACGCCCCCCCGCGAGCTGATCGGGGCAATGTGCGATGCGATGCGCCACCGCGGGCCGGACGGGGAGGGCATGCACCTCGAGCCGGGCGTGGGCCTGGGCATGCGCCGGCTCGCCGTGCTGGATCTGATCACCGGCGAGCAGCCCGTCGCGAACGAGGCCGGCACGGTGCACGCGGTTTTCAACGGGGAGATCTACAACTACCGGGAGCTGCGCGCCGAGCTCGCGGCCAAGGGCCATCGCCTGCGCGGCACCGGCGACAGCGAGGTGATTCCGCGGCTCTACGAGGAGCACGGCATCGCCTTCCTCTCGCGCCTGAACGGCATGTTCGCCATCGCGCTCTGGGACAGCGAGCTCAAGCGCCTGCTGCTCGCGCGCGATCGGATGGGGATCAAGCCCCTCTACTACAGCGTCCATGGCGGCAGCGTGTGGTTCGCCTCGGAGGTGAAGTGCATCCTCGCTGCCGGCGGCTCGGCGCGCGCGATCGATCCGCTCGGCGTCGACCAGCTCCTGACATTCGAGTACACGGCAAGTCCAACGACGCTCTTCGAGGACGTGCGCAAACTCCCGCCCGGCGCCTGGCTCACCGTGAGCGGCGGCAGGATCCACCAGGGCCGCTTCTGGTCGCTGCCGAGCGCGGAGCCTGAGCCGGTGGCGGATGTGGCGGAGCTCACCGACCGGGTCCGCCAGACGCTGCTCGGGGCGGTACGCCGCCAACTCGCGAGCGACGTGCCGCTCGGCGCCTTCCTCTCCGGGGGCATCGATTCCTCGATCCTGGTGGCGGCCATGAAAGAGGTGTCGCCGAGCCCGCCGCTCACCTTCTCGATCGGCTTCGGCGATCCGACCTACAGCGAGCTGCGCCACGCCCGCGCCGTCGCCGGGCACTGCGGCACCCGTCACCACGAGGAGATTCTGACTCCAGACTACCTCTCTGTGCTGCCGGAGGTGATCTCCCAGCTCGATCAGCCCATCGCCGACTTCTCGGTCTTCCCGACGCTGCTCGTGGCGAGGATGGCGCGGCAGCGGGTGACGGTGGCGCTCGGCGGCGACGGCGGCGATGAGCTCTTCGGCGGTTATGACACCTATCGCGCCGACCAGCTGAGCGCGCGTCTGCTCGACTGGCAGCCGGCACGGTTGCGCGCGGCCGCCGAGTGGCTCGCCCGCAGCCTCCCGCTCGGCAAGGGCAAGCGTGGGCTCGCCAACCAGCTGCGCCGTTTCCTCGAGGGGGCGAGGCTTCCGTCGGACTGGCAACACCTTCGCTGGATGGTATTCCTGCACGATGCGCAGCGCGCCCAGCTCTACACGCCGGAGTTTCGTGCGCAGGTCGCCGGTGCCACGCAAGGGCTGGTACGCGCCGTTCTCGATGAGAGCGGCAGCGATCGCCTCGCGGCGCAGATGCGCTGCGATATCAGGCTCTACCTGCCCGAGGACATCCTCGCGAAGGTCGATGCCATGAGCATGGCGACCTCGCTCGAGGCGCGGGTGCCGTATCTGGACAACGAGGTGGTCGATCTCGCGCTCGCCATTCCTTCGCGACTGAAGGTACGAGGGGGCGTGCGCAAGTGGATCCTGAAGCGGGCCTTCGCCGGATCGCTGCCGCCCGCCGTGCTCGCGCGCGGCAAGGAAGGCTTCAGCATGCCCATGAAGCAGTGGCTGACGCACGAGTGGAACGGGCTCATGCACGAGCTGCTGAGCCCCGGCAGTCTCGCCGCAGAGGGGCTTTTCGACGCCCGTTACGTGGGCACGCTGATGCGCGAGCACGAGAGCGGGGCACACAACCACAGCCATCTGCTCTGGGCACTGATGGTCTTCCAGCTCTGGCGCGAGCGGTTCAAGGCGGGCAGTGAGTGGCTGCCGGGAGCGCGTGTCCATGCTGCGTAACGTCACCCGGCTCGGGACCACGACGTATGAC
>DASVWT010000346.1:0-2032 GCA_036393055.1 Steroidobacteraceae bacterium
CGGTCTTCCCTGCGCCCTCTGCATTTTCGAGGGCGATGTCGATGCAAAACTCGGGCGAATGCCGCCGCGAGAACGCGAATGTGTGTCTTTTCTCGTCCGTCGTCATGCTCCGCGCACGCGGGGCATCCAGTACGCCGCGGCCTATCGACTTACACGCCGGCATCTCTGGAATACTTGTATGGGGATTGGTCAAGGATAATCGCTATCGAATGATCCCAGCTCATCTCCTTGTTCGACGAAGGACCGGCATCTCCTCGTCCCGACCTGAAGACGGCAGGGCGCCGTGCGGAGCGACAGTCAAGGGTGGCCGAAGGCCATCGCGCAGCGACGCAGCCCTTGACGGTCGCGAGCCCGGCGCCAAGCTTGAGGGGCGGGTGAGGTTTTCGGCATTGGCGGCATGAGGACGATTCCGAGGCGAGCTCGCGTCGGACGCGATATCGCGTCGCAGACTTGTATTCGGTTGATCGGTCGTGATCAGTACCATGATGCATGCATGCGCATCGGGTGCGAAGCTCCGGGGCGGCGGGTCCATTCTGGGTGCGGCGCAAAGGCCATGTATTCCATCGGATCACCGCCACCTCGGATATCCTCGACAGACCGCCGGGGCTGCCAAGCCGTCAATCGAGTTGGGGATGCGGAAGCTGCACGGTCAGGTGTTGACCGGACGCAACTTGAGGCCCTCTGTTATCTCTCCGGTGGTCGCCAGCCGCCACAGCGCGATGAGCAGCTTGCGCGCCAGCGCCACGATCATGGTTTTGCGCGTGGTCTTGCGGCCGTCGGCGGTGCGCTCACGGAACCAGCGGGCGAGCCGGCTATCCTTCTGGAAGATCAGAAAGCGCCAGGCCAGTTGGATCATGCCGCGGCGGACCCGGCCGTTGCCGGCGCGGGCCAGTCCCTTCTCGCGCCGACGCTTGCCGCTCTCATCCGGTGCACCGGTCAGTCCGGCATAGCGCGCGACAGCTCTGCGATCGCGCAAATTGCGCGCCAGCACTTCATTGACCAGCATGTCGGCGGTCTCAATACCGATGCCCAACACCCTCGCGAGCAGACGAACCATCGCGTGAGGACCTGTCGATGCGGCTGGTGCTCGAGCGAGCTGGCGCAAACGTTCGTCTTCGATGGCGCGGATCTGGTCGCGTACGAGCTGCAGCCGCTCCAGATCGCGCCGCAGCTCCGCCTGGGCATTCTCCGGCAACGTCGCTCCTTCCACGGTGCGCAGCCTCTCAAGCTTCTGCGCCGCCTTGCGCAGCTTCGGATTGAAGGAGCCGATGCCGAACAGGGCAAGCGCGGACTTGATCCGGTTGACGATCCGCGTCTGCTCGCTCACCAGGCCCTCCCGCTCGCGGCTTGGCCGGCGCGCATCTTCCTCTGCGACGGTCGGGATCGCGACCATGCTGCAATGGCGCTTCTCGCCGCGCAGCCAGCCCAGAAACGAGCGCATCAGCAGTTCCGTGTCGATCCGATCGCTCTTGGCACGCCGGTGCTCGCGGGACACCGCGATGCTTGTGGCATGGATGACGTAGGCCTCGATGGCCCGGGCCTGCAGCCAACGTGCCAGCCAAAACCCGTCTCGTCCGGCCTCATAGGCGCAAACGATCCGCTTGACCGCGTGCCCGCTCTTGCGCGCCTCCTGGCACCAGCGCTGCAAAAGCTTCAGCAGAGCGCCCGCGTCCGCATCAAGCTTCTTCAGCGGCTGACGCGCCACTCCCGGTATCATTGCCGCCACCAGCCACTTCGACTGGCTCATCTCGATTACCGCGACCAATGTGCTATCTTGCTCGAAGGCGGTGAGGGACCTGCTGGCGTCAAACAGTTGCGACATGGGGATGCTCCCTTGCGTGATCACGGCGCTCGAGGAACTGCAACCCTCGCCGCCGCTTCTCCCCATAGCATCTGGATCGTCCGGTCGAGCCGGACGATGACAGCGGAGTGATGGGCTACTTGAATATTGAATGGGGAACGACCAACGCTAAGGCCCTTACGCTGCGCTCACCGCCTTCGCCTTGACCGGCGGCACCGAGCGGAAGGAGAT
>DASVWT010000347.1:0-2216 GCA_036393055.1 Steroidobacteraceae bacterium
GTGGTGAGCCGGTGCTCCTTGTCGCCGGGGTTGATCCGCTCCGGGCTGTAGCCGACGAAGAAGTCGCGGTTCAACTTCAGCCCCGACTCCCGCTCCAGGATGGGCACGCACACTTCCTCGGTGCACCCCGGATACACGGTGGACTCGTACACGACCACCGCGCCCTTGGTGAGCGCCTTGCCCACCGTCTCGCTCGCCTTGATGAGCGGCGTCAGGTCCGGCCGCTTGTACTCATCGATCGGCGTGGGCACCGTGACGATGAGGACGCGGCAGCGCTTGAGGCTGTCGATATCGGCGGTGAAGGAGAGCCGGGTGGCGGATTTGAGCTCCGCCCGCGAGACCTCGAGCGTGCTGTCGCGGCCGCTCGCGAGCTCCGCGATGCGGTGCGGCTTGATGTCGAAGCCGACGGTGTCGAAATGCTTGCCGAATTCCACGGCGAGCGGCAGGCCGACATAGCCCAGGCCGACGATGCCGATACGGCACTTGCGTAGATGAAACATGAGGTCCACTCAGGCGAGATTCGCTTCGGGTACGGGGGCATCGCCGGCGGCGGGCCAGAGGCAACGCCCGCCGCTCGACTTGGCGATCAGGGCCAGCATGTCGCGGTGGGCGCGCAGCTCCTGCTCCGTGGCGCCTATCACGCGCAGCGGCGCGGGGGGCCGCACGAGGGCGCGGACCCGGCCCTCCCCGAGAGCGGCGGCGCCCGTGACGCTTTCCGCCAGGGCGAGCGTCACCTGCCCGCCCGTCATGGCGAGGTAGACGTCGGCGAGAATGCGTGCATCGAGGAGTGCGCCATGCAGCTCACGGCGCGAGTTGTCGACGTCGTAGCGCTTGGCCAAGGCATCGAGGTTGTTGCGCTGGCCCGGATGCATCTCTCTGGCGAGCACCAGCGTATCGAGCACGCGGCACAGCTGCCTCATCACGACAGTGCTGCCGGCGCGGCGCAGCTCCGCATCCAGGAAGGCGACGTCGAACTCCGCGTTGTGGATCACGAGCTCCGAGCCGCCGATGAACTCCAGGAACTCGTCCACGACTTCCGCGAACCGCGGCTGGCGCGCGAGATCCTCGCGCTGCAGGCCGTGGACCGCCTCCGCGCCGAGGTCGATGTCGCGCTCGGGATTCAAGTAGCGGTGGAAGGTGCGGCCGGTCGCCCTGCGGTTGATCAGCTCCACACAGCCGATCTCGATGATGCGGTGCCCGAGCGAGGGCTCGAGACCGGTGGTCTCGGTGTCGAGAACGATTTGTCGCATGAATTCCAGTCTATCAGTATTCGTATTCTAGGATCCCATCGCATCGATGGCCTGGTTGGCGAGCTTGTCCACCCGCTCGTTGCCGGGCACGCCCGCGTGGCCGGGCACCCAGTGCCATTCGATGGAATGACCGGCCGCGAGCTCATCGAGCCGCTGCCAGAGGTCCTGGTTCTTCACCGGCTTGCGGTCGGCCGTGAGCCAACCCCTCGCCTTCCACCCTTTGATCCATTCGAGGATGCCGCGCCGCACGTATTCCGAGTCCGTGTACACCCGCACCCGCACCGGCCGCTTCAGCGCCTCGAGCGCGCGGATGACCGCCGTCAGCTCCATCCTGTTGTTGGTCGTCAGCGCCTCGGCTCCCGCGAGCTCCTTCTCGCGGCCGCCGGACATCAGCAACGCCGCCCAGCCGCCGGGCCCCGGATTGCCGCGGCACGCACCGTCGGTATAAATATCGACCAGGCCATCGGTTCCCATCTTCCTACTCCATCTCACGCGCGCGCGCGGGGCGACGGCTTGACGAGGCCGCCGAGCACCGCGGGGCGCTCGCGAAATCGCGGACGGATGGGTGTCAGGGTGTAGATGCGCTTGCGTGCCTTGAGCAGATACGCGTTGGCCGGCAGCGGGTGAGTGAGTCCCCGCCGCAGGATTCTGCCCGGTCCCTCCCCCGCGGCGAGCCCGCGGCTCCAGGGGCCACGGAACAAATAATGCTGCGCCGATACTACTTCATACCCGAGCAGCACCAGCCATTCGCGGATCCTTCGTTCGGAGAGTACGCGGCGCATGCCCGGCGGAAAGCCGTTGCGGCTCCAGCGCGCCCGCACGCCCCACAGGCTCCATGGCCGAAACCCGAGCACCAGCAGCCGCCCCTCGCCGACGAGCACGCGATCCGCCTCGCGCACGATGGCGTAAGGGTCGGTGGCGAACTCGAGGATGTGCGGCAGCAGGACCGCATCGATCGAATCGCTG
>DASVWT010000348.1:0-14761 GCA_036393055.1 Steroidobacteraceae bacterium
CCGCTCGGCTTCGATGCGCTCGCTCTCGCGACGGGCGGCTTCCTCGGCCTCGCGCCGCTTCTGATCGATCTCGTCCTGCTGCTGGCGAGCCTGCTCCTCGAGCACGTCGCGCTTGATGTAGGTGCGCTTCTGGCGAACCTCCACGCTTACCGTGCGCGCGCGGCCCTGGATGCTCGCGAGCCTCAGCTCGCTCTGGGTCTTGCGCTTGAGCGTGATGCGGCGCGGCGCCGCATCGCGCTCGCTCTCACCGCCGTGGCTGCGGCGAAGATGCGTCAGCAGCTCGAGCTTGGCATCGTCGCTGATGCGGTCATCGGGCCCTTGGACCTTGATGCCCGCCTGATCGAGCTGCACGAGCAGCCGATCCACCGGTACCTTGAGGACCTCGGCAAATTGGGAAACCGTCACTTCCGCCATACTTTTCGTACCCTCAGGCCTGACCCGCCTCGAACCAGTGGGCTCGGGCGGTCATGATGAGTTTGCCGGCTTCTTCGGCCGGCAGTCCCTCGATGTCCTTCAAATCCTCCACCGACTGCTCGGCGAGTTCCTCGCGCGTACGCACGCCGCGCCGCGCCAGCGCGAGCGCCAGATCCGGGCTCATTCCCTCGAGCAGCAGCAGGTCATCCGCCGGCATCGACTGATCCAGCGTCTCCTCGCTGGCGATCGCCTGCGTCAGCAGCACGTCACGGGCGCGGTTGCGCAGCTCCTTGACGATCTCCTCGTCGAACTCTTCGATGGAGGCGAGCTCCCCCTGCGGCACGTAGGCGATCTCCTCCACGGTCGAGAAGCCCTCCTGCGCGAGAATGGTGGCCACGTCCTCATCGACGTCGAGCTGCTTCATGAACAACTGCACCAGCGACTTGGCCTCCGACTCGCTCTTCGCCTCCGCGTCGGACTCAGTCATGACGTTGAGCTCCCAGCCGGTGAGCTGACTGGCGAGGCGGATGTTCTGGCCGCCGCGGCCGATCGCCTGCGAGAGCTTCTCCTCCGCGACCGCGATGTCCATGCTGTGGGAATCCTCGTCGACGACGATGGACATGACTTCCGCCGGGGACATGGCGTTGATGACGAACTGCGCCGGATTCTCGTTGTGGGGGATGATGTCTACCCGCTCGCCGGCAATCTCGTTGGAGACCGCCTGCACGCGCGAGCCGCGCATGCCCACACAGGCGCCCACCGGATCGATGCGCGGATCGTTGCTGCGCACGGCGATCTTCGCGCGCACGCCCGGATCGCGGGCGGCCCCCAGGATCTGGATGAGTCCCTGGCCGACCTCAGGCACCTCGAGCTTGAACAGCTCGATCAGGAACTCCGGCGCCGTGCGCGTCAGGAACAGCTGCGGACCGCGCAGCTCCGAGCGGACCTCCTTGAGGAACGCCTTGATGCGGTCCTGCGCCTTCACCTGCTCGCGCGGAATCATGTCGGTCCTCGGCACGAAGCCTTCGGCGTTGGAGCCGAGATCCACGAAGGTCCCGTTGCGGTCCACGCGCTTGACGACGCCGCTGACGAGTGTGCCCACGCGATCGCGGTAGGCGTCCACCACCTGTTGGCGTTCCGCCTCGCGCACCTTCTGCACGATGACCTGTTTGGCCTGCTGCGCGGCGATGCGGCCGAACGCCACCGACTCCATCGGCTGCTCGACGAAGCCGCCGACGTCCGACTTCGGGTCGATCTCGCGCGCATCCTCGAGGCGCAGCTCGCGCTCCGGGGCCTCGAGCTCCGTCGAGTCGTCCGCAAACACCTTCCAGCGGCGGAAAGTCTCGTAATCGCCGCTCTTGCGGTCGATGGCGACGCGAGCATCCCATTCCTCACCGTATTTCTTGCGGGTAGCCGAGGCCAGAGCCGCCTCGAGCGCCTCGAAGATCACCTCCTTGTCGACGCCTTTCTCGTTGGAGACCGCATCGACGACCATCAGGATTTCCTTGTTCACTACAATTACCTCTCGCGAAGCTGGCCTCTCGCGAAGCTAGCCTGTCAGCCTGGCCTTACCAATCTCTGCAAAGGACACCGGGACACGCTGCCCGTCGACCTCGAGCGCGATGCCGGCCTCATCCGCCGAAACGAGCGTCCCGGTGTAGCGGCGGCGCCCTTCGCGCGGCACTGCCAGCTCCACGAACACCCGCGAGCCCACGAACCGCGCGAAATGCGCCGGCGTGCGCAGCACCCGGTCGAGTCCCGGCGAGGACACCTCGAGCGTATACGCGGCGGGTATCGGATCCTCGACGTCGAGCAGGGCCGAGACTTCCCGGCTCACCCGCTCGCAGTCCGTGAGCGTTACCCCGTTCCCTTCAGCCTCCGCGCCTGCGGGTCTCAGGGGGGCGCGGTCGATAAAAAGTCGAATCACGGCGCTGCCGCGGCCGGATGATTGCTCGAGATCCACGAGCTCATAGCCGAGACGCCCGACGAGGGGCTCGATGAGGGCGATGAGCCGCTCTCGCAAGGTCGCCGACATGGTCTATAAAAAACAAAGGGCCGTGAGGCCCATTCCGAACTACCCAAAAACAAAAAGCCCCTCGGGGGGCTTCTTGGCTCTCCCCACGACCGAGGCCCGTGGGGCCGCGCATTGTACCCGTTTCCGATTTCTGGTGCACCGGTATATTCCCATCCATGATCGAGCCTCTGAAACTCTGGCGAAACGCCCGGATCGCCACCTGCGATGCCTCGATGACCCGCTTTGTGGCCGGCGCCCTGCTCAGCCGCGGTCCGCGGATCGAATGGGTCGGCGCGGAGGGCGACCTGCCCCTCAACTGCCTCCCCGACGAATCGCACGACCTGCACGGCGCGTGGGTGACACCGGGACTCATCGACTGTCATACCCACCTGGTTTTCGCCGGCACGCGCGCGGCAGAGTATGAGCAGCGGCTGCGCGGACGCTCCTATCAGGAGATTGCCCGGGCCGGCGGCGGGATTCTCGCCACCATGCGGGCGGTCAGGGCCGCCTCTGAGCAGCAGCTCTTCGAGGAGAGCGTGCCGCGGCTGCAGGCGCTGCTCGCGGAGGGTGTCACTACGGTGGAGATCAAGTCCGGATACGGACTCACGCTCGAAGATGAGGCCAAGATGCTGCGGGTGGCGAAGGTCCTGGGACAGGCCTTCCCGGTCACTATCCGAACGACGCTGCTGGCGGCGCATGCTTTGCCGCCGGAGTATTCCGGTCGGGCAGACGCCTACATCGACGACATTGCAACGGACTGGCTGCCGCGGCTGCACTCAGAGGGCCTCGTGGATGCAGTGGACGTCTTCTGCGAAAGCGTTGGGTTTAGCGTCAAACAGGCGGAAAGACTCTTTGACGCAGCCGATCAGCTCGGCGTGCCCGTGAAGATGCACGCCGAGCAGCTCTCCAACCTGGGAGGCAGTGTGCTGGCAGCGCGCCGGGGCGCGCTGTCCTGCGATCATCTGGAATACGCGACAGCGGTGGAAGCGCAGGCGCTGGCCGCCGCGGGCACGGTGGCGGTGCTGCTGCCAGTGGCATTTTTCGCCCTCGCGGAGGAGCGCAAGCCGCCCATTGCGGCGCTGCGCAGCGCGGGCGCGGGCATGGCCATCGCCACGGACTGCAATCCGGGATCCGCCCCCGGCAGCTCCCTCCTGCTGGCGATGAGCATGGCCACACGGCTCTTCGGCCTGACCTGCGAGGAGGCGCTGGCCGGTGTGACCCGACACGCCGCCCGCGCGCTCGGCATGCAAGGGCAGCGCGGCACGCTCGCGGCGGGCCATGCCGCCGATTTCGTCATCTGGAGCATCGGCGAGCCGGAAGAGCTGGGCTACTGGAGCGGCTTCAATCCTCGACACTCCGTCATCAGGGAAGGCCGGCGGGCCTGCGGAGCAACATGAGCGGCGCAGCCCGCATCGACCGCTGGCTCTTCGGCGTGCGCCTCTTCAAGTCCCGGTCGCTCGCAGCGGCAGCGGTGGCCGGCGGCAAGGTGCATGTCAATGGCGCGCGGGTGCGCCCCTCGCACGACGTGAAGCCAGGGGATCAGGTGAGCTTCACCCGGGGCGCGGTGGATTTCGAATGCCACGTGTCTGCGATCCCGGAGCGCCGCGGACCAGCCATAGAGGCCGCCAGCTGCTACTCAGAAACGGACGCCAGCCGTGTGAGGCGCGAGGAGCACGTGCAGAGGATGCGTCTTGCTGCTGCCTTCGCGCCCCGGCCGGAAGAGCGTCCGAATAAGCACGACAGGAAGGAGCTGCGGCGCTTACGGGGTCGATAGGGGTAGATAAATGTCGCCTGCGAACAGGCCGTGCCCCTGCAATCTGGCCGATAATCACCCTATATAGACTGCGTCTGCCGCGCCCGCGCGGCGCGAGGTTCAAATGTCTCTGAGCGTCTTCGACATCTTCAAGATCGGCGTTGGGCCGTCGAGCTCGCACACCATGGGGCCCATGCGCGCAGCCCGCGAGTTCGTGCTCGGCCTGGAGCGAGACGGATCGCTGCCGGCAACACGACAGGTGACGGCTCGCCTCTACGGCTCGCTGGCTCTCACCGGGCTCGGGCACGGAACCGACCGCGCGGTGCTGGTCGGACTGGAGGGCGGCGACCCGGAGACGATCGATCCCGACGGTATCGAGCCCGCGCTGCAGCGTATTCGCGCGACCCACCGCATCCGCCTCCTCGGGCGGCACGAGATCGAGTTCCAGGAGAAGGCGCAGCTGCTGCTGCTGCGCAGCGAGCGCCTGCCGGGACATCCCAACGGCATGCGATTCACTGCGACTGCCGAGGACGGCGCGACACTGCGCGAGGAAGAGTACTACTCCATAGGCGGGGGCTTCATCGTCCGCGGCGGCGAGAATCAGGCGCGTGAGGCGAGCGAGAGGCCGCAGCCGCCCTACGCTTTCAACTCTGCCGCGGAGCTGCTCTCCATGTGCCGCGAGAACGGGCTCGAGCTCTACGAGCTGGTGCTCGCCAACGAGCGCACCTGGGCGAGCGAGGATCAGGTGCGCGCCGGGGTGCTGAAGCTCTGGCAGGTGATGCAGGGCTGCGTGGAGCGCGGCTTCCATCAAAGCGGCGTGCTGCCGGGGCCGCTGAAGGTGCGGCGGCGCGCGCCGAAGCTCTACCGCATGCTGATGGAAAGCGGCCCGTCCAAGCCGCTCGATGCGATGGACTGGGTGAATGCCTTCGCCCTCGCCGTCAACGAGGAGAACGCCGCCGGCGGGCGCGTGGTGACGGCGCCTACCAACGGAGCGGCGGGCATCGTACCGGCGGTACTTCACTTCTACCGGCGATTCGAGCCGGGGGCGAGCGATGAAGGCATCATCCGCTTCCTGCTCACCGCGGCCGCCATCGGCATGCTCTACAAGCGCAACGCCTCGATCTCCGGCGCAGAGATGGGATGCCAGGGCGAAGTCGGCGTTGCCTGCTCCATGGCTGCCGCGGGACTAGTCGCGGCCCTGCAGGGCAGCAACGAGCAGATCGAGAACGCCGCCGAGATCGGCATGGAGCACAACCTGGGCCTCACCTGCGATCCGGTCGGCGGACTGGTGCAAATCCCCTGCATCGAGCGCAACGCGATGGGAGCGGTCAAGGCGATCAATGCGGCGCGCCTGGCGATGCGGGGCGATGGCTCGCACAAGGTCTCGCTCGATCACGTCATCGCGACCATGCGCCAGACGGGCGCCGACATGTCGACCATCTACAAGGAGACCTCGCAGGGCGGCCTGGCCGTGAATGTGACGGAGTGTTGAGGGAATCGGGGCCGTGACAGGCCCCTTCATCCCGGCTCCCTAATGCCTGCGCGCGTGCAGCGCCGTCGGGCGGTGGCTGCGGCCGCCGCGTGAGCGGCCGCTCGGCATGCCGCTCTCCTCCTCCTCCTGCATGCCGTGGCTGTCGTGCAGCCTCTGGGCCTCCTCGCCACCCATCAGCTCGCTCTTACGCTCCTCGAGCCGCTCGCCGAGTGCATCGAGGTCCAGGGAGGAGCGCTCGAGCTTGGGGAAGAGCTCGCTCTCTTCCTCGCTGACGTGGTGTTTCACGTACTCGCCCAGAACCTCCACTTTCGCCTCGTACTCCTCGTCCAGCTCCTCGCGCTGCTCGATCTGGCGGACGAGGTCCTTGACCGACGCATGCTCGACCCGCGCTTCGGCGACCAGATGCGCATCCTCGGAATCGAGCACATCGCGAGCGGCCGGATAGAGCATCTCCTCTTCGATCTGCGCATGCACGGTGAGCATCTTGCAGATGCGCTGGGCGATCGACTGTTTCTCCTCGTGCTTCGCGGACTGGAACTCCTCGAGCGCCTCGGCGACCGCGCGGTGATCCTGCTTCAGCAGCTTCACCGCGTACGATGCAGAGGATCCGGAGCGGCGGCCGCCCTTGGATCGGGAGGAGGTCTGTTGACCGCGGCGGCCAGTAGGCGCGGCGGCGCGGCGGGTGTTGCTTCCGGTGCGCCGGCTGGCGCTCAGTGTGGGGGAACGCGAGCTTCCGCGTCCGGCGCTCTTGCCGCCGCGCCCGCCGCGCGAGCGGTTGGCGGAGGGGGAGCCGGCCTTCGACTGTCGTGGTGACATGAAATTGCCCCTTGCGTGTAGATGGTGAGGCAATGGAGCAATTCATGTTCCATTCGTGCGTTGACGAGCGTCCTTCTCTCCCGTCAGGAGGCGGCCGAGCTGTCGGCAGCGTCGCCTCCGGCGAGCGCCACGCGGTTGCGGCCTGCATCCTTGGCATCGTAGAGCGCTTCGTCGGCGCGATGGCGCAGTGACTCCAGAGTGTCACGAGCTTCACCGATCGCGACGCCGATCGACAGCGTCACTGCGCCGATATACTGCATACCGTCGGGGCGCGTGATGATGGTGCGGGTCGCAGTGGCGCGAATGCTCTCCGCGAGCGCGGCCGCGTCCTCGAGGCATTGCGCCGGCACGAGCATCGCGAACTCATCGCCGCCGAGGCGTGCGGCCATGGCCTCGCCCCTCAGGTGCTCGCGCAGGATCTCTGCGACCTTGGCCAGCACCTTGTCGCCGATGACGTGCCCGTGTGTGTCATTGACGCGCTTGAAGTAATCGACGTCGACGGCGAGAAAGGCGACGCCGGTCAGCTCCGCGCTCTCGCGCGCCTCGATCGCATGGCGCAGCCCGCGGAGATTCTTGAGGCCGGTGAGCGGATCGCGCAGCGGCTCGGTCTGGGCGCGCTCCAGGCGCTCCATGACCTGGTCGACTTGCTGGCGTTGCAGGGTGAGCTGCTGGTGCAGGGCGCCGAGAATGGCTTGCAGCTGGGCGGCTTCCGCCAGCACCTTGACCACCTTCTCCATCGAGGCGCTCGCACCGGTCTGCGCGTCGCGGTGGACTTCCTGGACGGCGTCGTCGAGACTGGCGGTGAACCGCTCGACCGTCCTCTCCGCATGCGCGGCGTGCTTCTCCGATTCGCCGAGCACCTCGCGCAGCTGGCTCTGCGCCAGCTCGAACGCCTGGACATCGCGTCCGGCGATGTGCAGCGCGTGCAGCCTGCAGACCTCGGCGTCCGACAACACACTGTCGGTAGCCAGGAGCTTGTCGAGCTCCTGGCTGAGAGTCGGATTGAGGTCGCCGGCATGCTCGTACCACACGGCATAGCTCACCGGATGGTACCCCGCCTTGTGGGGAGACATGAGCTGCAACGCCCGGCGCAGGATCTCGGCGCTTTCTTCCCTCGAGTGCTGGTAGCGCATTGTTATTCGTTATCCGCCTCTCGCGCGGCGGGTTTTACATAATGGTAACACCCCTCGCCACGCCGTGCGAGAAAACGTCGCGGATGTCACTGCACCCGCGACGCCACTCCTGGACCCCCGTCAGGCGGGTGGAGGCGATGCGAAGCTCGATTTTTGCTTTTCCGCGGCCTCGGCGGCGTGCTCCCTCTTGATGCGCTCGTAGATCTCTTCGCGATGCACCGCGATGCTCTTCGGCGCATTGATGCCGACCCGTACCTGATTGCCCTTGACCCCGAGAACGGTGATGGTGACGTCGTCCCCGATCATGACGGTCTCACCCACACGCCTTGTAAGAATCAACATACTGATAGTCCTCTGTACTTGGTGATGGTCCAAAAGCTACTTGTGCAACTGGGTATCCGCGGAGCGGTATCGCAGAATGACTTCACCGTTCTCGTGGGTGACGGTGACGGGGGCGACGCGGCTGAGGCGGTCGAGCGAGTCGTCTATGTCGTGGATGCTGAAGGCACCGCCCACCTTCTGAACCGCAGCGCGCGGATCGGCGATGACGATGCGCTCAGTCGTGTAGCGGCTGAGGTCGCTGACGAAGTCCGAAAGCGGCTCACCCTGCGTCTCGAGAATACCCTGGCGCCAGCCGATGACCTTCTGCGCGGCGACGGGATGTACGTCGGCGACCAGGCCCACCGGCGAATACTCGATCTGCTGACCGGTCGTCAGCCGCCTGCTCCAGGAAGGAGTGGCACCGGCTCCGTTGTCCAAGGCCTCGACAGCGACCGTACCGCTGACAACACTGACACGGACGTCGCCATTTGCCATCTGGTAGACGTCGAAGCGCGTGCCCAGCACCTGCACTTCGCTGTGCGCAAGCACGATGCGAAATGGCCGGCTTGCATCGTGTACGACCTGGAAGTACGCCTCACCGCGCATGAGGCGCACACGCCGATCATGGGGGCTGCCCACCCACTCGAGCTCGGTCTGCGTGTTCAGTCCGACGACGCTGCCGTCCGGCAGCACCACTTGACGCTCTTGTCCCGTGGCGGTCTGATACGTCTGCGCCACGTAGCCCTGGGTGCGCAGGGTCGACCAGACCGTTACGACTGCGAGGACGACCGCGGCCGCCGCCGCACCCGAGATCCACACGGATCCGCAGACCAGCCCCTTGCGCAGGGCCGCCAGCCTGGAACGCGCCGGCTTCGCATCCTCGATGCTGGCCAGCACCTCTACGCGTTGGCGTCCCTTGAGCTCCATTGCCACATCCAGCAGATAGCGGCAGGCGTGGAATTCCCGCGCATTGGCCGGCTTGGCAACCCAGGCCCCGAATTCGCCGCGCTGCGCTTCCGTCAGGCCGCTGCCCAGGCGGGTGTGCCAGCGTGCCGCCTCGTGAGTGGGCGACCTCACAATTCGACCTCCGTGAGGCCGATGCCCTGGGAGCAGAGGCGCTCCCGGCAGAGCTTCAGGGCCTTGGTCATGCGCTTGTCGACCCGCTTCTCGGAAATTCCGAGTGTCGCTGCGATCTCCTTGCGGGGCTTGCCTTGCACATGTGCCATCACAAAAACGTTTCGAAGATTAGGACGTAACTCTTTGATTACAGTGGTTAGGTGCTGCCCGATCTCGTCGGCCATCGCCTGCCGGTCCGGACCCATGCGGTGATCCGGCACTTCCTCCATTCCTTCCGCGCCGGTCATCGTGGCGTTCTCGAGCCGCCGGCGCCGCAGATGCATGAGCGCGAAGTTCGTGGCCACCTTGAAGAGCATGGCGCGGGGGAACGTCACCTGTTCCGGCCGGTACATCCGGTGCACTTGCTCGAAGGAGTCCTGGGCCACCTCTCGCGCGACCTCGGGCCGACCCAGCATCTGGGTGAGGTAGGCCAGCAGTTGTGCCTCGTGCGCCCGGCACAGCCGTTCTATGAATTCGTCTGGCCTTCCCGAGCGGGGAAAGCGCTTGACCTCACCCATGTCTGTCTCTTCCAATCCCTATCCCTTTACCGTGAAAATGCGCCGGAAAGCGGGATCCCCCCTCCTGGGGAGGGGGCGGTGATGTGGATCATATCCTACATCCCCGCCAGCGCCCGAGCCACGCCTCGATGCCGGCGTACTCCAGCACCTCACCGGAGCCGCTGGCGATCGGGGTGGCTCTGCCGGAAAGCACTTCGGCGAGGGACGCCCGGTCGAGGATGCCCTCCCTCACCAGCGCTCCGTCCAACAGTAGCTCCCGCAGGAATGGGCGGTTGTGCTCCAGGGTGAGCCGCAGATGCTGCTCGATGCCACCCTTGTGGCGCCGGTTGCGGATCTCGGGCGGCAGGTCCTCGTAAAACGCCCGCCTGGCGACGGCCCGATCCCAGCCGCCGTGGGTCAGCACATAAGTCGGAATGCGAAGGCACAGCTCCATGAGCGGCTGCGAGCAAAGCGGCGACAGCCGTTCCGCATCACCCTGCCGCTGCAGCGGGTCGTAGAAGTCGAAGGGCTGACTCATCTGGTGCGCATGCCAGAGCTTGCCGCTCGGTGCGCCGCGCGGATGACGCAACAGCGGGTGCAGGAAGCCGGCGTTGCGCCTCGCCTCCTCGATCACCGACGGCCTGAGCAGCGGGCGCTTGCGGCCCGCCTCCTTCAGGACGCTCCAGCGCTGGTGCGCGAAGTAGCTCGAGAGCGCCCCGCCCAGCACGTGCCACACCGAGATCTGATCCATCTGCGCGGCATCGAGCGCCACCCGCAGCACCCCCGGGCGAAGGCCGCGGCGATGGAGGAAGTCCCCGGGAGCCCACTCGGCGCGCTCCTGGTAGAAAAGCTGATCGCCCCCGTACCCGATGACCACCGCTGCCGCGCCCTGCTCGGCCGCGAGCTGCGCCTCGAGCCTGCTGTGCTCGAGGAAATAGGGATAGTTGGTCGGCTCCGGCATCCGGTGGATGGCGAGCAGCGGCTGCAGGCTGAAGGCGGAGTCGCGCGCACGCTCGAGCAATTGCAGGCCGGCTTTCGCGGCCGCCGCCCGCGCATAGGCGCGCTCGTCGAGATCGGCTCCGAGCGGGTAATAGTGAAAGCAGGTGATGCGCGGCTGCGAGGGCGCATCCTCGAGGCAGGCGAGCACGATCGAGGAATCGAGGCCGCCGGAGAGCGAGAGCAGCACGTGCTCGTGGCAGACGGCCCACGCGTGCACCACCTCACGCACGCACCGGCGCATCGCCGCCACCGCCTCGCCCAGGTCCTCGATGACCTCCGTGTTGGCGATAGTCAACGGATCCCAGTAGAGGAAGCGCTTGCATGCGCCGGCACGAGTCTCCACGCACTCCCCCGCCAGGACCTGGGTGACCTGGCGCAGCGCCGTTCCCTGGGAATGCTGCCGCAGGAAGCAGACCGTCGCGATGAGGTAGGGCCAGTTGACCTCGAGCGGCGCATCGAGCAGCGCGACGATGTCATCGACCCAGGAGAAATAGACGTCCACCCCGCGGCAGCGCACGAGATAGCAGGGCAGTCCACCCGAGGGGTCGCGCAGTACCCAGCTCGCATGGGCCTGGGCATCGTGGAGGAATGCGACATAGCGCCCCCAGAAGCTCTCGATGAGATGGCGGCCGTTGCTGTCGAGCATCGCGCGGCTGTCGCCCTCTCCGAGAGCCCGCCTCGCCGGGGTCGAGACTCCCGCGGGCGAGCGGGCGAAGAGGTTGCCGAGCACGACGCCGCCGTCCTCGGCGAGCAGGTACGCGCTGCAGGAGCTGTCATCGGCCGCCGCGTACCGCACCTCGATACCGCTGCCGCTCAGCGCCACCCGCCACTCCTGCCCGCCGGCGGACTGGCGTTGCAGCAGGTCGCGGGCGGCCGCGCGCACCCCTGCGTCCCGATCGTCCCACACGAAGGCCACGTAGCGGAACATGACGCTATACGACCAGGATGGGCGAGTACTGCCGCACCCGATCCGGCACGTCGTTGAGCAGGACCTCCCCCTGCTGCACCCAACAGTGGGCATCGAAGGGCTCTGTCTTGACGCCAAACACCCAATCCGGATACACGCCCTCGGCGCCGAGGAAGTGCAGCAGCGTCAGCGAGTCGAGCAGGCAGGCGCAACGCAGCGTGTAAAAGAGCGGACGCAGGCGCGCGAAGGCGCTCACGAGCGAGCGCAGGCGGGCCGGATCGGCCTCTCGCCCGCCGCGCGCTTTGCGCTTGCTGACGGCCTCGACGATGGACTGGATCGGGCGCAGCTTCAGGGAGAGCTGGGCCTCGAGACAGCTCCTGCCGAACCGCCAGAGCTGGGTGGCGCCCACCCTGGGGCGCACGTCGAGATCGAACTCCACCAGGCTCCGTTGCGGGCGCACGGTCACGACCGGTATGGCAGGCTTGCCGGCGTGCGGGTCGGACACGAGCATGCCGTGCGCGAGCATCTGCGAGACGAGAGGGTCGGCCCCCTCCGCGGTGCCATCGGCCGAGTCCGCCGCCGGCGCCGCGCCAACCGGCCAACCGCGCACCCAGCGGGCGAGGCGGTGCGCGGGCACGACGGCGACGTACTTGTCGCGCTCGAGGTCCATCAGGACGACATGTTGCCCGCTGACGCACGGATACACGTGCGGCGCGAGAAGATACGGCTGCATTGAAGTAATGTACCGCAAAGTCAATAAACGTGCCCGCGCGGGCGCCCTCCGGGTACCAGTGTTGCTACTCACCGGGGGGTGACGATCGCATGTCCCGATTGCGGAACTCTGGAGGAAATTCCGCGGTTACTGCGGCGCGATACCGCCGTCTGCATCCGCTGCCAGAGCGACCTCGAGAAGACCAACGGGCGCAGCGTCGGCGCGGCGCTCGCCTGCTCGCTCGCGACACTGCTGCTGCTCGTGCCGGTCAACGTGCTGCCGCTGCTGCGGATGGACCTGTTCGGCATGCACTCGCAGAACATCACCGCCGCCGGGGTGGCGCAGCTGTGGGGACGGGGTTGGATCCTGCTCGCGGGCCTGAGCGCCCTGTTCGTCATCGTGTTCCCGTTCCTGCGCTTCGGCCTGCTCTCGGCGGTGCTCGCGGCCCTCAGGCTCGACCGGCGCCCCTCATGGCTCGGGGCGGCGTTCCGCTGGTCGATCTGGCTCGATCCCTGGGCCATGATCGATGTGTATCTGCTCGCCGGCTGCGTCGGCTACTACCGCCTGATCAACATCGACCAGGCCCGCGTCACCATCGAGCTCGGCGGCGCCTGCTTCATCGCCGCCGCCTTCCTCACCATGCTGTCGCGGGCGACGCTCGATGCGCGCGCGGTGTGGCGGGCGATCGGCGGGGAAACGCACGCCAGGCGGGGCGAGCCCATGTTGGGATGCACGACGTGCGACCTGGTCCTGCCCCTCTCCTGCGAGGGGCAGCGCTGCCCGCGCTGCAGCGCGCGGCTGCGGGCGCGCAAGATCGATGCGGTGCGCTGGACCGCGGCGCTGCTCATCGCCGCGCTGGTGCTGATCTTCCCCGCCAACATCTACCCGATGAACATCTCCAACCACCTCGGGCAGCAGGTGAACTACACCATCATGACCGGCGTGAAGGACCTGTTCAAAGCCCATCTGTATCCCCTCGGCGTGCTCATCTTCTGCACCAGCATCCTCACTCCGGCGGCGAAGATCTTCGCGCTCGGCTGGTGTGTGCTGTCGGTCTGGCGCGGCTCGCGCAAGCGGCTCGTCACCAAGACGAAGGTGCTGCGCGTGATCGCCGAGATGGGCCGGTGGTCGAAGACCGATCCTTTCGCCATCGTCTTCTTCGTGCCGCTCGTGCATTTCGGCTCGCTGGGCTCCGAGGACGCCGGCTGGGGCGCGACGGCTTTCATGATGATGACCTTCCTCACCATGGTGGCCTCGGTGACCTTCGACCCCCGCCTGATGTGGGATGTCGCGCAATGAGCAAGCCTCCCGCGGATGGCACGCGACCGGAGTCGGAGAGCAGCCCCGAGCGGGTCCATGCCGGCGTGCGCCACGGCTGGTGGCCGGGCTGGATCTGGGCGATTCCGGTGGCCGTGCTGCTCGTCGTCATCTGGCTGGGGGCGCGGGCGCTGCTGACGGGCGGCACCAGCATCACCATCCGCTTCAACGACGCTCACGGGATGAAGAAGGAAAACACCGACGTGGACCTGCGCGGAACGCAGGTCGGCCACGTCACGGACATCAAGCTCGATGAGGACGGCACGGGGGTCATCGTGACGGCCTCGATCGAGCGGGAGGCGGCGAAGTTCCTGACCACGGGCACGCGCTTCTGGCTGCAGGGCGCCAGCCCCTCGCTGACCAACCTGTCGTCGATCGGATCGCTGCTGTCGGGCCCGACCATCGTCATGGATCCGGGGACCGGCTCGCAGGCGAGCAGCTTCGTCGGCCTCGATCGTCAGCCCATCGCCCCCTCGGCCACCGAGCAGCCGCTGCTCTACGAGGTCTCTCTCGGCAGCGAGGCGGGCTCGCTCGCGGGCGGCGATCCGGTGATGCTGCGCGGCTTCATCGTGGGCGAAGTGCGCGACGTCGGCTTCGATTATGACCCGGCAACCGGCGATCTCTCCACGCCCGCGACGCTCGCGATCTATCCTTCGTTGTTCCATGCCAAGGGCCTGCGCGCTCATCCGAGCGGCGCCGAGGTCGCGGCGGAAATCTCCCGCCTGATCGCCAGAGGCATGCGCGCAAGGCTCGCACGCACTCCACCGCTCGTCGGCAGCTACCAGGTGAGCCTCGAGATCGTCCCCGGCACGCAGCCGCCCTCCGCGCCCGTGACGGCCGCCGACGGCCTGCCGCAGATCCCGGTCGCCGAGGGAAGCGGTGTGGCGAGCATCGTCAACCGCATCAACAAGGTGCCGATCGAGCGCATTGCGCAGAACGTGCTCGACATCACCTCGCACGTATCGGCACTGACCTCTTCGCCGCAGCTGAAGGATGCGGTCACGCAGCTCGATGCATCGTTGCGGCAGATTCACCGGATGACGGCCAAGGCGGGACCGCAGGTCCCGGTGCTCATCGCGCGGCTGCGCAAGGCGGCGGCCGACCTCGACGGCACGGCGAAATCGGCGAGCCGGCTGATGAGCGGCACGGCCACGCAGAACGGACTCGCCAACACCATCCAGGAAATCAACGAGACCGCGCGCGCGGTCCGCTCGCTCGCCGATTATCTCGACCGGCACCCGGAGGCCCTGCTCCGGGGAAGGGGGGCCAC
>DASVWT010000349.1:0-27485 GCA_036393055.1 Steroidobacteraceae bacterium
ACAAGTCTGGCGGCGCTCCTCACCACCCTGCGACCCGCACACCACTATCGGTCCGCATTCGGAAGGTTCAGGGCCATCTAACGGACCGCCGCTCCTGGTCGCTTGCTGCCGGGCACCACCGCTCTCGCCACCAGTCGAAACATGATGCCAAGTTGCTGCGCGTCGGGCCGGCCGCGGACTTCCGATGAGGCTCCGTTTTACGCAACGGGTATGCGCTTTGCTGGCTAGAGCGGCCCGCGGCAGCCGCTACAATGTCGCCACTACCTGGATACTGGACTGCACCGCCCCGGCTGTGTCACAGCGGTCGCTCTCTAGTGACGGGACGGGTCGCGCGCCAGGTACCCTGCAGCGCAATACCAGTCTGCCGTGCGCGCAACCCCGGCCTCAGCACCGACTCGCGGCGAATAACCGAGGAGTCGCGCCGCCTTCGAGCAGTCGAACTCGCGATGGTGCGTGAAGAACGCCACTCGCCGGCGGTACAGCGGCGGCTCGATGCGCAGCGGCGCGCAGACCCATTCGCAAAGAACAGCCGCGAGCGTCACGGGCCAGACCGGGATCCGCCACCTCGGCTCCGCCACGCGCAGTGCGCACGCGATGTATCGGACGAGCTCATTCAGCGTCGGCGCATCGGGACCCGCGAGGATGAAGACCTCACCGAGCGCTGCCTCGGCGGCGCTGCAGAGGAGGAAGCCGTCGACGAGATCGTCGACGTGCACCATGTGCAGCTTCAGCCTGCCGCTGCCGATCATGACGAAGACGCCGCGAGCGACCGCGCGGTAAAGCTTGAGGAACCGCAGGTCCCCTTCTCCATAGGTCGCACCGGGACGCACGATGACGATTGGTTGGCCGCGTCGCGCCGCGGCACTCGCGGCAAGCTCGCCCTCGAGTTTGGTGAGATGGCAGATGTCGCGGGCGCCGAAAGGATAGGTCTCGCTCGCGGGCGGGTTCGCGATGTGGCCATGCACCCCGCCGGTCGAGCAATGCACGACCCGCTCGCAGCCGAAGCGCCGGGCGGCCTCGAGCACGTTCAGTGTTGCGCCTACGTTGACTTCGCGGTAGTAGCTGTCGGGGTGCCCTGCCGTCCGGAACGCCGCGGCGAGGTGGTGGATCTGGTCGCAGCCGCGCGCGGCGGCCAGTACATCGCCGAGAGTCGTCAGTTGGCCCACGCGCACGTCGATGCCGGCAGCAGCAAGCTCCTTAGCCTTCGCCGCATCCCTCACGAGCGCGCGTACGTCGTCCCCTTGGGCGGCGAGCCGCCGGGCCAGGCGGCCGCCGGTAAACCCGGTGGCGCCGGTGACGAGAATGGTGCGTGCCATGATGGAATGGCGGATGCACCGACGTTTTCGGCGGCAAAACCGCAGCAGGGATCGTGCCTTGTCGCCCCTTGCGCGGAGCGGTGGCAGTGACTGTCTCAAGAGGCACGGGAAGAGGGCTTCGCCTGGCTGTATCGCTCGGGCTGCTTGCGCTCGTGCTATGGCTGGCCCACTGGCAATCGGTGATCGGGGTGCTGGAGCGGGTCGCGGGGGGATGGGTTTTCGTCGCCGTCTGTCTCAGTGCCGCCGACCGCCTGGTATGCAATTACCGCTGGCAAATTCTGCTCGCGGCGCGCGGCGTGCCTGTCGGTTTCCTGCGGCTTTTCGTCGTGCAGCTCGGCGCGAATTTCTTCGGTTCCTTCCTTCCAAGCTCCGTGGGCATCGATGCCATCCGCATCGCAGCGATATGCCGCGCCGGGGAGCCGACCGCGCCCGTCATCGCGGCGACGCTGATCGATCGAGTGAGCAAAGGTATCGCGACTTTCCTCTTCGGATCCTTGGCGATTCTCACGCTCGCAGGGCAGCAGCGGATTCCGCATGACTTGCGGCAGGTGGTGTTGTATTCAACGCTTGCCATCGTCATCATCACGCTTGCGGCATTTCATCCCGCTGTGTGGCGGCGGGTGCGCCTGAGGTTGCTGCTTCGGCTACCGGAGCGATGGGGGACAGCGGTGTCAGCGG
The DNA here is from genome assembly GCA_036393055.1 of Steroidobacteraceae bacterium. Classification (GTDB taxonomy): domain Bacteria; phylum Pseudomonadota; class Gammaproteobacteria; order Steroidobacterales; family Steroidobacteraceae; genus 13-2-20CM-66-19. The sequence goes on from DASVWT010000349.1 coordinate 1,995, forward strand.
TCGCGGAGGCATCGCTAGCCTTCCGCAGGAATGGTAGCGCGCTGCTTGCGGTCACCCTGTTGGCAGTGGGGCTCTTCGCGATCCGCATTCTCTGCATCAAGGCGCTTACGCTCGCCTGCGGTGTCGAGATCCCGATCGCAAGCCTCGTGCTCATCATTCCGATCATCTGGATCATCCTGATGCTTCCCGTGACCATCGGCAACATCGGGCTCCAGGATGCCAGCTATGTCGCCCTCATGAGCCTGATCGGTGTCGGCGCGCCGATCGCAGTCAGCTTGTCCCTGCTCGAACACTTGATCACGCGGCTCGCGTGTCTGCCGGGGGCCTTCCTGTTTGATACGCTGGCACTCAGGAAGCGGCAAACCGTCGCATAAGAGACGTTGACCATCGGCGGCGGCTATCGACGTCAGGTCAGACGCGCCGACCAACGGTGAAATTGCAGCGTACTTGCGCTGGGAGGGTCAGGCCGGGAAGAAGTCAATCGGCTTGGTCGCCGTGGTTGGATCGACCTTCTCCGGCGGGAAGCGGAACAGCATCACCCGCGCGACGATCTCGCGCTCCAGGGCCGGGTCGTGCAGCTCGCTCGAGACGACGCGGCACCGCGTCACCATGCCGCTCGCAGAGATGGTGAACTCCAGCACGAGCTTGCCCTGCAGCATCGGATTGGTGCGCAGCGCGCGCTCGTAGAGCGCGTAGATCGCGCCCTTGTTGCGGTCGAAGACCATGGCGATCTCCTCCGCCGAGCGGCCTGCCGCCCCGCCGCGGCCGGCGGCCGGCGAACGAGCATTGAGTCCTGACCGCAGGATGGAGGAAGTGACCCTGGCCGCATCCGGCCCATGAAGCGACCCCGCGCCGCCGCCGAAGCCGCGGCTCATGGGCGCCGAGGTGATCCCCGCACTGCCCTCACCCGCCCTCGCGGTGATGAGGGAGCGCTCGGCGTGAGATTGGGCGCCGACCGCGCCGGTGAGGTTCTTCGTCTCCTCGGGCATGTCGGCCATCTGCCGGCGCAGATCCGCGAGTTGATCCTTGAACTTGTCGATCGAGCGCTGGGCGCGCTCGCGGGCCAGATCGGCCCGCTCCGGTGCGGGCCGCACGGCCTCCTTCACGGCCGGCGTCGGCGTCACATGCGGCTTGACGGCCGGCTTGGGCGGCGCCGGCGGCTTCAGCTTCTCGATCATGATCCGCGCCAGCTGCGGCGGGACTTCGGTCTCCACGGCGGTGGGCGCTGGCATCGGCAACAGCGGGATCGCAATCCCCAGGATCGCGACGAGAGCGAGCAGCGTGCGCAGAATGCGGCGAAAGCGCCGGCTGGACTCGGGATCTCCGTCCCAGGCGAGCTCGTACACACGATGGTAGGTGGCTAGGGCCATGCGCAGCTTCGGCTCGGGGCTAGGAGGATCTGAGCTCGGCGGCCGTCACCGCTTTTTCCTTCTCGAGCACGGCCAGCGCGATGTGGCTGTAATCGGCGCCAGTACAGGTCGTCATGACCTTCTTCAGAACCTGGTAAGGCAGCGTCTTGTCCGCCATGATGGTCAGTTCCCGGTGCGCAGGCTCTGCGGCCGTGGCCGTCGCTCCGACCACCTGCTGACTCTGCAGAGCGGCTTTGAGCGAGGCGATCTCATCGCCGGCCTGCGCGAGAACCTGTGCAACGGTTGCCACTCGCTCGCCCTGCACGTAGATGTCGCTCTTGGTGACGGTCACCACCACCGTGGGATGCGGCGCCTGGCGCGCAATCGACTCCGGAAGGGGAATGGCCTTGCTGTTGTGGATGACCTCGACCTGCGTCGCGTACACCAGGAGGAACGCCACCATCACGGTGAGGATGTCGATGAAGGGCACCAGGTTGAGCTCGGCATCCGCGCGGTGCCGCAGGTGATGCCGCGCCATGCGGCGCGCCCGGCTCGATAAGCTCATCGCGAAACCCCGGTGGCGGGCGGCGCATCGCCGATGGATATGTCCGGGAAGAGCTCTGCCTGTACCGTCTGCAGTCCCTCGCTGGTCTCGAATACGCGCACGTGGTCCATGACCTGCACCAGGGTATCGTAGGGCGTATCGGGCTCGAGCAGGATGCTGGCGGCCGTCATCGTGGGGAAGCGGGCCTTCACCTGCTCGAGGTACCGGGTGAGGCCGGCATAGTCATACCCCTGCGCCGTGTTGGGGAAGGTCGCGAGCGGCCCGCTGTTGCGGTCCGCGACCTCGAGCAGATTCTTGCGCACCATCACCTCCAGCACCAGACCCGGCGGCAGCGCGCGGAACTGCGCCTGCGGCGCCGGCAGGTGCAGCTGCAGGATCACCGTGTGGGAGAACACGGCCGTCATGAGAAGGAACGTGACCAGCACCGTGAAGATGTCGATCATCGACACGAGCATCAGCTCGGCCGGCTTGCGCTGGTGTCTCAGGAGCTTGCGCGCCTGATAGGAGCGGCGCATCGGGATATCCTCGTCGTTTGCGGCGGCGCCGGAGCGGCCCGGATCAGGCCGCGGCCGCGGGCACCGGCGGCGACTGTCTCTCGGTGATGGAGTTGAGGAACTTGACCGAGGCCATCTCCAGGCTGTCGACCAGCTCCGTGGTCTTGGTCTGGATGACCGCGTGGATGAGCAGCAGCGGCACCGCGGTCATCAGGCCGAAGGCGGTGCAGTTCATCGCGACCGAGATGCTCGCCGAAAGCAGGTTGGCCTTCTGCGCCGGATCGATGGTCGCCACCGCGGCGAACGCGCGGATGAGGCCCATGACGGTGCCGAGCAGGCCGAGGAGCGTCGCGAGATTGGCGAAGGTGGCGATGTAGTGCGTGCGCTTCTCCAGCCGCGGCACGACCTCCATCATGCTCTCCTCCATGGCCTTCTCGATGTCATCGCGCCGCCGGGCGGACTGCACGCGCGCCAGGCCGTAGTCGAGGATGTGTCCGATGAGCGAGTCGGACTTGGAAGTGATCTGCACCACCTGGCGGAAGTTGCCCTGCGAGAGCAGCGGCACGATCTGGCCCCACACCCGGCGGTTGCGCCCGGCCGTGAGAGTCAGGTAGATGTAGCGCTCGAGCGCGATCGACACGCCGAGGACGAGCACCACGGCGATCGGGTACATGAAGTCCCCGCCGCCCTGAAAGAATCTGACGATCAAGCTCCAGAGACCCATATCACTCTCCGCTTAGCCGCTTCGGCGTTGCCCGCCCCGGGGTCCGGCCGATGGCCGTTCCGGACCCGCCCAAACTGACTGACGACCACCCAAAAAGCTGCGATGCCGCTCCCATTTTACGGAGCCCCGCGCGATGCGCGATCGCGAGACGGACGCGCACGGTGAGCTGCCGCCGCCCTGCGTCAGTGACTGTCGCCACCTGGCGCCACTTTGCCTCCCGCGGCAGCCTCTCCCGCCTGGAGCTGCCCGTAATAATGGATCTCCCTCTGGAACACCCCGCGATCGACGGGCTGCAGCACCTGGTCCAGCAGACTGTCAGTCGGCTTGATGACGCCGCTCGCACCCAGAGAGTCCTTCCAGGGCACGATGACCATTACCTTGGGCAGCTCCTTGTTGCCCGTGATGTCCGTCGCACCCAGGGTCACACCTGCGGCCGTGCTCGCCGTAGCACTCCGGTGGGCGGTACCTCGGGTATGCCGCGAGCCCGGATGGTGGGAGGGTGAACGACGGGACGGCCCTGTCGGATCCGCAGTGGGATGCGCCGATCGAGTCGCAGCCGCCGGGGGCGCGGTGGTTTGAGCAGCGGCCGTCTGCGCCAGCGCGATGGGGGCGGCCATCCAGGTGGAAACTACGAGTAGCGAGAGTACGCGCATGTCAATTCCTCGCCCGCGGCGGCGGCGCGGGGACCGGGGTAACCGCTGCGGCCGGGCGCCCGCTCGCAACTGCGGCCGACCCTGACGGTTGCGCGTCGGGCGGTGGCACCTTGATGCCCGTTCTGTGTGACAGCTCTGCGATCCACATCACCACCAGCTTGTCGCCGCCATCGAGCTTGCGGTACTGCTGGAAATCGGCGAGCGCCGCGGCGGGCTGATCCAGGTAAAGATCGCGCAGGACGCCTCGGTCGCGGTAGACGGGCGCATACGCGGGATTTGCCGCCACCGCATGGGCGTACGATTGCTCCGCGTCCTGGAACTTGCCGCCGAGGCGCTGCGTGACGCCGAGCTCGGTCCACGCGGCCGCGCTGTGCGGATTGCGCGCAACCGCCTGCTCGAGGGCTTTCGCCGCCGCATCGAGGTTGCCATCCCTGCGACGGAGAATCCCGAGATCGACGAGCGGCGTTGAGAACTGCGGATACTGCTGCGCGAGACTCTCGAGCTTTGCTTCCGCCGCGGCGTCATGGCCGCCGTGTGCGAGCGCCAGCGCTTTGCCGAATTCGGCCGTCGCCTCCGGCGGCACCGGCGGCGGACCCGCGGCAGGCGCCGGGTGCGCGATGGCAGTCGCCGGCCGCACGGGCTGCGCCGCGCGCCGCGGAGTGACCGAGCACGCCGCCAGGACGGCCAGCAGCAGAAGCGAGACCCCGATACTGCGCCCCGGCACAGCGACACGCCTAGTTGATTGTCGTGACCACATCTGACATCAGCTCTGTCTTGCCATAGCGCGCCGGATCGAGCTGCGCGAGCGCGGCGAAGCTCTTGCGCACCCATTCGTCGTAGACACCCTGACTGGCGCGCGCCGCATTGAGGCCATACACCTTGATCGCCTGCTCCTCGAAGGGGAATACCTGATCCTCGAGCAGGGAGTTGTATTCATCGAGCTCCTGGCCGGTCAGGTGGCGCGGCCGCTCGGAGGCGAGCACGTCCTGCGCCAACCTTTGATAGAGGTCGGCCATCTCGTAGGTGGCCGCCGTGGTGACTTCCGCGACGCCATAAGCGGCGGCCAGCCTGTACGCTGCCATCGCGCGTTCCATGGCCCTGCGCTTCGCCTTCAGAGTCCGCGCGAGCGGCAGCGTCAGGCGAACGGCACGAAACTCATCCCGCGGTCCGGCGGCCAGGGCGAGCTGCGCCTTGGCGGCAAGGTAGTGAGTGCGGGCCGTGCGCTGCGCGCCGGCCTCGGCATCCGCCTTCACGATCTCCCGGTACCAGTGATCGCGGTCGGTCAGGTCTCCGCCAGCGGCGGCATACTCTGCCAGTCGCTCCCTCGCCTCCTCCGCGTCCGCAATGGGAACGGGATATTTCGCGACCCACTTCTCGAGCGCAGCCATCGCGCGCGGGATGTCGTGCGCCTGGGCATAGAGATCCGCCGAGCGGCGCAACGCCTCCTTCCTGACGGCCGGAGTCTGGGTCGGCTCCGCCGCAATGGTCTCAAACTGCTGCGCCGCCTGCGCCGGCTGGTCGGCGCCGGCATAGGCCACCGCCAGCTTGTCATCGACATCGGCCAAGAGCGTATGGTGCGGGAAGCGGGCGCGGAAATCCTGCAGCACCCGGACGGCGCGGCTCCAATGTTTCATCCGAACGAGCTCCGCGGAAGCATCGTAGAGCGCCGTCGCGCAGATGCTCGACCCCGGAGCAACCTGTTCGACGCGCAAGAAGTCCTGCACGGCTCCGTCACCGTCGCCCGCCTGACGCTTCGCGGCCCCTTGCTTGTAAACGGTGGCGGCAATGCGCTCGGTCAGATCAGCGCTCATCTTCGGGTCGGAGGCGACGAGCTCGCGCGCGTGGATGAATGCAGGCTCCGCCGCGGCGAACTGGCCCTGGTTGTAGTCCGCCTCCCCGATGATGGTCCAGGCGATGCGCCGCTTGGCCTGATCGGCCGGCGGGTTGCGCGCCAGGAGTATCCCGGCGATCCGCACCGCCTTGGGCAGATCGCCCGCTGCGAAGACGGCCTCATCGGCACGCGTCAGCACACCGGCGCTGTCCGGGTGGCCCGGGAACGCCTGCGCGAACCTGACACCGGAATCGATCGCGCGCCGCCGCAGGTCGGCCAGCGCGCTGCCGCTCAATCCCGCCTCGGCCTTCTGATACGCCGTCAGTGCAGCATAGCCCGCGCTCTGCGACTGTGGGCTGCGCGGATAATCATAAGCGGTGTGCTCGTACTCCACCGCCGCCTGGCCATACTGCTGCGCAGCGAACAAGGCATCAGCGAGATGGTGATTCAACTCCGCCGCATCGGGCGCCTTCGGGAATGAGTCGAGGTATTCCCGATACCATCGGGCCGCGGCTGCGTACTCGCGCACGTCATGTGTTCGCTGGGCCTGTGCATGATCATAGGTCGCAACATCCCGCAGGTCGCTCTCCAGCTCCGTGACGACCTCGGGGTGATCGGCCCGGCTGCGCGTGCTCCAGTAGGCTGACCCGAATCCATAGTGCTCGACAAAGTCCGTCTTCGCCTGGAAGACGAGCTGGCTGAAGCCCCCCTTGGAATACGCGCGAATGGCGCGCGATGCGAGGTCCGGCGCCGCGTCCGATTGGGGATTGCTGTCAACGTAGGCGAGGTACGTCGCAGCCGCGTCCTGGTAGCGCTGCTTGACCACGTACAGGTCGCCCAGCCTCGAGTAGAGCAGCGAGTCGTAGGGACGGCCGCCGTACCGGCCCACGAACTGCTGGATCGACTGCGCCCCGGACTGCTGAGAGAAGGTGATGCTCATGACACGCAGCGTGTCCTCCACCAGCTCGCGATCCGCCCGCCTCAGGTCGGTGAGGGGCCGCACCCTGCCGTCCTGTCCCAGGAGCTCGCAGTCGAGCAGCTTTGCGAAGACCGGCAGGCTCTGCTGGGGCAGGGATGCCTTGTAGAGAGCCCATCCGCTCTTGTAGAGACTCTGCAGGTAATACTGCGAAGCCGCCCCGCGGGCGATCACCGCCGCATACGCCTGCTCCGCCTCGGAGTAGCGGCGGGAGGAGAAGAGCAGCTCGCCGCGCCGGAACTGCACTTCGTCGATGTCGCGGGAGCCGGGGTAACGCTGCACGATGAGATCGAGCGTGCGCAGCGCCTGATCGGGCTGGCCGGTGGTGTCATAGGCCCGGGCCAGCTGATAGAGCACCTGGTCGTTGTGCTCGTAATCCGGATAGATCGCGAGCAGGGTCGTGTAGAGCTTGATCGCCTCGGCCCCGTGCAGGTCGATCGAGGAAAGCTCGCTCTGCATGCGCTGCAGCTCCCCGGCATCGAGGTTGAGGTCCCCCAGCCGGCGCAGCGCCTCGGCCCGCAGCTTCGGATCCGTCGCCTGCAGCGCGAGGAATTTCTGGTAGCTCGCCATCGCGGTCGAGTCGCTGGCTTTGACGCTTACGCCGCCGCCCGTCACCACCTGCACGGGATGGGACTCGAGATCCTGGATGGTCGGTGCGCTGTTGGGATCTGTCCCGTGAGGCTCGGCGATCGGACACAACGCCAGGCTGGCGGCGACCACTCCAAGGAGCGCGAGGATCAGTCTGACCCGCCTCACGGCTGCGGCGCTCCCTGTGAGGCGGAGGCGGCCGGCGTAACCGGGGAAGCCTTGGTGCGACCGGAGGCATGGGACGCCTGGTCGTAGATCGTAGCGAGCGCGAATTGCGCCTGGACCCGATAGCCCTGCAGCCGCTTCTTGCGTTGCTCGAGGTCCTTGACGGCGAGCTCGGCGAGAGCGCGGCCCTGCGCGTCCTCCGCGGATGCCAGCCGGACCCGAAGGGCGCCGATGCGTTGCTGCAGCTCACTCACTCGCCCCGCGAAATCACCGGTCTTTACCGGCAGGGTCTGCCGGCCGCCCTCGAGACCCGTCCAACGCTGTTGCGCCTTCGCCAGCGCGAGATCGAGGCTGCGCAACTGCTTGCGCTCGCTCCACAGGCGGGCCGCAAACTGCCGGTCCATCTGATAGAGCAGGACGCCCCGGACCAGAGCCAGACGTGCTCTGAGTTTCGCATAGGCCGGGGTGTCGGGGTCGTGGGCCAGCATGGCTTGGTCGCGCAGCACGCGCCCCCACTGTGCCGCCTGCTCGGGTGTTGCGAGCGCAGCCACGTCCCGGGTGCTCTTCACCTGCGCCAGCAGGTCCGCCAGCGCCGCGCGGCGCTTTCGTAACGTATCGAGCTTGCCCGAGGCCAGCAGAGCGTCCACCTTGGGAAGACGCTCGGCATAGGCGCGCCGGCGCACCGCGATCATCTCCTGGAAGGCATCCATGCTGGTCGACCACGCTCCCAGCATGCGCTCCATGAGCTTCAGGTCGCGATAATTCCTGAGCCCTTCCTGGAAATCGGATCCGGCAAACACCGTGTAGAGGTAATGAGACTCCGCGTCGTTCGGTACATTCCCGAGCTGCCAGAACCAGCCGTAGCCCAGCCGATCGGGCAAGGCATCATCATCGAGCGGGTCGTTACCGGCCTTGCCGGAGGCCGCCATGTCGCTCTCGTGGGCCAGGAGCTCCGCCAGGAGACTGCCGCCACGAATGCGGGTGATGGCGCCATCGATCCGCGCGGACTCGTCGTCATAGGTGTGCAGGGCGGTCTGGTAGTACTGGGCAGCCTGCCCCGGCGCTTTCAACTGGACAAAGGCGTAAGGGACCGTGAGGTCGGCCTCTTCTACTGCGGGGTCGAATGCTCCACGGGCTTGAAGGGCCAGCCAGGGAGTGAGCGCGGCGCGGTAGTTGCCGTCAGCCGCCTCCGCCCAGCCGGCGGCGAGCAGCGCTTCACTGGAGAAAGGCCCGTCGAGACGTACGCGATCCAGCGCCTCTCTCGCCTGGGCAGCCTGCTTCGCCTGCAGGTAGGCGAGACCCAGCGCCAGGTTGGCCCGGTCCTTGACTGCCAGCATCTCGGGCGCGAGCGCATACATCGTCCCCACGGAGGTGAGAACGGGCGCCGCCTCCGTCAACCGGCCCGCACGCACCAGCGCGATCCCCAGGTTGAGTCGCGCATAGGCCGTCCACCCCTGCTGAGTGCCGCGCCATTTCCCGAGCAACTGTGCCGCCTGGTCGAATCGGCCCTCATGCATCCACACGTTGGCGAGCAGCAGCTCCTTCTGCGACTCGAGATCCGGCGACATGCGCATGCTGATGCGGGTGAGGTCCCGTTCCGCATCGGCGTATTGCCCGCGGGCGTAGAGCGCCTGGCCGAGGTAGAGCCATGCGCGATCGCGTACGCCCGTGGGCACATCGCTCGTCAGCAACTGCTCGAACGATCGGTCCGCCCGGTCATACATGCCGAGAGAGAGATAGAGACCCCCGAGGAGGAGGTGCGCGTCAGACTCATGATGCGGCAGCGAGCTCCAGTGCTCGTAGGCCAGGAGGCGCGTGGCCGCCTCGAAATCCTTGCCCTGATAGTAATAGAAGAGCACGTCGCCGTAAGGCAGGTCCTGGATGCGCACCTCGGGAAGCGCTTCCGGATCGTGCAGGCGCGCGGCAACCGGCGACGCCGCAGCGAGCAGCGTCACGGCGGCGAGGACGCAGAGGCACGCCGGGCGCACCAAGCGCTACTCCCAGTCCTGAATGCGGAACTGCGGCTGGAGCTTCTTCTGATCGTCGGTGATCGTCAGCTCGAGATATTTGGCGCCGATGCTCTTCTGGAAGTCCAGAGTGGCCCCGCGGGTGTAGTCGAGATGGTGCGGCCCCTTGCCGGTGAGGAAGGCAACGAGCTCGTGCTTACCCACCTTGAGATTGCCGACATAGAGCCGCTGCACACCGCCCTGGGCCAGGGCGTGCACCTCCCGCGGAGTGTAGAGATAGTCGGCGACCTCCTTGCCGTCGATCTTCAGTTGCACCGAGTCGAGCGCGAAGAACGTGCCGGCGTCCATGGAGACGAACACGGCGACCTGCGTGTTGGCCGGGTAGAGCAGCTCCTGCTCGAGCACGAAGAGATCGCGATTGAGGTCGAGCACGTCGCTCTTCAGCGACTGCACCTGCTCGTCCACGGAGCCGCCGCCGGCGCCCTGCGCACTGGCTGATGCGACCGAAGCGGTTGCCGCGGGCGCAGTTGCGGTGGGCGTGGGGCTCCGGGCGAAGGCCGAGGGCGCCGCCAGGGCTGCAAGCCCCGCGATCAACAGGAATCTGTACGGAGCTTCGGGCATGGTTGCGGTCCGTTATTCGGCAAGGAGCGTGCGCAGCTCATCCTCCCAAACATGGCGGCTCGATTCGGTGAAGTCGCGCACTACCTGGCGAATTTTCCCGTCCCGATCGATCAACACCGTCATGGGCAGATCGTCCACGTCGTAGAGCCGGGCGACCGTCTTGGCCGGATCGAGCAGCAGCGGGAATGTGACATGCGTCCCGCGCGCGAAGTGCAGCGCCTGCGCCTGCTCGTCCGCGACCTCCACCCCATAAACGCGCAGCCCTTGGCTCCCGTACCGGCTGAAATCCTGCTGCAGGGACTCGAGCTGCCCCCGGCAGGCATCGCACCCCACCCCCCAGAACGAGATCACGACCACCTGCCCGATGTGCTCCGACAGCCGCACGTTGGGCCCGGCAAGGGCCCGCAGCGCGAAATCCGGTGCCGCAAGCCCCGGCGCCGCGTGAAACCGGGCGGCAAAGACCGGCAGAGTCCAGACCCATGCCAGCGCGGCGACCAGCGCCCGCGGACACGGCCCCGACCGGACTCGAATGGCCCGCGACGACATCAATCGCCCCATTTCAAGCGCTGATGGGCGCAAAGGCCGTAAGTGACGCCAGGTTGGCGCCCAATCCCTGCTGGGGGAACAGCGTGCCGAACTGGCCGACGAGGCTCTGGTGCAACGAGAGGTAGTTGAGAACCACCATCTCGACCAGCTGCACGACCGAATTGGCGCCGGGGCTCGACGTGCTCACCACGGAGCCGTCGGCGCTGAAATAGCCGATCTGCTGGCTGGCGGCACCGTTCAGCGGCTGTGGCCGGCCGCTGGGACTGTAGACCAGGAAGAAAGTGGAAGCCACCGCGGACGAGTCGCCCTGCCACGCCAGCTTGTCGCGGCCAGCGGGCGTCGTATCGACCATGCCGCTCGAAGTGAGCGAACCGTCGCTGAGCACGTATATCATGACGGGCTTCTTGATTCGCTGCGCGTATTCGAGCACGGCGCCGATCATCTGACCGGCCTTGAAATTGCGCGTCTCCCCGGTGGCGCGCGTGTTGTCATGATAGTCGAACCCACCGAGAGTGATGGTGCCGGCGCCCGCGAACCCGTTCAGCACCAGCTTCATGACCGTGGCGGTCTTCGCAATATCGGAATCGCTGAAATCCGAGGCATTGAAGATGGGTCCGACAATATTGGCATCCTGTGTCGGATCGAAGTCGGCGGGCGTACCGAAATTCGCGGTGTTGTAGGCGCTCTTCACGTAATTGCAGCGGACATCGTTCTTGAGCAGCGCATCATCGGCCGCCTGGCTGCTTGGATCGCCGCTGCTCGTATAGAGCTGCACGCCCGGCGTGCCGCCACTCGGGGAGGTGAGTACGCCGCCAAAGGTGGTGTCATCGCCCGCGGTGTACGCGGTGGTCCCGCCGCTGATGCGCGCCTGGGATTCGAGCACGGCCACGGAGAGCCGATCGGCGCTCGCGCCGCCGGTGCCCACCAGTCCCGTGGCGTCGCTCGGCCGATCGATGGTGCTCGGCTGCAACGACGGGTCGATCATGACCCCGCCGAGATTCGGCGGCGCGCCTGAATTGCCGCCCGAGATCGTGGGCTCGGTGCCTATCAGTGTCAGCAGCGATCCGCGGGCCCCCACCTTGGCGATGCCGTACATCGGGTTGTGCGGATTGATGCCGGTGTCGTTCTCCGACAATGCCGGGAACACCGCGCCGTTCGTACCGGCAGTGGTCGCGGCACTGGCTTTGGACATGATTCCGCGCAGGATCGCTCCGTCGGAATGCCAGAGCAGGCCGAGCGCGTTGCTCACGAAGGCGCCCGAGGTCGGCGCCATGCTCCCGGGAACTCCCATCTTGCCGTAGCCCGCGGTCGACAGAAAATTCGCCTGCCCGCCTTGAACGCCCACGATGACCTCGGACCCGACGAGATTTGCCCCACCCGCGAGGTCGAAGCAGATGAAGGGAACCAGGCCCGCGCCGGGGGTGATGTTGCATTGACCCGCCGCGGTCAGCGCCTGGATGTCTCCATCGAGGCCGATTGCCTGCGCACGCGCGGTCCCGGGCTTGAGCAGTGCGGCTAGCCAGGCGGGCGCCATGACCATGGCCGGTGCGCTGAGGAGCCCGGCCGAGAGCAGCTCGCGGCGGGTGACCGGACGCCGGTGATTCTCGTGCAGAAGAGGCTCGCCCGGAGCATGCGGACGGGGAGGTTTCTTGCGAATGAGCATGACTTGCGATCTCCTCTTGCCCGCCTATTTCAGGGTGAGTGCGGCGCTGCCGAGCGCCGCCTGGCAGGCTGCCTGGGTTGCGACTGCCACGGTCGCCCCGCCGCTCAGCGCCGGGACCCGCGCGAGCAGCGAATTGACCTCGTTTTGCACCGCGGCATAGGCAGGATCCCCGTTGATGCCGATTAGCGCATTCGCCAGAGGAACGCTGACGTCGTCTTCCGCACTCGCACTGGTAAAGAACTGATTCGCCGCAGTCGTGAGGCTGCCGGAGATACCCGGAAAGAGGGTATTCAACTGGGCCTGGTACGACGGATTGCTCACCAGCTCGCTGCAATAAGCCCCCGCGAGCTGCGAGATGGCCGCCTGCTCCGAAGCCGTGAACGCATTGATCTGCGGGACGGCAGGCAGTGACTGCTCCTCCGAGGCATAGAGAGCAGCTACTGTCGAGTCGGTGACGGGCACGCCCGTCACATGCGACATGGAGGCGTTGATCTCCGCGAACAAATGCACGCCGACGTCCGGCTGCGGCGTATCGACCGCCGCAGGCGGATTCGCCGGGACAGTGGGCTCCACGTACACATTGGTCTGATTGCCGAGGTGCTCGAACGACAGGAAGATCATGTCGCTCGTCACTGCGGTATCCACACCGATCACCGCGCCCACGCTCGAGAGCAGCTGCCCATTCGCCGCCGTGTAGGCCGACCCGCCGATCGTGGTGTCGATGGTCGTGAACGACTGGCCGACCGTCGGAATCTGGCCGTTGATGCCGATCCGGATGCCCTTCACCGGGATGCTCTGCGGCTGCGCATTGGCGGTGAGGCTGATGAACGTCGGATCGTAGAAGAGATAGCTGTAATTGTCGTACTGCGCAGCCGTCATCATGATGTAGGACTGCGGAATGCCCACGATGCTGCTCACATCGAACAGCAGGTAGTACTTCTGCCCGACCCCGGCGCCGTAGTTCTGCTGGATCTGGGCGGGAGTGAGCGCCGAGTCGTGGATCGCGAGGAACCGGATCTCTCCCAGCCACTGCCGATCGCCGGTAGTCTCGTTGCCGAGTACCAGGGCGAAGGTGTTGTCCCAATTCGCAAGCGAGCCGCCGCCGTTCGGGTCCACGTCACCCGTGAATTGGCCATTGACGTAAAGCCTTTGTCCGTTCACCGGGTCATAGGTGAGCACGATGTGCTGCAGGGCCGCCTGGGCGACATCCGCCGTCGCGGAGGTCAGCAGTGCCGGATTGCCGTTCGTATCGGTTCTGGCGCTGCGCGTCTGCGCCTGGTATTGCGCGGCGCTCTGCCCCAGAGTGACATCGCGCGCGGTATCGCTGCCCGAGTAGCTGACGATGTTCGCCTTCGTCTGCGTGATGTTGGCCGGCGAGGCCCATACCTCGATCGAGTATTCACCGGTGGTTTGGACGAGGTTGGCGATCTTCTGGCTGCTGGTGGTCAGCGCCTGTGCCCGGCTGCCCGGCCCGAAGATGATGCCCCACGCCTGATCCCAGGTCACATTGCCCGATACCGTCAGGTCAGCCTCGGGACTGACGCCGCTCGTATCGTACGCAACGCTGCCAGACCCTTCCTTGAACTCGTATTTCGCAATGGTGTCCGCATCGTAGCGGCTGCCCCCCGAGGCGATGATCCCCTGCTGCAGCATGAGGGCCTTCGAGATCACCCAGGATGAGGGGACGTTGGTCGCCGGGATGGTATCGGCAAAGCTCGTGATGGCCGCCAGCATCCGCGCGGCGCTGCCGGCGCAATCGGGAGAAGTGCCCGTGGTCACCCAGCAGTGGTGAGACTCGGTTGCCAGGCGCTCCACGAAGCGCGAGGCCGCGGGGTCATCGAGATTGATCTTCGGCTGCGCCTCGATGTAGGCCTGATTGACGTCCGCGCTCGCGAAGTATGGCGCCTGAGGAGTCGAGGAAGTCGGATCGTGGCACTGCCAACAGAACTGCCTCAGGAGCGGGTAGACGGTGTTGGCGAAACTGCTCGAATCGCTCGGAAAAGTCTTGGTCCCACCGACCGGCTGATCCGGCGGCGGCACCAGTTGCACCTTTTCCAACGCGCCGGCGCCGCCGCCGATCCAGTTCTGGATCCAGGTGAGCATCGTGTCGGCGCAGGCCTGCGGCGAGGCGACCCAGCAGTTGTGCCCACCGCCCACCTGCAGCACCAGCGTCGACTCGCCCGGCTGCGAGGTGTTGACCAACGGCAGGGCCGCTTGGTAGGCGAGATTCACGTCATCCGAGCGGGCAAACTGCGGCGACTGTCCGCCTGCGTAATGGCAGCCGCCACAGCGGTCCGATGAGCGAATGTTGTTCCAGAGGCCTACCTGGAAGGCCTGGACGTCCTTACTCGCCGGCGCAGGCCCGGTATAATTGCTCTGTGTAGCGGGTGCCGTCGACTGGTTGACCTGTGTCGCCGGGCCGCTCGGCCCGCAACCGGTCAGTCCCAGTACGAGCAGCAGACCGGTTATCGTCGCGAGCGGTACCGGGACGCGCGGGATTGCTTGGAGGCGCCTCATGGAGCGTATCCTCTGGCGTAGGTCTCAACTGCCGGCACAAGCGGCGGCGGATTGCTCGAAGACGTCCTTCAGGCTGTAGCCGTTGGACTTGAAGGTCTGCTCTATCGCGGTAAGCACGGTTTGATCGGCCGTGCTGGGCGCCCGCAGGCACACTGCCTGGAAGACTTTGACGACCTGGCAGTTCGCGAAAGCCTCGCTCGACTCGAGCTCCACGCCAAGGGACTTGGCGCCCTCGCCGCTGCCCGGAAGGCGTTGATCCCAGCCGAGATCCGCGTTGGGACCGGCGCGCCAGCGGTTCGACCAGGTATCGTCCGGCGTCACGAAGCCCCAGGGGAAGTTCTGGCTGTTCTTCAGGTACTTGGGCTGGACCTGGCCTTGCGCATAGACGAGCTGGTTCGACGTGGTACTGAAGTCGTAGTACGCGAACGCCTGCGCCATGGGATCCATGCCGCTGTGGCAGCCGGCGCAGTTGTTGAGGAACACCCGGCTGTCGCCGCCCGGCGATCGCGCCACGTCCTGCCGGATGCGATCGGTGGGCCGTGTGTTGTCCATCACGGTCTGCATGTCATGGCAGAGGAAATTCAGCATCGTGTATCGGAACTGCGCGCGGTTGGTGCCATTGATGAAGAAAGCCTGGGCACCCGCCCGCGTGGTCCACACGCCCGCGGTCGCAGGGTCCGGCAGGCCATAGACGGCGGTTTGCGTGGTCTGCACGAACTTCGTCTTGTCGCTCATGTCGATGTTCTGCGCTTCCGCCTGCGCGTAGTGGTCGTTGCTGGCAGGCGATGGCGCCGGCAGGCCGGGCGCATTGAAGACATAAAGGATGTTCGCCGATAGCACCGTATTGAACGGCACGTTGTCGCGGACCATCCCGATCACGGTCGCCGTGTAATCGTTGAGCGGCACGAACGCCGACTGATCGCGATTGGTCCAGGGATTGACGAACTCCTTCAGGGTCACGTTGTAGAACGACTGCGTATTGGTTGCGTACGCCGCCGCCGCCACCAGGCCGGCCTGGCTGGCCGGACTCGGCCCCATGAGAGAAACCATGTTCGCGATATCCGCCGGCGAGGGAGGCACGCCGGCAATGCGACTGTAGATGCGCCTTGCCTGCTCGGCCGAGCCGGCGAACGCCGGCGGCGCGGCCTGCGCGGCCAGCAGCGCGAGAGCCACCGCGCCGCAGATGGCGCGCGGCCCGAGACCCTCGCGGCGGTGTCGATTGCCCGATCGAGTATTCATGGCACCCGTTCACTCCCAATGCCGATGCGACGGCACTATACCGGCTGGGAATCGTGGAAACCAACGTCGCAGGACGACGACATCCTTGTTGTTTGATGTCACTTTCCAACACTCCCGGTCCATCACCGTCGCCGCTCGCGCGGCGCGCAGCGCCGACTGCCGTCAAAGTGCGAGTCCGGTCACGGCGGCGCACTGACATGAGAGGGCCTACTAGCGCCACCCGGATCGCGGACCGGCCGGAAGCGTGACGGGATCGACAGGACAGAAGAACGGCCGCGCCGACGTCCAAGGTTATGTTACATTCGCCCTTCGCCGGAGTCGCCCGCGACGGGTCCGTCCGGAGTGGTTGGCATGAGCTTGCAGCGTGAAAGCGTGACGCCGTTCTCACAAAGACCGCAATTCCGGACACCGCCACGCCGCGCCGCGACGGCGCTGGTCCTTTGCCTTGCCGCCATGCTTCTTGGTGGCTGCGGCGGCAGCGGCGGCGGCAGCGTCAATCTTGCCAACAGCCAGGGGCCGGATCCCGGCACCGTGGATTTTCCGATCTTCTACGTCAAGCGGACGATCCCCACGACGGCTAATGGCGACGTGGCGCAGGACGACTTACGCATGATGCGCGTGGCGACTCCCTCGGCGGATCTTTACATGCGCTCCGCCGCCTCGCCGAACGCACCGGAGACGAACATCACGGCGCACATCACCGCCGGTGCCACCTACGACGTAAAGGACGTAGATGTGTCGCCGGATGGCACCAAGGTAGCGTTCGCCATGCGCGGTCCCATTACCGCGAACATGGATCCGGCGAAGGCGCCCTCGTGGCGAATCTACGAATACACCATCGCCACCAATACGCTGGCGCCGATGATCGATCCATCGGCGGATACGGCCCCCGATACCGTCAACGATGTCTCACCGCACTACCTGCCGGACGGCAGCATCGTCTTCTCCTCCACGCGCCAGAGGAGCTCGCAGGCGATCCTGATCAACGAGGGCAAGCCGCAGTTCGTCGCCGAGGACGAGGCGCGTACCGAGCCGATCTTCGACCTGCACGTGATCAGCCCCGACCGCACCAGGATCGATCAGATCTCCTTCAACCAGAGCCACGATCGCGATGCCACCGTGCTCACCGACGGACGGATCCTCTTCACCCGCTGGAACCACGCACCGGGCAAGGACCAGATGGATCTCTACACCATCCATCCCGATGGCACCGACCTCGAGCTGTACTACGGCGCGCAGAGCCACATGACCGGCACCAATGGCAGCGTCATCGAGTTTTCCCATCCGCACGAGATGCAAAGCGGCGACATTCTCGTCATAGCGCGGCAATACACCGGCGTCGACTTCGGCGGTCAGCTGGAGATCATCGACGGCACCCACTATGTCGAGAACACCCAGCCGCTGCTCGCCTACCCCACGCTCACCGGACCTGCTCAGTCGCCCGCGACGTCAAACCCGGTGAGCACCCTTCCGGGCCCTTCGGCAGGCGGCAGGTTCAATTCCGCCTGGCCGCTGTGGGATGGCACCGGCCGCATCCTGGTGAGCTGGAGCGAGTGCCGGTTGCTCGATAACACCCAGACCCCGCCGGCCATCGTGCCCTGCACCACGCAGGCGCTGCAAAGCCCGAACGCCCAGGCCGCTCCGCCGCTTTACAGCCTGTGGATGTTCGATCCGGCCCAGAACACCTTCACTCCCATCATTCAGCCGACCGAAGGCGTGATGGTCACGGATGTCGCCGCCGCCCAGCCGCGCACCATCCCCACCATCATCCCGCCCATTACCCCCGATCCGGAGCTGCAGGGCGAAGGCGTGGGCGAGATCGACATCAAGAGCGTCTACGACTTCGATGGAGTGGATAGCGCGCCGGGCGGCATCGCCACCCTCTCCGACGGCAAGACGCCGGCGAGCACCCGGCCGGCCCGCTTCATCCGCCTGGTAAAGGCGGTCTCCATCCCCGACAGGAAGGTCGTCAATCTCGCGCAGGAGGCGTTCGGCGCATCCGATTACATGCGCGAGATCATGGGTTACGCCCCAATCGAGCCCGATGGCTCGGTCAAGATCAAAGTGCCGGCCGACGTGGCTTTCGAGATCGAGATCCTCGACGCGAACGCGCGGCGCTTGCCCGGCTTTCCCGAGCACAGCGACTGGTTGCAGGTGCGAGCCGGCGAGGTCGTGACCTGCAACGGCTGCCACACGCCGCCGACCACCGCCAAGCCCTATTCCCACGGCCGGGCCGGCCTCTTCGCCGCCGCTTACTCCGGAGCGGCGGGCGGCGCGCCATTCCCGGACAGCATCGCTGTCGATGGCTACCTGCCCGAAGCCGGGCAGACCATGGCAGAGGCACGCGCGGCCGCCTCCTGCGTCGGCAGCGCTCTGTCCACTGCACAGTGCAGCATGACGCCGAGCATCGATGTCTTCTACACAGACGTGTGGACGGACACCTCGCAGGGTCTGACCGCGAACCCGTCCATCGCTTATCGATACTCGAAGCTGCCCGCCGGCGAAGTAGCGCCCATCCCCGCGGCGACGCCGGGCTGCGAGAGCACCTGGGCCTCCAACTGCCGGGTCGTCATCGATTATCCGGAGCATATTCAGCCGATCTGGGATACTCCGCGCACGGTGAACGACCCCAACAAGGGCACCGTCAGCGAGTCCTGCTCATCAGCGGGTTGCCACAGCCCGGCCGCGGCACCCGCGCAGCCGGCCGGCAACCTGGATCTGTCGAACACCGCCTCCAACACCGATGCGAATGAGCTCGTCTCCTACGTCGACCTGCTCTTCCCCCACAATATCCCCGGCCCGCCCGATGCCAGCGGCAATCCGACCACGGTTTCCGTCGGACCCTTTCTCGATGCCGGCGATGCCAACGGACCAAACTCGAGTGCTTCGCTCGCGCTCTTCGCCCCCGGCAGCGCGGATGCCATCCACAAGGGAATTCTCTCGCCCGATGAGCTGCGCCTGATCTCGGAGTGGCTCGACATCGGCGCCCAGAACTATAACAACCCGTTCGACCCGAACGTACCCAAGAACTAGGACCAGGCTTGCGCCGCGCTCCCACTGCCCTCCTGTTGATACTTGCCGCGCTCATGGCTCCCGCCGTGTGCAGCGCGCACCTGTTCACGCACCACGCGCGGCGTTACGTGCAGGTTTTCGTCAAGACGCCCTACCTGGAGCTGCATACGGGACCGGGCCGGGGCTACCCGGTATTCGACGTCGTGCCCCAAGGTGAGAGCGTCCTCGTGCTGTTCCGGCGGACGCAGTGGCTCAAGGTCCGCACCCGGCGAGGCGTCGAGGGATGGGCGTCCGAGGATGATATGCTGAAAACGGTACTAGCCGACGGCGCGCCGCTCCCCTTGAGCGTCGGCAATCGCGCCGGCTATACCTCGCACCGCTTCGAGGCAGGCGCGTTCGCGGGCGTATTCGGCGGCGCCAACCTGGTCTCCGCCTACGGGTCTTACTCGTTCAACTCCCAGCTCGCCATCGAGGCTGCGCTCGGGCAGTTCCTCGGCAGGTACTCCAACGGTGTGACCGCCGATATCGGCCTCACCCACGTGCCGATGCCGCAGTGGCGGTTGAGCCCCTTCCTCATGCTCGGCATCGGGGTATTGCACGTGGAGCCGAAGGCCACTCTGGTGCAGCCTTCCAACCGGACCGAGCAGACGGCGTACGTCGGCGGCGGCTTGCGCTATTACATCGGCCGCAGCTTCTTCCTGCGTGCCGAATACAAGACTCATGTCGTGATCACGACGCAGAATCGAAATCAGGTGGAGGACGAATGGAAACTCGGGTTCGCGGTCTTCTTCTGACGGCAGCGCTGCTGATGCTGCCGACGTTGCCGGGCTGCGCCACGGTGCATCGCTGGCGCGAGCATCGTGCCGAGGTCCGCGCGGCCAGGGAGGAGGCGCGCGCCGAAGCCACGCAGACGAGCCGGTCGGCGGCCGGCGACAACGTGCCGCCCGGCGCGATCCAACCGCGCATCGAGCGCCGCAGAGCCAAGGCGCCGAGGATCCGCAGCTCCAACGTCGAGCTCGGCGTGCATTACGGGGTGATGTCGATCGAGGACTTCGGCTCACACCCGGGGTACGGGTTCGACCTGGCCTATCATCTGACGGAAGACCTGTTCGTGCGGGCCGAGGCCGGCCGCGCGACGGGCGGACTCACCAGCTTCGAGACGCTCGGGGGCAACATCCGCCTGCTGACCGAAGGTGAGAGGAAGTTCACGTACTACGATCTCGGACTCGGCTACAACTTCCTTCCGGGCGAGGCATTCTTCGGCCGCAGCCGCGCCATGACCAGCTCGTTTTATGTCATCGGCGGGGCGGGCGCCACCCAGTTCGCCGGTGACAAGAAGTTCACCGTGACCGTCGGCGGCGGGTATCAGGTGCTGCCGGCGGACTGGCTCGCGGTCCACGTGGGTTTCGAGGATCACATGTTCCAGTCGGCTCTGCTCGGCGCCAACAAGCTGACCCACAACTTCGAAGCGGGCGTCGGCGTCGCAGTCTTCTTCTGAGGCTCGGAGGAAAAGATACATGAGGAATCGAATCGCTGCCATGGTCACTTCCTTGGCCGCCATCCTGGCGCTGGCCCTGCCCGTCTGGGCCGCAGCAGCCGACGTGCGGGCCCCCGCCTTCACCCTGCAGTCGGTCGACGGCAGGACGGTGAGGCTGGCGCAGTTCAAGGGCGATGTGGTCATGATCAATTTCTGGGCGAGCTGGTGCGGTCCCTGCCGGCAGGAGATGCCGCTGCTCGACAGCATCTACAAACAGTACAAGGACATGGGCTTCGTGCTGCTCGGCGTCAATGTCGAGCCGAACCCGCGCAATGCCGACGCCTGGCTGAAGAAGACGCCGGTGAGCTATCCTGTTCTCCTGGATCCCAAGAGTGAAGTGAGCCAGCTCTATCAGGTGCAGGCCATGCCCACGACCGTGATCATCGACCGGCAGGGCATCGTGCGCTACGTGCACAACGGCTACCTGCCCGGGGACGAGAATCAATACATGAACAGCATCAGGGCACTGATCGTCCAGTAGGTCGCCATGAGCAGATCGACTCACCGGCTCATCGCAGCCTTCCTGGCGGCGGCCCTGCTCGCCTCGGTATCCGCGTGCTCGCCCATCGAGCCGTGGGTGAAGCCCTACGAGCGTGAGCATCTCGCCGACGCAATCATGGCGCTCGACCGCAATCCCGTCTCGAGCACTTACCTCGACCACGTGTTCGAGGCGCGTGAGGGCGCGCGGGGCGCCACGGGTAGCATCGGCGGCGGCTGCGGATGCAATTGAGCCGGGGAATTCGCGGACGCAGGTCGTGCGGCTGGTGCGCACGCGCGCTGGCCGCGCTTTGCCTCGCGGCGCTACCCGCACTCGCCGGCGTCCTGCCGGAGGACCGCGCGGACGTGCTCTATCACCGCTACCAGGGCGGCGGTATCACCGTCCAGGGTCCCTCGATCCTCGTCCAGAAGAGGATCGGCGATCACTTCGCCGTCAACGCCAACTACTACCAGGACATGATCTCGAGCGCCTCGATCGACGTCCTGCTGTCCGCCAGTCCCTACAAGGAGACGCGTACGCAGAAGAGCGTCGGCGCGCAGTACCTGCACGGCAAGACGACTTACAGCGCAGGATTCATCAACAGCGTGGAGCCGGACTACAGGGCGAACACCTCGTACTACTCGATCAGCCAGGACATGTTCGGCGACCTCACCACCGTCACCTTGAGTTACAGCCGCGGCTGGGACCGGATATTCCGCGACATCAAGGTGAACGGTGTAATCGTCAACGACCCGACGTTCCACCAGCGCGCCGATCACCGCGTGTACGGGGTCAGCCTCAGCCAGGTCCTGACCCGCAATCTCATCGGCACGCTGAACTATCAGTTCTCGAGCGACCAGGGCTATCTCGCAAATCCCTACCGGGAAGTGCGTTACATCGATCCCAACAACCCGGTCGGCTACTCGCTCGCGCCGCAGATCTATCCTGGCACGCGGACCATGGACGCCTTCTCGGGCTCCCTGAAGTACTACCTCCCCTACCGGGCCGCCCTCACCGGAAAATACCGCTTCTTCACGGACTCCTGGGGTATCGTCGCGCATACGCTGCAGCTCGATTACGTGCAGCCGGTCAGGCACCACTGGACGCTCGACGGCAACATCCGTTATTACCGCCAGGGGGCGGCGAGCTTCTACAGCGATCTGTATCCCTACGCCAACTACTCCAACTTCATGGCGCGCGACCGGGAGCTCGCAGCCTTCCACAGCATCACTTTCGGCTTCGAGGCCTCGTATGCCTTCTCGATCCCGCGGCTCACCTGGATACAGAAGAGCACCGCGACGCTCAGCTTCGATCGTATGATGATCGGCTATGTCGACTACCGCGATGCGCTCTACTCGAAGCTCGATCCGGGCGCGATCAAGGCGGGGCAGGAGCCGCTCTACTCACTCGATGCCAGCATTTACCAGGCGTACTTTTCATTGTGGTTCTGATCGTCGCGGTCCGATCATTACGGTTCTGAACATCGCCTGAACGGGCCGCTCATCGGCGCCTGTTTACTCCAGTCTGTCGATCTGCGGTAAGCTTCGCGCATTCGCTGCCGCCGGCTCCGGCTTGTCGGTCTCCGGCGACAGCAAAGAGGACCTCAGGCATGCGCATCCGTACTCGCTTACTGACCACTCTCGCCGGCGTCGTGCTCGCATTCACGACCATCGCCGCACACGCACAGGCGGCTCGGGAGGAAGGGCGTCTTCTTCTCGCCACACAGGTGCTCAACGACATCCGCAACGCGCGCGATCAGGGCATTCCCGATCGGCTGCTCGAGCGGGCCTACGGCATCGCAGTCATCCCGGAATTCACCAAAGTTGCCTTCTTCCTCGGCGGCGCGCGCGGGCACGGCGTGCTCGTGGTCAGGGACCGCAGCGGGCACTTCAGCAGCCCTATCTTCGTGACCCTGACGGGCGGCAGCTTCGGCTTCCAGTGGGGCGTGCAGAAGACCGATCTGGTGCTGGTCTTCACCTCCAGAAAGGGCATCGAAGGCATCACCGGCGGCAAGCTGACGCTCGGCGGTGACGTCTCCGTCGCGGCCGGCCCGGTTGGGCGCCAGGCATCCGCGGCAACCGACCAGGCATTCAACGCCGGGGTGTACTCGTACTCCCATACCCGCGGCATTTTCGCGGGGGTGGCACTGTCGGGCGCGGCGCTGACGATCGACGATTCCGCGAACGCGGAGCTCTACCAGCGGCCGGGCCTGCTCGCCTCGGACATCATCTCCGGCGCAGTCCACACCGATGACAATGCCGCGCGGCGCTTCCTGACCGCCGTGTCGGAGGGCGCCGGCCTGCAACCGGCCTCCTCGATGACGAGCTCCGCCGCGGCTCCCGCGGGCGCGGCCCCATCCGCCGCCCCCGCCCACCCGGGCAACGGACCGGCGGCCCAGGCCTTCCCGCTGCAGGACAGCAGTCCCGGCAGCAATCCCAATAACTAGTTGAAGCATGGCAGGGGAAGGCCGTGCCTTCCCCTGCGGCCGACCCGGCGAAGAGCACCGCGCAGTCGGCGCTCCGCCGTCCGTGGCACTCTCTGAGACCCGCTCCCCTGGAATGCGGGTGCCCCGGGATACCCCCGAAGGAGAGATGCGCTTCCCAGGCGCGATCCGGCAAAGTGTCCCCTCGACACCCCTGAATCCCAGGGCTCCTTCCAGGACATTCCGTGAACGAAGCCGCAGCAGGCATGAGCCGGGCGAGCGCCGCCGGCCGCACCGCTTTCTCGGTGCTGGCCGCAATCAGCTTCTGTCATCTGCTCAACGACATGATGCAGTCGCTGTTACCGGCGCTGTATCCGATGCTGAAGACCTCGTACGCGCTGAGCTTCGGCCAGATCGGAATCCTCACCTTCACGTACCAGATCACCGCCTCGCTGCTGCAGCCGCTCATCGGCCGGTACACCGACAGCAAGCCGCGCCCGTACTCGCTCGCCACCGGGATGACCTTTACCCTGGGGGGGCTCGCGCTTCTCGCCTCGGCGCGCACCTATCCTCTGCTGCTCCTCGCGGCTTCCATGATCGGCACCGGCTCATCGGTCTTTCACCCGGAGTCCTCGCGGGTGGCGCGCATGGCCTCGGGCGGCCGGCACGGACTTGCGCAGTCGGTGTTCCAGGTCGGCGGCAATCTCGGCTCTGCGGTCGGGCCGCTCCTGGCCGCCTTCATCGTGCTGCCGCACGGCCAGATGAGCGTCCTCTGGTTCTCGTGCGCGGCGCTCCTCGGCATCTTCGTGCTCCTCAACGTGGGGCACTGGTACAAGCTCCACGGGATCGCGCGGCTGAAGCCGCGCGCCAGGGCTGCGGACGCTCACGCCACGCCGACCCACAGACAGGTGGTCATCGCAATCAGCGTGCTGCTCGCCCTCATCTTCTCCAAGTACTTCTATCTGGCCAGCCTCACCAGTTACTACACCTTCTATCTCATCACCCGCTTTCACGTGACGGTGCAGACTTCGCAGGTGCTCCTGTTCGTGTTCCTGGGGTCGGTGGCGCTCGGCACCATTCTCGGCGGCCCCGTGGGGGATCGGATCGGACGCAAGTACGTCATCTGGGGATCCATCGTGGGCGTGCTGCCATTCACGCTGGTCCTGCCGCACGCCAACCTGCTCTGGACGGTGGTTTTGACGATCCCCATCGGGGTCATCCTCGCCAGCGCGTTCCCGGCGATCATCGTCTACGCGCAGGAGCTGCTGCCCGGCCGCACCGGCACGGTGGCGGGCCTGTTCTTCGGCTTCGCCTTCGGCATGGGTGGCATCGGCGCCGCCGTGCTCGGCAAAGTCGCCGATTCGTACGGCATCAGCCTGGTCTACGGGATCTGCGCCTTCCTGCCGGTCATCGGGCTGCTCGCGGGCTTCCTGCCGAACGTGGACAGCAGCGGCCGTGTGAGGGCTTGAGCGGCAGCTTGGACTAGTCGCTGCCGCTGCTCGCGGCCTTGGCCGACGGCATCAGCACCTCGGCGCTGAGATGTGTCCCGAGGGTAATCTGGTGCGGGATGCAGGTGGAGCGGTACTTCACGTCCCGGGTGCTGAAGAGCGGCAGGAAAGTCTCCTTGAACTGCTCGATCAGCTCGCAATTGCCCTGCTCGTTGAAGGACGCGTTCTGCGGCATCAACACGACGTTTTTCCAGTGCGCCTGCACGGCAGGGCCCGGATTCTTGGCCTTGGAAGCCTCCGGCGAATCGGCCGGCACCAGCACCTGCATGTCCACCCTGACGCCGGGGAACGGCGAAGGCGCGCCGGGGGGTGAGGTACAGGCCATCTCCCGCACCTTGAGGTCCTTCGCGCCGAGCTTGTCCAGCATGGAGCGGATCTGATCCCGCAGCCCGTCGCAGGAATAACGGGTGGTGAAGCCCTGGTAGATGAACTGGATGTGCTTGGGCACCCAGACCGCCGAGACGCCGTCCTGTGCCACGGCCAGGGCGGGCACGGCGGCAAGGAGGGTCGTGGCCGCTGCCACGGAGGCCAGCCGCGAGATGGATCGAAGTAGGCTCATGGCAACCTCTGCATTCGCTTGCTCTCTTGCGTGTTTGTTAGACGTCAACGCGCCTGCAGGGTTCCACGTTGACGGGG
>DASVWT010000350.1:0-2843 GCA_036393055.1 Steroidobacteraceae bacterium
CTCATGCCGCGTTGGAGCCCATTCTGGACCGCCTTGCTGTCATTCGGCGGCCTCACCCCGCTCGTGCGCGCGGGTCAGCCGCCGCCTCCTTCGCCTGCGACGGCCACTACGACGCCGATCACCGCTCCGGCCGGGCAGGCCGGCTCCGCTTCCAGGACCCGCCGGCCCGCGGCCGCCGAGAAGCCGCTCGCGGCCGGAGGCAAGGTCAGCATCAAGAGCGACAGCATGGTCGGCGTGAACGGCCAGTTGACGCTGAAAGGACACGTGGTCCTGCGCCAGGGCGACCGGACCATCAAGGCGAACCAGCTCGAGTACGATCGAAACAACAACTCCCTGAGCACCGAAGGCGGTATCGACTACACCGACCCGCTGGTACACGTCACGGGCTCGGGCGGCAGCTACTCCCCGATCGCGGGCGCGCGGTTCGATTCGGCGACCTTCAGCCTGGTGCAGCGCACGGCGCGGGGCGCCGCCCGGGAAATGCAACTCAGCCCCGACGGCCTCATCCGGCTGGAGCAGGTCACCTTCACCACCTGCCCGGTGAACGACCAGTCCTGGGTGCTGCGCGCGGCCCGCATCAGCCTCGATACCCGCAAGCGGGTGGGCACGGGACGCAATGCGCGCATCGACTTCAAAGGGGTGCCCATCCTCTATCTTCCCTGGGTGTCGTTTCCGCTGGGCAACGTGCGCAAGAGCGGCTTCCTCTTCCCGACGGTAGGCAACACCTCGCGCGGCGGGGCGCAGGTCTCGATACCTTACTATTTCAACATCGCGCCGAATGCGGACTTCACTTTCCAGCCGACGGAGTACACCCGCCGCGGACCCGACGTCGGCGGTGACCTGCGCTACCTCACACAACGCCAGCATGGCGAGCTCGACTGGGACTACCTGCCCAACGATGCGGAATTCCACGCGAGCCGCAGCCGCATCCGGCTGGTCAACGTCACCGAGCTGCCTGACGGCTTCCGGCTGACCCTCGATGGCGAGAACGTCAGCGATACGCAGTATTTCGAGGACTTCTCCAGCGGGCCGGAAGGCACCAGCACCCCGTTCCTCGACCGGCGCGCCGTGCTCTCCTATCGCGATCTGCACTGGGACATCCAGGGCATCGCCGATCAGTATCAGACGATCGACACCACCCTGCTGGCCGAAAACCGACCCTATGCGCGGCTACCCGACATCACTGTCGGCGCCAATTACGGCTGGGGGCCGGGTGACCTCCTGCGCTACGGCTTCGACTCCGAAGTGGTCGATTTTCGGCGCTCGACAGGTGTCGAGGGCTGGCGACTCGACCTCTATCCCACGACTTCTCTCAATATAGAGGGACCGGGGTACTTCCTCCGCCCATCGGTGGCCTACCGCGCGACGCGGTATCAGCTGTCGGACACCGCTCCGGGGCAATCGAGCTCGCTCTCGAGGACACTGCCCATTGCCAGCGTCGATACGGGACTGCAGCTCGAGCGCGCCGCCGGCTCGCGCGGCCAGCGCACCGTTACGCTCGAGCCGCGCGTGATGTATCTCTACGTGCCTTATCGCGATCAGCGGGAGCTCCCGGTTTTCGACACCGCCGTCCCCGACCTCGATCCGGTGGAGCTCTTTCGCACCAACCGCTACGTCGGCGCCGATCGAGTGGGCGATGCCAATCAGCTGAGCGCCGGCATCACGACGAGGCTCCTCAATGCCATGGACGGACGCCAATACCTGACGGCGACCTTCGGGCAGGAGATCTATTTCACCAATCCGCGCGTCACCCTGCCCGGCGAGCTCGCGCGCACCGACAGACGCTCGGACCTGGTCGCACAGCTCGCCCTCACCGCCTTCGAGCACTGGAGCGCGGATGCCGCGCTGCAGTGGAACCCGCAGTCGTCCCGGACCCAGCGCGCGCAGCTTCAAGTGCAATACCGTCCCGCCCCGGACCGGGTCATCAATGTGGGGTACCGGTTCGAGCGCGGGATCTATGAGGAGGCCACCCTCCTGAGCGCCGATGCCGGTGCGGGGCCGCTGTGCGGAACCCCCGTGACGCCCAGCTGCAATATCGAGCAGCTCGAGGCCTCTGCCGCGTGGCCCATAGGGCGGTCCTGGAGCGTTTTCGCGCGCGGGGTGTACTCGCTGGCAGACCATGTGGCGCTGGAGCGATTCGCGGGCTTCGAGTACCGTGCGTGCTGCTGGAGTCTGCGCCTGGGCGCCCGCCGCTACGTCGGTGCGCGTCCTACGACCAGCTCGGCCCGCACCGGGCCCCAGGACACGGGTATCTGGCTACAGCTGGAACTCACGGGACTGGCCAGTGTCGGATCGGCGTCGGATGCCTCTCTGGTCGAGGCCATTCCCGGCTACACTCCGACGGAAGCGAAAACCGAAGCATTTCCGGCCCGCTGAGGGCCTTCCACCGAGGATTACGAGCGCATGCGGCGGCTATTGGTATTGATTCTGGGCGCCCTGGCCTTCTCCCTGGCCTTGCAGGGACCGGCTCTGGCCCAGACCCGGGACCTCTCCACCCAGGGGGCACTCCTCGATCGCATCGCGGCGGTGGTCAATGACGGCGTGGTGCTGGAGAGCGAAGTCGATGCCCAGATGAAGGAGGTCACCACCCGGCTGCAGGCGCAGAACATGGCACTGCCGCCCGAGAGCGTGCTGCGCAAGCAGGTGCTCGATCGCCTGATCCTGCAGCGGATCGAGCTCGAGCAGGCGAATCGCGACGGCATCACGATCTCCGACGACCAGCTCAACTCCGCGCTCGCCGATGTGGCCAAGCGCAACAACATCGCGTTCTCCGACCTGCCGACGGTACTCTCCCAGCAGGGGATCGACTATGCGAGCTACCGCGAGCAGATGCGCCAGCAGCT
>DASVWT010000351.1:0-10158 GCA_036393055.1 Steroidobacteraceae bacterium
CGAAGATGCCGAAGTCGAGGCGCAGCAGTTCCCGATTGCGCAGCGTCGCGCCGAGCAGCGCCGGGACCGGCTCCGCCTCACGGTGAACGCGCTGTCGGCGGGGCTTGGGAACCACGAAGATCGTGATGGCGATGCCGGCCAGCGCCAGGGCGGCCATGAGCCAGAATATGCCCCCGATACCGACCCAACCCGCGACGGCTGGACCGGCCACGATGGCGACGAGGAACGAGAAGCCGATCGTCATGCCTACCAGCGCCATCGCCTTTGTGCGGTTCTCCTCCGCCGTGAGATCCGCGACCAGCGCGAGAATCACCGAGCCGACCGCCCCGGCCCCCTGCAGCACACGGCCCCAGATGACGCCGTCGATCGATCGCGAGCTCGCAGCGACAGCGCTGCCGAGCCCGAAGAGTACGAGTCCGAAGATGATCATGGCCTTGCGCCCAATGCGATCGGAGAGCAGGCCGAACGGCATTTGCAGGAGACCCTGACTCAATCCGTAGACGCCGAGCGCGAGTCCGATCGTATAGGGAGTCGCGCCCGAGAACTGGCGGGCGAGGACTGCGAATACCGGGTAGATCATGAATAGACCCAGCATCCGAACGGAAAACACGGCTGCCAATGACGCGGCGGCACGAAGCTCTTGTTTTTGCATCATCGACGGCCCTCAAGCTCCCGGCGGCGGCACCGGCTTGTTCTTGAGGAAGCCGCCCGGTGGCAGAGCCGCGACCCCGAAGTAATTGCTCTCCGCGAGCGCCTCGTACAGGGGCGGAGTGAAGAAGGCGGAGATACGCGAGGCGACGAGCGCGGTCGCCATCATGGGAATCACCATGCCGGTGCCGTTGGTCATCTCCATGACGATGACGAAGGATGTGATCGGCGACTGAGTGACCGCGGCGAGGTATCCCGTCATGCAGAGCGCGATGACAGCTGCCATCGGCGCCCAGGAGAAGGCCGCGTGTACCCACTGTGCAAGACCCGCCCCGATCGAGAGTGAGGGCGAGAAGAGCCCGCCCGGAATGCCCGCCATGTAGGTCACCACCATGGCGCCCCACTTGGTGATCGCGTATCCCGCGGAAAGCGGCTGGACCCCCGTGAGGAGATGTCGCGCCTGGTCATAGCCGCTGCCCCAGGTCTCCCCGTGCGTGCCGACACCGAGCGCCGCCACCAGGATCCCGACGATCAGGGCATAGACCAACGGCCGGCGTGCACGCAATGCGATGAGCCGGTCCGGCATCCACGTGCGCCAGCGCAGGAGTGCCAGATTGAACGCCGCGCCGAAAAGTCCGCACAGGGCCGCCGAAAGAATGACCGGCAGGACGAATGCCCCGCCCAGATTCTCGGGCACGTTTATCTGGCCGAAGTAGAGATAGTTGCCGGCGAGCGCGAGCGAGGTCAGGCCCGAGAACACCACGGCCGTGATCATGATGCCGTTGGTGCGGCTCTCGAAATCGCGGGCAAGCTCCTCGATGGCGAAGATGATGCCGGCGAGGGGCGTGTTGAACGCGGCCGACAGGCCCGCCGCCGCGCCGGCCAGCAGGAGCCGCCGCTCGAGCTGCGCGTTGCGATGCGGATAGAAGTGTCGGGTCTCCGCCATGATCGCCGCACCGATATGCACCGTAGGCCCCTCTCGGCCGATCGTGAGCCCGCCCAGCAGGCCGATGAGCGAGGTGGCGATCTTCCCGACGATCACGCGCAGCCCGAACAGCCGCCGCATCAGGGTGTCTTCTTCTTGCGTGCGCGGCGCATGGAGCGCCGCAATCACCTGCGGAATGCCGCTGCCCTCGCTGCCCGTGAACCAGCGCCGGGTTAGAAAGAGCGCGAGGACAGTCAGCCCCGGTGTGATCACGAAGGCGAGCCAGGAGCGGCCCGCGATCCAGCGGAGGAAGGCGTTCGAAGCCTCCGTGCTGAGGTCTGCGTACAACACCGAGACCAGGCCCACGAGCAACGCCGCCCCCCACGGCAGGCCCGCCTGTAGAAAGAGCCGCCTGGATTGCGCGCCGAGAAGCCCGCGCTTCGCCCGCTCGCGGAGTCTCTCGCGTGGGCCGACTACCGGGCTCTCCGCCGAGCTCTCCCCCGAGCTTGGCTGAACGACGGGCTGGACTGACTCACCTATCGGGTCGCTCAGACGTGCCACCCTATTGCGCAGACAGCGCTTTGCACATGGTTAACGGACGTCGTCGGTGTGATGCGGCGAGAATGCCGCGCCACGGGGTTGCACGGGCGCATGGCAAGTCTATACTTCGCGAAATATTTGTCCAAATATACCATCTGGACCTATGAATTGCCCATCGAGCTAACTCCTCATGACGACCGTGGATTGCCGGAGCAGACTTTCCTTCGCGTCATTTTGGGGACTCTCCGTCACCTTGCGCGCGCATATGTCGCACACACCGGAGCGGGATCATCTTGATGGTCAGCGACGAGGTGTGCGCCTTCCTGCGCGACAACATTGATTCCTTCGAGTCTCTCGAGATTCTGCTGCTGCTGCGGCGCGAGCGTATCGCCTGGACGGCCGAGGAGCTGTGCAGGCGTCTCGGCACCCGCGCGGCGCTGATCGACGATGCACTTGCTTCGCTCGTGCGCGCCCGGCTCGTGAACACCGCTGATCGCGACACCCTGGTGCTCTACAGGTATGCGGATGCGGATTCTGCCCGAGATGCAATCGTCGGGTCGTTGGAACGAGCCTATCGCGACGAGTCGATGGAGGTCATGCGGCTCATGAGCACATATGCGATCGAACGGCTGCGTACCGGCGCCCTTCGAGCGTTCGCAGACGCTTTCGTCTTCCGCAAGGGTAAAGGCCGTGGCTGAGGTCATTCACCGAGAAGCGTCTCCCCCGCCGCCCTCGCCGTAGTGCGACGCATGAGGCGCACCAGCGCCGCAAGATCGCGACCCAGCCGCTGCAGATGGTGCAGATCGATCGTTCGCAGAGCGTCGACCAGCAATCCGGGATAGGGACCCGGCGATTGCGAGAGGATCCGCCGGCCCTCCGCGGTCACGTGGAGGTGCACGAATCGCCGGTCCGATCCGTCGCGCACGCGGCGGATAAATCCCTTTTTGACCAGCGCGTTGGCGAGATTGCTCGCGGTCGTCTGATGAAGCGCCATGCGCTCGGCGAGCGCATTGATGCCCATGCCTGCCCACCGGGCGATCTCGGAAAGGGCCCAGAGTTGCGAGCCGGAGATCGCTACGGATCTGCGCACCTGAGCATCATGCCAGCGCGCGGAGGCATAGATCAGCCGCAGGCTCTGAAGTGCCTGAAGCTCAGTGACGTTTCTGCGGGAGGCCTCAGATTCGATACCGGCCTGCGAGCTGTCCTTCGGCTGGCGCGATCGCGACGCGATTCGGTCAGTCGACATATCCGTCAGGGGTATCCGTATCGCACCGGACAAATGGCCGCTCTCTCTGCACTTTCATTCCGCAACGCATACCTCACGAATCATATTGGGGCCCATGTAAATCCGCCAGGGGGCGGCACGCTGGCCCGGCAGAAAGCCCGGCCAGCGCGCGATCGAGCGCCTTCAGGTTCACGGGTTTTACGAGGTGATGGTCGAAACCTGCGGCGATGGCACGTTGAGCATCTTCAACCTGGCCATACCCGGTCAACGCTATCAGACACATAGTATGCCGCGGTGACATCGCGCGGAGCCGCCTTGCGAGCTCGTACCCGTCCATTTCCGGCAACCCGATGTCGAGCAGGGCGATTTCCGGCTTGAGGTCCTCGACACAGGCAAGCGCTTCCTGCGCGCCGTAGGCGACCTGTGTCTCGTGACCCTGTATCGAGAGGAGCATCGAGAGGGAGTTTGCCGCATCCGCATTGTCGTCCACGATCAGCACGCGCCGCGGCTCGGCCTCGAATGGAGCCCCATCGGCTGACGCGGCTGTTGGACGAGCAATCCGCGGCAGGCGGATCTGGAAGGTGGCACCTCGTCCGTGACCTTCGCTTCGCGCGCCCACCTCGCCCCGATGCATATCGACGAGGCGCTTCACCACCGCGAGCCCGATCCCGAGTCCACCTTGCGAGCGGTCGAGCGTGCGCTCGCTCTGCACGAACAGGTCGAACACCCGTGGCAGCAGGTCCGCTGAAATACCCACTCCCGTATCGGAAATCTCTATGAATACACTGCCCTGGTCGGCTCCGGTCCGGATGGCGATCTCCCCGGCCGGCTCGGTGTACTTGATGGCATTTGTGAGGATATTGCCAACGCACTGGACGAGCCTGGCGAAGTCGCCCATGACGAACAGAGGCTCGTAGCTCGAGGCCGTCATCGAGAGCTTGTGCCGCCTCTCGCGCAATTGCGGCTCCGCGGTCTCCACCGCTTCCGCGATGACACTCGTCAGATCGACCGGACGTTGCCGCAGCTGGATACGGCCCTGTGTAATGCGCGACACATCGAGGAGGTCATCCACGAGCCGTGTGAGCTGCGCGACCTGTCGTTTGATCATGTCGATGGCCGTATGCGCACGGGCATCATTCCCCACGGTGTGCGAGAGGAGCTCGCTCGCGGTGCCGATGGGCGAGAGCGGATTGCGCAGCTCGTGAGCGAGCATCGCGAGGAACTCGTCCTTGCGGCGGTTGGCCTCGTCGAGCTCCTCCTGGATGCGCTTGCGCTGCTCGATCTCGAGCTGCGACGCACGGTGCAGGCGTGCATTATCGAACGCGACGGCCGCCTGCGCCGCAATGGCGAGCACGAGGCGCTCCGCCCTTTCGCCGAATACGCCCGGATCCGGATGGCCGAAGAAGAGTCCGCCGAGTACCTCGCCCGATGCCATCTTCACCGGCACAGCGAGATAGCTGCGCACGGGCAGATGGCCGGGAGGCATGCCTCGATGCGGCGCGTTGTGTCCATACCGCGGATCGGCCGTGATGTCCGCGCTGCGCACGACAGGCTCGCCGTGAAAAGTGGGCCCGAACACGCCGGTATTGCGCGGCTGCGGAAATCTCGAGAAGGCCTCGCGCGGCGCGCCGGAGAGGGTATAGAGCCTCAAAAACTCGCCCTTGTCGCCCTGAATATTGTAGAAGAACGCGCCAAAGGCCGCACCTGAGAGCTCAGTGGCCGCATCGGTGACGATCTGCACGACCCGCTCGGTATCGAGCTGCGCCGCCACCAGGGCATGGCTGGTCCGGCCGAGCAGCTCCTGCACACGCGTCTCCTCATGCAACCGCTCTTCGGCGCGCTTGCGGGCCGTGATGTCGATGGCCGTGCCGATCACGCGCACGCACCTTCCGCTGCCATCGAAAATCCCGCGACCTTTGGCTGCGACCCATCGGATCAGTCCATCTTCCTTGCCGACGGTGCGATACTCCACGTCATAGAGCGCTCGCTGGACGGGGTCGAGCGCACCGGCGAATGCGTCGCTCGTGTGCTCGCGGTCCGCCGGATGCAAGCCTGCGTAGAAGTCCGCCATTGAGACCGGCACGTCCGGAGAAATCCCGAACATGGCCTTCACACGGGACAGCCAGTAGAGCTTGTCATTGATCACATCGACGTCCCAAAGGCCGATCTCGGCCGCATCCGTCGCCAGACGCAGGCGCTCTTCGCTCTCGCGGCTCATCTGCGTGAGCTCGGCAAGCGCCTCGGCACGCCGCCGCTCGGCCTCGACGGTCTGCGCATCCGCAATGGCTGCCGCAATCTGCCCCGCGACCAGCCCGAAGAAGTTCCGGTACGCGTCATCGAGCGCCCGTCGGGGACTCGCTCCGGCGATGATAAAGCCGGCCAGCCGCTCGCTGCCGGCTCCTTTGAGCGGCAGCAGGAACGCCTGCTGTACGACCTCCGGCCACGGGCCTGCCCGAACCTCGATGCCCTTTCCGGGGAGATCCGCGACGTGCTGGGCCGTCTCGGTCGAGACCAGTGCCTCGAGCGGCCATCGCGTGTTGGAAAGGTCCAGAGTGGGTGGAAGCGCCTGTTCCGGCAGATTGCCGGTACGCGCGACGCCGTAGCTGCTCTTCGAATCGCGGTCCAACAGGTAGATCGCGGCGAAGGGCATGCTGACGGGATGCTGCTCGAGCACTTTGCAGGCGCCCCGGCAACTCTCCTCGACGCTCGTGGCGCCGGCGGCGCGAGCGGCGAGCTCCTGGAGAATGCGCAGTCGCCTCTCGCCCACCACCCGCTCGGTGACCTCGGTGATGACGCAGAGCATGCCGGCAATACGGCTCTCGTCGTCGTACACCGGGCTGTAGGAAAATGTGTGGTACGTCTCCTCGGGGAAACCGCTGCGCTCCAGGAAGAGGAGCAGCGCCTCGTCCCATGTGGCCCGACCCTGCTCGAGCACCTGGTCGATGCGCGGCTTCACATCCGCCCAGATTTCCGCCCAGACCTTGTCGGACCGGGCGCCAAGCGCCCAGTCTCGCTTGATGCCGAGTGTCGGCGCATAGGCGTCGTTGCAGAGGAAAGTCAGCTCCGGTCCCCACAGCATCCACATGGCATATCGTGAGTCGAGCATCACCCGCACGATCGTCTTGAGCGACTGGGGCCAGCGGACCGGAGACCCTAGCGGAGTCCTGGTCCAGTCGAGTGCGCGCATGCGCTCACCCATTTCTCCCCCGCCGGCGAGGAAATCGAGATCGCTCGAGTCGGAGGCATTGCGCAATGTATGACCTCGTTGACGCAGCAACCACGATGCTACGTCGTGGTCATCTTCTCCGGCTCCTCGCGCGGGACTCTCGCCCCCTGTCGCGGGCGGGGCCGAATGAGCTGTGTGCCGATTATGGACGATCTTCCACTTCTCAGGGGAGCAGCCAACTTACGGTCAAGGTCGCGACAAATCATCGGCAGGCGCCTTGCCTCAGCCTGCGCTTGTATCTGCTCCGTAAGCGTGTGTTCAATTAGGCCGCTTTCGCAGAGACCCCGATGACCGGCACGCAGACCGTTTCCGCCCAGTTGCATGCGCTCTCCATTCACCTGGGCCTGCGTCGGAGGGAGCTGCTTCGCTTGTGGCGGCAAGCGGTCCGCCGTGATCCGGAGCTTGCGACGAACGCAAGTCTCCCGCGCAGCGCGCTCGATGATCACATCCCAACAATCCTCGAGGACCTCGAGGGCAGATTGCGTGCCGAGCACGCTTTGGATGCCATGCGAGTCGAGCTGCAAGAGCGCAAGGACGCCGGGGATCACGGCATGCATCGCTGGCAGCAGGGCTACGATATTCGCGAGACCATGCGTGAGTGGGGTCACCTGCACACGGTCGTGCAGGAGGAGCTAGAGCGCTATGCGGCCGACCATCCAGAGCTCGCGCCCGCGGTAATGCCGACCGCCCGCAAGATCCTCGGCGCGGTATGCATGGAGGGCAACTGCGAGAGTGCCGCCCGTTACGTCCGCCTGCAGGAAGCCGAAGCTGCGAGCCGGGTGCGCGATCTCGAGGCATCCCTGGCCGCCCTGCAGGCGCTCGAGAACGAGCGGGCAAAGCTTTTGCACGAAGCGGCTCATGACTTGAGGGGTAACGTGGGCGTGATCGCCAGCACGACAGCGCTCCTCGCGACGCCCACCGTCCTCCCGGCGCAGCGCGATCGCTTTCAGCACCTGCTGCAACAGCGGATCCGCTCCACAGGCGCGCTGCTCAACGAACTCGTGGAACTGGCCCGCCTCGAGGCTGGACAGGATCCGGTGAAGATCGAGCCCTTCGATGCCGCCGAGCGTCTGCGAGCGTACTGCGAGATTCTGCGTCCGACCGCAGCCGAGCGAAACCTCTTTCTCAAGTACGAAGGACCGGAGACTCTGCCGGTCGAGGGCGACGTAGGCAAACTCCAACGTATCGTTCAGAACCTTTTGCTCAATGCGCTCAAAGCGACCGAGCGTGGCGGAGTAGTCGTCCGATGGTCCAAGGACGAGGCGCCGGACGCCCGGCAGTGGATCCTGAGTGTTTCCGACACCGGGCCGGGGTTCGATTCCCGGGCCGCAGGTCCCCTTCGGCACGCTTTGAAGCGCGCCACGGAGAAAGCGCACGACATCGACGCCGGGATCGCGGACTCCGCCGGGGAGAGCTCGAAGCCGGACATGCTGGACCTGCAAAAGCCCCAATGCAGCGCCATGCCCTCGGCCCTGCCATCGGGTGAGGGTATCGGTCTTTCGATCGTTACACGGCTCTGCAGGATGCTCGATGCCACCATCGAGCTGGAGGCCGCACCAGGGCGTGGCACGACTTTCCGCATCGCGTTTCCATTGCGCTACGCCTAAATATCTTTACCACACCGGGTTGTCAGTTCCGCGTGGTGCGGCATGAGAGTCACGGCGTTGCCTTTGGCCAGCTCAGTCAATAGTGACCCGAGTAGCCGGTCTGCTGCGGCGCTACGGACCCGCATCGCGTTTCCGTTGCGCTACGCCTCGACGTAAACCGGTCACAAGTTGACTATCGTACCGTTTGCCTGTGAGCCCAGGGTGTTCACGCATTCGCGCCACCTTCGCATTTGCACGCGGCCGAATCTGACGCGCGAGCTGGCGTGCTGATTAGCGCATGCACTTGGCGTGTTAACGGGATGTCGTGTGTGGCGTCATCACGCGACCCCAACTTGGAGTCCGAGACAGATTCATTTGTGTGGGCACGTGCGGTAAGATCTCGCGCATGAAACACCAATAGAGTCACCGCCATGCGCGCACAAAGAGTAATTACCGTCCCGTCGGGCTATGCCGACTGGCTGACGGAGATCAAGGCGCAAGTCGCTGCGGCGCGGCGGCGGACCGTATTGCGGGTCAATGTAGAGCTGATGCGTCTCTATTGGCAGATCGGTCGCGGCATTCTGGATCGCCAAGCCAGCCAGGGCTGGGGCGCGAAAGTGATTGAGCGGCTCGCCAGAGACCTGCGCAACGCCTTCCCAGAAATGAAGGGTTTTTCCCGCGCTAATCTCATGTATATGCGAGCATTTGCCGAGGCCTGGAGCGAGGACGAAATTGTCCAACGGGCCGTTGGACAATTGCCCTGGGGCCACAACGTAGTGCTACTCACACGCCTCAAGGAACCAGGGCTGCGGCGGCGCTACGCTGAGCAGGCATGTCGCGATGGGTGGTCGCGCACCACGCTAGAGCTGCAGATAAGGAACCGTTTACATGAGCGGCAAGGTCAGGCCATCACCAACTTCGAGGCTCGCCTATCTGCCCCGCAATCCGACCTCGCGCACGAGACGCTGAAAGATCCGTACCTTTTCGATTTCCTGGGACTCGGCCTCGAGGCCCAAGAGCGGGAAATTGAAAACGCACTGATGCGACACATCACCAGATTCCTGCTGGAGCTCGGGACCGGCTTTGCCCTCGTTGGCCGACAGTACCGACTGGAAGTTGCGGGCGAAGAATTCTTCCTCGACCTGCTCTTCTACCATGCGCGGCTGAAGTGCTATGTCGTCGTAGAACTAAAAGCCACAGCTTTCAAGCCGGATCACGCTGGGCAGTTGAATTTCTACCTTTCTGCCGTCGATTCACAGATCAAGGCGTCCGACGACCGGCCCACGATCGGGTTACTTCTGTGCAAGAGCCAGAACCGGTTGATCGCGGAATACGCTCTCTCTGGCATTGAGAAGCCGATTGGCGTGGCTGAGTACCAGCTTTTGCGCGCCCTACCCGAGCCGCTGCTAGCCAGCCTCCCCACTGTGGAGTTACTGGAAAGCGAGCTCGGCCAGGTACCGGAGCAGCCATCGAGATGAATGAGCCGGAAGAGAAATCCCTGCCGGGTTGCAGTATCATGGCCGCCCTTCTTCGCGG
This sequence comes from Steroidobacteraceae bacterium, assembly GCA_036393055.1. Taxonomy (GTDB): domain Bacteria; phylum Pseudomonadota; class Gammaproteobacteria; order Steroidobacterales; family Steroidobacteraceae; genus 13-2-20CM-66-19. The sequence continues at coordinate 9,687 of DASVWT010000351.1, forward strand.
GAAGGTCGCCCCGACGCGCGTAGGCACCTGGGCCCGCCAGCAGTTTTCCCCAGGACGGAGAGATGGCCGAGTGGTCGAAGGCGCACCCCTGCTAAGGGTGTAAGGGTCAAAAGCCCTTCGAGGGTTCGAATCCCTCTCTCTCCGCCAGTTTCTGGGTGTCCAAGGGTCAGTACGGCATCTGCCACGCCAGCCCGATGCTGCTCCCCGGGTCGTTCTCCGGGGTGGTTCCTTGCGCCGTTGCGGTGCCGTTCCCCAGGCGCGTCTGCAGCTTCAGGTATTGGCTCAGATCGATGCTCACCTGCACCTGGCTCGTGCCGTTCGTCGTCTGCGTCGCGGCGACATACACCCGCTTGGAGACGTACTTGCCTGCCGTGATGCTCGCACCGCTCGCCTGAGAGCCGCCGGCCGCGGTGGTCCCGCCCGGGGGCGAGGCACTGCCGACCGAGAGCGTATTGAGGCCGAAGGCCTTCTT
>DASVWT010000352.1:0-4753 GCA_036393055.1 Steroidobacteraceae bacterium
CGCGCGGCAGGCGCTCGAGCACGCGGCCCCAGTGGTCGACGATCATGCTGTCGCCGTAGGTCTCGCGCCCGTTGGGATGGAATCCGGACTGCGCCGGCGCGATCAGCCCGCAGAGGTTCTCGATCGCGCGCGCCCGCAGCAGGATCTCCCAGTGGGCCCGGCCCGTCGGCTCGGTGAACGCCGATGGCACGGTGAGAAGCTCCGCGCCGGCTGCGCTCAGCTTGCGAAAGAGCTCCGGGAAACGCACGTCGTAGCACACGGAAAGCCCGAGCCGCCCCACCGGTGTGTCCACGACCACGGGGGTCGAGCCAGGCGCCACGTTCGCCGATTCGCGGTAGCTCTCCGGGCGCTCCGGCACCTGGATATCGAACAGGTGGATCTTGTCGTAGCGGGCGCGCCTCTCCCCGGCGGAGTCATGGACGAGGCATGCGGCGGCGACACGCCCATCGGCGGCGCCCCGCATCGGTACCGTGCCGCCCACGATCCACAGGCCGAGCCGCCGGGCGCTCTCAGCCAGAAAATCCTGGACGGGACCGCGGCCGTCATCCTCCGCGACGCGCCGCTTGTCACCGTCGCCGAGCCCCATGAAGGAGAAGTTCTCGGGGAGCGCCGCCAGCTGCGCCCCGCTGCCTGCCGCCTCTTCCAGGAGGCCCAGCGCCTGGCGCAGATTGGCCGATACGTCCGGGCCGGACGTCATCTGTATGGCGGAAACCAGGGGCATGGCTGAGTACTATGGGGATCGCCGAGGCCGCCCGCAATGCCGGTCTCAAGCCCGCACGATGTCGAACTGATCGACCCCGTAGAGCCCCTCCACCTGCAGGCGGATGGGCACGCCCACCTGGGCCTTGAGCTCGCCCAGGATGGCGGACTCCGCCTCGAGCAGCTGCTCCACCACGTCCGCATGCGCGAGGACCAGGAGCTCGCGGGCCGCCGGGCTCGAGCCCTGCCGCAGGATCTCGCGGAAGATCTCGTTACAGACCGTCTCCGGCGTCTTCACGAAGCCGCGCCCCTCGCAGGAGCGGCACGGCTCGCAGAGCAGGTGCTCCAGGCTCTCGCGCGTGCGCTTGCGTGTCATCTCGACCAGGCCGAGCGGCGAGAGGCTCACGACGTGCGTCTGGGCGCGATCGCCGGCTAGCGAGTGCTCGAGCGCGGCGAGCACCTGGCGGCGGTGCGACTCGTCGTGCATGTCGATGAAGTCGATGATGATGATGCCGCCGAGATTTCGCAGCCGCAGCTGCCGGCCGATGCTGCCGGCGGCCTCCAGGTTGGTGCGGAAAGTCGTCTCCTCCAGGTTGCGGTGACCCACGTAGCCGCCGGTGTTGACGTCGATGGTGGTCATCGCCTCGCGCTGGTCGATCACCAGGTGCCCCCCCGATTTGAGCGGGACCTTGCGCTCCAGGCTCTTCGCGATCTCCTCCTCGATGCCGTGCAGATCGAAGATCGGCCGCGGCCCCGAGTAAAGCTCGATCCGCGCCGCCGTCGCAGGCATGAACTGCGCGGCGAAGGCGCTCATGCGCCCGTGCTCCGCCGGGGAATCGACCAGCACCCGCACGAGGCCGCGCGAGAGCTCATCGCGCAACAAGCGCAGCGGCAGGGGCAGATCCTCGTGCACCAAGGTACCCGGCGGCGCCTGCAGCGCGCGCGCGCACACGTGGTGCCAGAGTTTGCGCAGATACTCCATGTCTTCCCGCAGGCTTTCGAGGGGCACTCCCTGCGCGGCCGTGCGCAGGATGTAGCCACCCTCGGCCTCCGGGCCGCGCAGCTGCGCGACCGCGGCTTTCAGACGCTGCCGCTCCGCCTCGTCCTCGATTCTCGTCGATACGCCGATCCCTTCTCCCCGGGGCAGGTACACGAGGAAGCGCGCGGGGAGCGTTATGTAAGTCGTCAGGCGCGCACCCTTGGTGCCGATCGCGTCCTTGATCACCTGCACCAGGATGTCGTCCCCGGGGCTCAGCAGCCGCCGCACGTCATCGATGGGCGCCGTGCCGAGCGGCATCAGCCCGACGACCGTCTCATCGGGCGGCGGGCTCGCAATGTCCGCCGCATGCAGAAAGGCCGTGCGCTCCAGCCCGACATCGATGAACGCCGCCTGCATTCCGGGCAACACCCGCATGACGCGGCCCTGATACAGGTTGCTGACGAGGCCCCGGCGGCTGCGGCGCTCGATGTACAGCTCCTGCACGATCCCTTCCTCCACGAGAGCGGCCCGAGTCTCGCCCGGACCCACGTTGACCAGGATCTCGACGGTCAAGGCGCGGCTCCTTGCCAGTAGCGGATTCCCGCATCGCGCAGCAGTTGCGCCGTCTCGAAAAGCGGCAGCCCCATGACACCGGAATAGCTTCCGCTCAAGTCCGAGACGAACGCGGCACCATAGCCTTGGATGGCGTAGCCTCCGGCCTTGTCGTGCGGCTCGCCGGTCTCCCAGTAGGTCTCCCTCTCCGCAACTGCGATGTCACGGAATGTGACCGAGCTGCAGTTGATGCGCAGCGCAACACCCCGCCTGGTCGCGAGAGCGACGGCAGTCAACACCTGGTGAGTCCTGCCGGCGAGCGCGGCCAACATGGCGAGCCCGTCGGCGCGGTCCGCGGGCTTGCCGTAGACCGATCCTTCCAGGACGACGGTCGTATCCGCCGCCAGCACCGGCAGGGCTTCTCCGCGCTCGAGCACGGTGGACGCCTTGAGGCGCGCGAGTCGTTCGACATAATCGGGAGGGGACTCATTCGGCAGGAGGGTCTCATCCACTTGCGCCGCGACGACACGGTGGGGCACGCCGATCTGCGCCAGCAACTCGCGCCGACGCGGCGACATGGAAGCGAGGCAGATGACAGGCTCTGCTGCGGTAATTTGAGGGGCGGACATCAATCGCGATGATACGGATGATGGCTCAGTATGCTGATTGCGCGATAGATCTGCTCCGCCAACACGACGCGCGCCAACGCATGAGGCAGCGTGAGGCGCGACAGGGACAGGGCCATGTCGCTTCGCTCCAGAACTTCGGCCGCGAACCCGTCGGGGCCGCCTATGAGGAACGCGAGGTCGCGCCCCTCCCGCATCCGGCCGTCGAGCCAGTCGGCAAGCTCTCGTGTACTCATCTGCGTACCGCGCTCATCCAGCGCCACGACCCATTCCTCGGGACGGAGGGCGGCCATCAGTTTGCGCGCTTCCGTCTCGATGGCCTTGCGCGGGCTCTGTCCGGCGCTGCGCGGGCCGGGCTCGATCTCGAGCAGCGTAAGCTTTAGACGCGCACCGAGCCGGCGGGTGTAGTCGTCGTAGGCTTCGCGCACCCATGACGGCGGGCGGGTGCCCACCGCTATCACTCTCGCCCGCACCGGTCCTAGGAGTGCCGCGTCGCGTGCGCCGCGTCACCCGCGCTGTCGTGCATCGCAGTACCTGCATCCCACAGACGCTCCAGGCCGTAGAACTCGCGGACTCGGGGCAGCATCACGTGCACGACGATGTCCTGCAGGTCTACCAGCACCCACTCCCCTTCCCGCTCCCCCTCCGTGCCGAGCGGCCGGAAACCGTTCCTCTTGGCCTGCTCGATCACGTGATCCGCAATGGAGCGTACGTGGCGGTCGGAGGTGCCGGAGGCGACGATCAGGGTGTCGGCGATGTCCGTCAAGCCGCGCACGTCGAGCACCTTGGTGCTCACGGCTTTCATGTCTTCCAGGGCGGAGGTGACGGTCTGGAGGAGGGTCGGCGCGCTGCAGGGCGAGGACGCCGGGCTGCGGGGCGGGGATGCGGCTCGTGGGGACCTGGAGGCCTGCGCGGGAGCGCCGCGGCGCCGGATTGTGCGGGTGATCATGTGAGGCAGTGTCTCTCCTGTATCAGCGATCACCCGCGAGCATAGCACCGAGTCTCCTGCAGGATGTGCCGCACTTCATCCGGTACGAGATAGCGCGGGTCGCGGCCCGACACGACGAGCTGACGCAGCTCCGTGGAGGAGATCTCGAGCTGTGTCACGGCATGCACATAGATCCTGCCCGCGGTCTTCTCGTGCAGCTCCCGGACCGTGCCGGTGCCGTGGTCCACCATGACCTCTCCCAGCGGCCCCATGGTCGGAGCCTTCCAACCGGGCCGGTGCGCGACCACGATGTGCGCCAGCCCCAGAAGATCGCGCCAGCGGTGCCAGTTGGGCAGCCCGAGGAACGCGTCCATGCCGAGCAGCAGGCACAACGAGCGGTCCGGATACTCTGCCCGCAGCTCCGTCAGGGTATCGACGGAGTACGAGATACCGGTCCGGCGCATCTCGCGGTCGTCGACCACGAACGCCGCCTGATCCGCTACTGCAGCCTGCACCATGCGCAATCGCAGCTCCGCGCTGGCCAGGGGTTGGTCCCGATGCGGCGGGCTGCCGGTGGGCAGAAAGCGCACCTCCGCCAGGCGCAATTCCTGCCACAGCTCGAAGGCCGTGCGCAGGTGGCCGTAATGGATCGGATCGAAAGTGCCGCCAAAGAGACCGATCGGTTGCATCGACAACGCCTTATTTGAGCACGAATCGCGGCGCCGGTACCGCCGGGCGGCCGCAAATGTCGGCGGCGAGCAGCGCCATCTCATCCCAGGCGTCGCCCTGCAGCCGTCCCTTGATCATGCGGTCGGCACGGGCTGCCCGCAGGTTGAGTGCGCGAAAGGAGAGGCGCGGCGCCCGGCGCACCGCCTTGTCCAGGGCTGCGGTCTGCCGCTGCCAACCTCCTCGGCGCGCGCCCGCCGGGCTCGCGACCGCGCCCCAGAGATCCCGCAGCGCCTTGGTCAG
>DASVWT010000353.1:0-12677 GCA_036393055.1 Steroidobacteraceae bacterium
TCATTTCTACTGGGTCGGCGCGATCCCGGCGATGGTGTTTCTCGGCATCTTCATGATGCCGTTCTACTATGGCTCGCGGGCGCGCTCGGTGCCGGAGTACCTGAAGCTGCGGTTCGACGAGAAGACCCGGGGACTCAACGCGATCACCTTCGCGGTGATGACGGTGTTCTCCTCCGGGATCTCGATGTATGCGATGGCGCTGCTGTTGAAGCTGCTTCTCGGCTGGGATTTCACGACCAGCGTGCTGCTCTCGGCCCTCATCGTGCTCGTGTACATCTTCCTCGGGGGCCTCACGTCTGCGATCTACAACGAGGTACTGCAATTCTTTCTGATCGTCTTCGGCTTTGCGCCGCTCGTATTCCTCGGCCTGAAGGACGTCGGTGGATGGCATGGGTTGACCGAAGGCCTGCGCCAGGTGGCGGTCTCGCGCGGATTTGCGCCCGATGCCTGGACGAGCACCTGGAGTGTCATGGGCAACTCCTCCACGAATCCCATGGGCGTGGAATGGCTGAGCATCGCGATGGGCCTCGGGTTCGTGCTGTCCTTCGGCTATTGGTGCACGGATTTCCTGGTGGTGCAGCGGGCCATGGCGGCGGAGTCGATGGAGGCCGCCCGGCGCACGCCGCTCATCGCGGCGGTGCCGAAGATGCTCTTTCCTTTCCTCGTCATCCTTCCCGGAATGATCGCCATCGCCTCGACGGTGCACGGTGGGGCGAGCGGCCTCGCGCTGCCGCACAAGGCGGACGGCGCGCTCAATTACGACATGGTGATTCCGCTGATGCTGGGTCATTATTTTCCGAACGGAATGCTGGGGCTCGGACTGACGGCCCTGATGGCCAGTTTCATGACCGGCATGGCGGGTAATGTCACCGCCTTCAATACGGTCTGGACGTACGACATCTACCAGGCATACATCCGCCACGGAGCGAGCGATCGGCACTACCTCAACATGGGCAGGTGGGCGACCGTCGTCGGGATCGGACTGTCGATCGCGGCGGCTTATGTCGCGAACAGCTTCAACAACATCATGGATTTCCTGCAGCTCCTCTTCGCTTTCGTGAACGCGCCGCTGTTCGCCACGTTCCTGCTCGGGATGTTCTGGAAGCGAACGACGGGGCATGGCGCGTTCTTCGGGCTTCTCGCGGGAACCGCGGCGGCGGCCGCGCACCATGGGCTCACGCTCCCGGTGGGCAGCGCGACAGGGGTCAAGGGAGGCTGGATCGCCGTGGTGCACCTTTACTCCAGCCAGATGGCGCAGAACTTCTGGACGGCGATCTATGCCTTTGCGGCCTGCTTCCTGGTCACCGTGGCGGTGACTCTCGCAACCCGTCCGCGGGCGGAGGGAGACCTCGCGGGGCTCGTCTACTCGCTCACGCCCCGCCTTCGCGCCCCCCTGGGCGAGCGGTGGTATGCGCGGCCGGCCGTGCTCGGTGCCTGTGTGATCGCAGGGGTGATCGTGCTCAACTTCATTTTCCGGTGAGCGCCATGGGACTCGACATTCGCATTCCGATCGGCAGTCTTTTCGTCATCCTCGGCGCGCTCCTTGCGGGCTACGGGCTCTTCAGCAGCCCGGCGATCTATCGGCGCTCCCTCGGCATCGACATCAACCTCTGGTGGGGTGTGGCGCTGCTGGTCTTCGGTTTGGCGATGCTGGCGCTCGCCTGGCGGGCGGCTGCGAGGGCCTCTTCGGCCGCCGCCGCCCGCGCGGCGGACAGCTCCTTCTCGCGATAGGTCGCCCGCATTTCGGGTCTGATCTTCGGCAGCTGCAGGGTGAACCAGACCGCCCCGGCGATGCAGAATGCGCCGGTCAGCATGACCGTGTCCGGGGCGCCGATGTGCTGCGCCAGCGCGCCGGCCATGAGGCTGCCAAACGGAGCTGCGCCGAAGAATGCCATCGTGTAGTAGCCCATCACGCGCGCGCGCTTGTCGTCCGGTACCAGCGACTGGATGATGGTGTTGCTCACGGCTGCCGCCTGGATGAGGCCGAAGCCGACCACCACCATCAGCACGAGCGACAGCCAGAGGATATGGGATAGGCCAAACAGAATCAGGCCTGCTCCGAGCAGCACCGCGGCGGCCTGCAGCGTGCGGGTGAGACCGACAACAGACTTTCGCATGGCAAGCGCGAGCGCGGAGGAGAAGGCGCCGACACCCGAGGCGGCGGTGAGCCATCCCAGCGTGTGGGCGCCGCCATGCAGCACCTTGCCCGCAAAGACGGGCAGCAGCACCGAATAAGGCCAGCCCATGAGGCAGGTCAGCGCGAAAAGCAAGAGGATGGTGCGGATCGGCCGGAATCCACGGACGTAGTCCCAGCCTTCGCGCAGCTCCACCAGCAGGCTGCTCTCGATGCCATCGCGGCCCTTGAGCGCCGGGATGTGCATGAGAAGGAGCGAGGCGATCACGGCGAAATAGGACACCCCGTCAATGAGGAAGCACCAGCCTTCGCCGAAGGCGGCGATGATGATGCCGCCGATCGCCGGACCGATGAGCCGCGCTCCATTGGCCATGGAGGAATTGATGGCGATGGCGTTGGCGAGGTCGCCGCGATCCTCCACCATCTGGATGAGAAAGGACTGGCGCCCCGGCATGTCGAAGGCGTTGATCAGACCTTGGAAGGCCATGAGTCCGATGATCTCGCCCAAGGTGATCACGTGTGTGAGCGTGAGCGCCGCGAGGGCGAGCGACTGGATCGCGCCGCCAGCCTGTGTGATGACGAGGAGCCGCCGCCGCTCCATCCGCTCCACCCAGACGCCGGCAAACGGGCCCATGAGGAATGAGACGATCTGCCCGGAGAAGCTCCCGACGCCGAGCAGCAGCGCCGAGTGAGTGAGCTGCCAGACGAGCCACGCCGTTGCGAGCCGCGTCATCCAGGTGCCGATCACCGAGATGCTCTGGCCGAAGAAGAACAGCTTGAAATTGCGGTGGCGCAGCGCCCTCCAGGTGTGCGAGACCGAGTCGAGTACCGATGCCGGAGCAGGCGCGAAGTGAGCGCGGTGGGAGTCCATTCCCTGCCTCATGGCTCGAGCAGCCTCTTGAGGATGTCGCCGGCCCGGGCGAGGATCTGACGCTCCTCCCCATCGAGCTGGACGGTAGCCTGCGCGAGCCAGGCGCGCTTCAGATCCTTGGTGCTGCTACGCACTGCTGCACCGGTGTTGGTGAGCGCAATGTGCACCTGGCGGCCGTCGCTCGGGTGCGGCTTGCGCTCGATGAACCCGCGCTCCTCGAGTGCGGCGATCGCCGTGCTCATCGACTGCGGCCGCATTCCCTCGGCGCGTGCGAGCTCCGCCGTCGTGGCAGGCCCCTCCCTTTCGAGGCGGGCCAGCACAGCCGATTCGGTCAGCGATAGCTCGTGCTGTGCCGCCGCTGCGCGCATGCGCCGCGCCAGCCGCCCGATCGTTCGGGCGAAGTCATCCACCTCGAAGCCTGCAGTCCTTGCCATGGCGCGGATGATAGCAGAAATAGACAGCCAAACTGAACAGTTTAGCTTGCTATTTAGGGCAGTCTCGGTGCCGCACTATTCACCGCTCATCGATCCATGCGTGAAGAATCTAATTAGTTTAGAATCGCTAAGTCGAATTCTAAGCGTTACTAGACCTAAATAAGCGATTTTGAATGGCCAGGCCGCTTCCTAATGGTGGGCTCGAGCCTATCGGCCAGGAGTGGCTTCGTCGTGAGCTGGGGCTTCGTGTCCCGCCCCCCTGGATCGAGAGCTATGTTGTCCAGGGAGCACGGCGAACCGCGGTGCATGAATCCCGTACGCTTGAATTCTACCCCAGGCAATACGCTGCGGCTCCCACAGTCTCTGCTCACCTGCGCTTCGCCCTTCGTCACGAACCACTCGATTTGGGTGTTCTGGTCGCGACATTCAAATCGATGGACCGAGGCGAACTCGAAAGCTGGGTCCGCTCGGAGCGGACGGGCGCATACGCCAGGCGTGCCTGGTTCCTATACGAGACCTTTACGGGCCGGACGCTGGACCTCGAAGATGCTGCGACTGGCAACTACGTGGAAGCGCTCGACCCTCGCCGTCACATCGTAGCCGGCAGGCATAACAGCGTACGTCACCGCGTCATCGACAATCTGCTCGGCGGTCCGGCGCTCTGTCCCACGGTGCGCCGGACTCATCGGCTGGTCGAGCAAATGGGCGTTCATGTCGATGCGGAAGCCCGCGCACTGATCGAAAGTCATGATCAGGCCGTCTTGTCCCGCGCTGTCAATTACCTCTACACGAAGGAGACCCGCTCATCCTTTGCCATCGAGGGTGAGACACCCAGCGCGAGCAGAACAGAGCGGTTCGTCGCCGCCCTGAAGGCCGCGCCGCGGTTCGTCGTCGCAAAGGACCAGCTGATCCGCCTCCAGGGGGAGATTGTCGATCCGCGCTATGCCGCGCGCGACTGGCGGGATTTCCAGAACTTTGTCGGTGAGACAGTCGGCGGATATCGCGAGGAGGTCCACTTCATTTGTCCGCATCCCCAGGATGTACCCTCTCTCATGGACGGATGGATCGCGATGACAGCGCGTCTCACCGACGAGGTCATGGACCCTGTCATTGCGGCGGCCGTTTCCTCATTCGCGTTTGTGTTCATTCATCCCTTTGCCGATGGCAACGGGCGAATCCATCGTTTTCTGATGCATCATGTCCTTGCCAAGCGCGATTACAGTCCCAGCGGGGTCATCTTCCCGGTCTCCGCGGCCATATTGAGGGACCGGCGCAGCTACGATCGGACCCTCGAAACCTTCTCGAAGGCTACGCTCGATTTCATCTCCTGGCACTGGACGGCGGAACAGACCATCGCCGTGGATAACGACACCGGTGATCTTTACCGCTATTTTGATGCGACTGCGTTCGCTGAATACCTCTACGACCGCGTCGCGGACACGGTCCGGCGCGATCTAAAGGAGGAACTCGGATTCGTCGCCGTGTTTGATCGTGCGTTCACCGCCGTTCGTGAGATAGTGGACATGCCCGACAGGCGCGCCTCTCTCTTCGTGCGGCTCTGTATGCAGAACGGAGGCCGCCTCTCGGCTGCCAAACGCGGCCAGTTTCCCGAGCTTACGGATTCCGAAATCGCGCAACTCGAGGGACAAGTCCAGACGGCAATGGCCGCTGAATCGCCTGGCGCGCCTGCAGATCGCTCAGGCGCTCCTTAGACCGGAGCGCCTGACCGCACTCACAGTTCGGCCGGCGTCCTCTCCTGCAGAACGCCGGACTCGATTTCCCGCAGAAGCTCGCGAGCCTCTTTGGGCGTGCACTGGCGCTCATCGAGGAGCGCGCCGAGCAGGCCTTCCAGATAGGTGCCCAGCGCCACGACCACGGCGGCGGGCGGATAGCGGTCGAGGCTCATGACGAGCTCATCCAGCTCCTGGATGCACTCCTCCACCACCGCTTCATCGGCGGACTCATCGTTCAGGGACATGGGACTCACCGTGCCGTAACTGACTTGCCGACGTGAGGATAGCGCGCCTCACCGGGCTGCCGGCATGCGCGTATCTATCCAAACACGCAAGCAAACGCGATTCCAATCCCGGCGGGCGTCTCTAGACTGCTCATCGTGCCATCCGGCACCTTCGACCTGACACGAGGACCCCTGCCATGAACAGTTTCACTCTCACCGCCATCGGCAATCTTTCCCGCAATCCGGAGCTCACCCTCAAGGGCGATCGCGCGTACGTCAAGTTCTGCCTGATCGGCAACGACTACGCCGGCAAGGACGAGGAGGGTGGGGCGCGGGAGATCGCCACCACGATCTGGTTCACCGCCTTCGGTCCGCTGGGAGAGACCATCGCGCGCACCGCGCGCAAGGGCGATCAGCTCATCGTCGATGCGCAGGTGCGGGCGGACAACTGGACCGACAAGGACGGGGAGCGTCACTACGACTACAACTTCGTCGTGCAGGGGTTCCGGTTCGGCGCCCCGGGCAAGGCCAAGCGTGAGGAGCGCGCGTCCCGCCGGCCGGAAGAGCCGGAGCGCCTTGCGGCCAGCGCATAGCCTCGAAGCGGAGCGGCGGCTTGGCATCGCGAGCCGCCCGACCGCTCGACGGACAGGAACCGACAGAGTCAGCACCCGATAGAGAGCGCACACCCATGTTGAATCACACCGTCCGGATTGCGGCGCGCCGACTGCCCGGCGCCATCGCCTTGACCCTGCCCTTTGCGATCGCAGTGCTGTTGCTGGCGCTGCCCCAGCCGGCGTTCGCCCAGGCCTCCCCGTTCCTCACGGGCGCTACCGCGCTGGAGACCAACATTCTCGCCTGGCTCACCCCGGTCGCCGTCATCCTGGTGATGGTGCTCGGCGGCATGGCGATGGCGAACCGGATTTCCTGGGGTTGGTGCATCGGCGCCATCCTGGGCATAGCCATTGCGTTCGGCGCGCCGCAAATCGTCGCCTGGGTGCGCGGAATGTTCGGGGTCTAGGGCGAGCCGGTGCCTTTCAGCGAGGACACCTGACGTGTCCTCGCTCCGGCGAGCGCCCGCACACGGACGTGTGGGCCGGGTGACCTGCCGCCATGGACGGCCAGTGGCACGGCTTGGATTGATGTAGGAATGAAAATGAACACGCTAACGCGCGGCCTCACGGCCGATCCGCTCTTCGTCGGTGCGACCCGGCCGCCGATGCGCTGGGGAGTGACCTACTCGGCACTGCTTTGCAACCTGGTGTTCACGCTGGAGGCGTTTCTGGTCACCAGAAACCTGCTGACGCTGCTCGTCGCATTGCCGATTCACGGCGCGAGTGTGCTGTTCTGTGGCCGCGATGCACGCTGCTTCGATCTGCTGCTGCTCTGGGGGCGGACACGCCTGCCGGCGTTGCTGGCCAACGGCAGGTGGTGGCATGCGAGCAGCTACAGCCCGCTCGCTCTCGATCCGCCGCGCTCATCGGGCAAGCGGAGGGCGCTGCCATGCTGAGCGCGACGAGGAGCGCGGCCATGCGTCGAGAGATGACCGCCGACCGGCACATCCCCTACGCCGCGCACGTGGCGCCGGATGTCGTCAGGACCGATCTCGGGGATTACCTGCAGGTCTTTCGCCTGGGCGGAGTCAGCTTCGAGAGCGCGGACATCGAGCAGCTCAACGCGCTGCAGGAGCGGCGGAACGTCACGCTGCGCAATGTGGCGGCGCCCGGCATCGCGCTCTGGACCCACGTCATCCGCCGCCGCGAGTGCGTACCTCCGGCGCCGCAGGCGGGGCAGGGATTCGCCGCTGCACTGCACGAGAAGTATCGGCGGCACCTCGCAGGCGAGGTCCTGATGGTCAATGAGCTCTATCTCGCGGTGCTCTACCGGCCGGCGGCGGGCCGCGCGGCGGGCCTGCTGTCCGGTGTGATCACCCGCCTGAGGCCCGGGAGCTCCCGCCTGGATACGGCCGATGCGCTGGAAGTCTGCCGCAAGCTCGCGCAGACCTTGCGTGCCTCTCTCGCGCGCTACGAGCCGGAGAGTCTCGGCTGTTATCGGCAGTCCGATCGCTGGCATTCCTCCCTGCTCGAGTATCTCGCCATGCTGGTGAATGGCGAGCGGCGGCGGGTGCCCTTGCCTCGCGGTCCGCTGAGCGCCGCCCTGGCGACGACCCGGCTCTGCTTCGGCGGGGAGAGCATCGAGTATCGCTTGCCGACCGGGACCCGCGTCGGGGCAATGCTCGGCATCAAGGAGTATCCCACTCCAAGTGTCACCGGGATGCTCGACCGGCTGCTGAGCGCGCCGTTTGCCTTCGTTCTGACGCAGTCGTTCGCGTTTCTCTCCAAAGCGAGTGGCCAGGCGCTGCTCACGCGGCAGATCAACCGCATGGCCAATGCCGGCGATTTCGCCGTGTCACAGGCCGAGGAGCTGGGCGAAGCGCTGGATGCGCTCACCAGCAACGAGTTCGTCATGGGCGACCATCATTTCACGCTGCAGGTACTAGCCGATCCTGACGAAGTGCCCGACGGCCACCCTGCGGCAGAGCGGCTGCGCACCCTGAACGATTGCGTCGCGCGGGCGCGCGCCATCCTGGCCGACACCGGCATGACCGTCGCGCGCGAGGACCTGGCGCTGGAAGCCGCCTTCTGGGCGCAGCTTCCGGGCAATTTTCCGCTGCGGCCGAGGAAGGCGCCGATCACCTCCCGCAACTTCGCGGCCATGGCGCCCTTTCACAACTTCCCTTCGGGGCGCGCCGACGGTAATCACTGGGGAGAGGCAGTGGCCCTCTTCCCAACCCGGGCGCATTCGGCCTACCACTTCTCGCTGCATGCCAGCGACCCATCGGATGGCAGCAGCCGGCGCGATGCCGGGCACACCTTCATCTGCGGTCCGACCGGATCGGGCAAGACCGTGCTGATCGGCTTCCTGCTCGCCATGCTCGCCCGACAGGGCGCCACGCAGGTCGTGATCGACAAGGACCGGGGACTCGAGCGGGTGGTCCGCGCGCTCGGCGGCGAATACCTGACGCTGCGAAGCGGATGCGCCACTGGGTTCAATCCATTGCAACTGCCCGCCGGAGCCGGCCATCTGGAGTTCCTGCGTTCGTGGCTGCAGCTGCTGGCGCGGGCCGGCGGCGCGCGCCCGCTCGGCGTCCGCGAGCAGCGGGATCTGGATCAGGCGCTGCGCGGGGCGCTGTCTCTCACTCCGGGGGCGAGACGGCTGTCGCGCCTCATCGAGTTCCTCGACCCGACCGATCCGGAGGGACTGCACGCATGTCTCGGACGCTGGTGCGAGGCTGCGGAAGGCGCCTACGCCTGGGTATTCGACAACCCGGAGGACTCGGTTGTCCACCGACTCGAGGGCCGCCCGGTGATCGGTTTCGACGTCACGGAGTTCCTCGAGAACGACGTCGTGCGTGCACCCGTCACGATGTACCTGTTCCATCTCGTGCGGCAGATGCTCGATGGACGCCGGCTGGTGTGCTGGATGGACGAGTTCTGGCGACTGCTCGCGGATCCTGCCTTCGAGAGCTTCGCCAAGGACGGGCCGAAGACCTGGCGGAAGCTGAATGGCGTCATGTGCCTCGCCACGCAGAGCGCGGGCGACGTGCTCGAGAGCCCCATCAGCCGCACGATCGTCGAGCAGACGCCGACGAAGATCTTCTTCCCGAACGCCGATGCCGTGCCCGATGAATACATCAAGGGGCTGGGCCTGAGCCGCCGCGAGCTCGGGCTCATCAAGGAGGAGCTGGAGCCGGGTGCGCGCGCCTTCCTCGTCAAGCAGGGCCACCAGAGCGTCGTCTGCCGGCTGGACCTCCAGGGCTTCGAGTCGGAGCTCGAGGTGCTCTCGGCCCGGGCCGCCGCCCGTTGAGCATTCCCGTCCATCAATCCTGCACGGAGTGTGTCATGTCACTGATCAAACGCCGGCTATCCATTCTCGTTGCCGTCCTGGCCATCACGGCGCCCGCGGCGCACGCCCAGTTCGCGGTCATAGATGTTGCTTCGGTCACACAGCTCGTCACCGAAGTGCAGGACCTCGAGCAGGCGCTCACCGTTGCCCGGGATGATCTGCAGGAGGCGCAGACGCAGCTGCGCTCGATGACGGGCGACCGTGGCATGGAGCAGTTGCTCGCCGGGACCAACCGCAACTATCTGCCCGCGGACTGGAGCCAGCTCACGGCCGCCCTCGATCACACCAGCTCTGCGTACGCGGCGCTCTTCGCGGCCATGCAGCAAGCGCTCACCGAGGATGCGGTGCTGTCGCCGCAGCAACTCGCCACGCTCTCGCCCGATGGGCGGCAGCAGGTTGCCGCGGACCGCCAGACGGCCGCGATGCTCCAGGCCGTCTCGCGGCAGGCCCTGGCGAACGCCAGCGGCCGCTTCGCCGATCTGCAACAGCTCATCAGCGCCATCGGTACGGCGAGCGACCAGAAGGGCATTCTGGACCTCAACGCGCGGATCGGCGCGGAGCAGGCGATGCTGCAAGACGAGCAGACCAAGCTTGCCATGCTGGTCGCGGCTGCCCAGGCGCAACGCTGGGCGGATGAGGAGCAGGACCGGGAGCGCGCGATCGACGGCCAGGGTAATTTCGCCACGCGCTTTCAGCCGACACCCTGATGGCGGAGCAACCATGGATTTCTTCGGTACGTTCTGGTCGTGGCTCAACACCGAGCTGACGAGCTACATCGGCGAGAACACCGCGCGCGTGGCCTCGATCCTCGAGCCGGCCGTGGTCACGCTCGGCACCGTGTACGTGATGATCTGGGGCTTTCTGCAGCTCACGGGCCGCATCGAGGAGCCCTTCGTCGCAGGCTTGAAGCGCATCGTGACGTTGGCGTTTATCTTCGGCGTGGGGCTGCACTTGTGGCTCTACAACACGCTGCTGGTCGACACGTTCTACAAGGCGCCGACGGAATTCGCCGCGGCGGTGGTGGGGGCCTCCGATCCGGTACAGACCATCGATGCGATCTGGACCAAGGGTGGGGCGGTGGCGGATCAGCTGTTTCGCGGTAGCGGTTGGACCAGCTTCGGCTCCAAGCTGGCGGGTGTTGCGGTCTGGCTCATCGTGGGCCTGCTTTGCGTGTATTCGATGTTTCTGCTGGCGCTGTCCGCCGTGGCGCTCTCGGTGCTGCTCGCCCTGGGCCCGCTCTTCATACCGCTTCTGCTGTTCGACGGAACGCGCCGGTTCTTCGATGTATGGCTCGCGCAAATGGCGAACTACGCGTTCATCACGATCCTGACGGTCATGGTCTCGGCCCTCATGCTGCACCTCGTCGCTACATACGCGCAACAGACGGCCGCCCTGGGAGTGGCGATCAAGGTGGTCGATTCGCTCAACATGCTGCTCGCGTGCGTGCTGGTCTTCCTGTTCCTGCGCCAGATTCTGCCGCTAGCCGCCGGGCTCGCGGGCGGTGTCTCGCTGAGTACCCTGGGGACGCTCAGCGGGGGCATGAGGTCTGCGCACGCTGCGCTGAAGGAGCGACGCAACGAGAAGAAGAGGGAAAGCAACGCAGATGTCGTGTCGTCCCGCTTGGATGCCGTCCTCGAAAAGTATTTCCCTCGGTTTCCCGGATGAGTCATGGGAGGCAGTATGAAAGCTCATATTCCCTTGTCGGCTCTGCTTCTCGCGCTTGCGGCATGCGCCTCGCACCCGCCGCGCTGCGGCAGCCGGCTGACGCCTATCAATCCGCAGCCGATCCGATCGGATCTCGCCGCCGGGATCCGGTGGGCCGCGGCGCACCCCGTGAAGCCGGTGCAGGTGCGACTCGTGAAGGCGGTGCGCCAATGAGCGGCGAGCGGGCCCTGCAGGGATATCTCGAGGAAGCCGCCTCGTGGGACGCCGACAGGGTCGCGGGGGCGGCTCGCGCGGCGCGGGTGGCTTGGCGCGTTGCCGCCGCCGGCTGGCTCTGTGCCGTTGCCGCCTGCGCGGCGCTCGCGCTGCTCATGCCGCTGAAGCGGGTGGAGCCGTACCTGATCCGGGTGGACAACACCACGGGTGTGGTCGATGTCGTCCCTGTGTATACCGGGCATGCCGCGCTGGGTGAGGCGGTGACCCGATATTTCCTGACGCACTACATCACGGTTTGCGAGCGGTTCGATTACGCGCTGGCCGAGAGCGATTATGAGGAGTGCGGCGCCTTCAATTCCGCGCGGCTCAATCAGGCGCTGTACGCGAGATGGAACAGAGTCAACCCGAAGTCGCCGCTCAACGTGCACAAGGATGGCAGCAGCGATTCCGTCCGCATCGAATCCGTGAGCTTCTTCAAGCGTGCGAGCGGTGCGTCCGATCTGGCGCAGGTGCGTTTTGCCCGGATCGAGCGGCAGGGAGACGGCGCGCCGGGAAAGGCAACCCATTGGATCGCGAGCATCGAGTACCGCTATGGGACGCCGCCCGATGATCCGCGCACGCGCTCCTGGAACCCGTTGGGGTTCGAGGTGGTGGATCTCAGGATCGAGCCCGAGGTGGTGAGCGCCGCGCAGGATGCAGCGGTCCGATGAGGCGGCCGAGGAGAGCTTGCATGAATGAGATGATCGGATTGATCGGGTCGGTTGCGGGGTGCTGCGCTCGCAGAATTCCGCTCGCCATTTTGGTTGCATACAGCACGTGCTGTCTCGGGCAGGCGGTCGCCCAGGCGCAACCCTCCCAGCCCGCATTGCGACCGGATCCCAGAATCCGGGTGGTTCCCTACCGGGCCGATGCGGTCTATCGGCTGAGAGGGTACGTCGGGTATCAGATCGATATCACGTTTGCGCCTGATGAGCGTTTCGTCGGCCTCGGCGTCGGCGATTCAAAGGGAGTCACCTTTGCCGCGGATACCAATCACCTGTTTCTCAAGCCCAGGGCCGCGCATGTTGCGACAAACCTTACCGTGCTCACCAATCGGCGGACCTATCTATTCGACTATGAGGTGGAGCCGCAGCCTCCAGACCCGGGCGGAGCCGATGTCATCTATGCATTTCGATTCGAGTATCCCGCTGCGCCGGCAAGCGCCGCGTCCCGCAGGCGCAGTCGCGTCGCGACGAACCTTGCCGCGGCGCGGGCAGACCGGCCGCGCAACTACGACTACTGGTACTGCGGTGATCCGTCGCTGAAGCCGATTGCCGCCTGGGATGACGGTGTGCGTACTACGCTGGTCTTCGGTGCGCACGCCGAGCTGCCTGCCGTATTCGCCGTGGGCGAGGATGGCAGCGAGTCGCTGGTGAACTTCGATGTGGAAGATGGGCGTGTCGTGGTCCAGCGTGTCGCGCGGCGTCTGCTCGTCAGGCGGGGCAAGCTCACCGGCTGTAT
>DASVWT010000354.1:0-11389 GCA_036393055.1 Steroidobacteraceae bacterium
GACTCTTCTTTGCCACGATCGCGGCGACTTCCGCCTGCTGGCGGCGCCCGGCGAGCGCGAGCAGCGCCCGCGCGTGGCCCATTTCCAGTTCCCGCCGCTCGAGCAGTGCACCCACTTCAGGGGCTAGCTCCAGCAGGCGCAACAGATTGCTGACGGCGGCGCGGGAGCGTCCCACGGCCTCGGCCGCCTGCGCATGGGTGAGCTCGAACTCGGTGATGAGCCGCTCGAGCGCGCGCGCCTCTTCCAGAGGATTGAGGCTCTCGCGCTGGATGTTCTCGATCAGCGCGACGGCGATCGCCGCCTCATCGGGGATGCGGCGGATGACCGCGGGAATGTCGCCGAGGCCAGCGATCTGCGCGGCGCGCCAGCGGCGCTCGCCGGCGATGATCTCGTAGCGCTGCGACTCTCCGGCGGCTGGCGCCGCCACCGGGCGCACGACGATTGGCTGGACCACGCCCTGCGCCTTGATCGAGGCAGCCAGCTCCTCCAGGGTCTCGGGCCGCATGTCGATGCGCGGCTGATATCGGCCGCGCTGCAGCACATCGAGCGGCAGGCGCGCGAGCTCCTCGCCCGGCGGGACGGCAGTGACAGGGGCGGCTGATGGCTCCCCGGTGGGCGGCACCGGGCGCGGCGGGCTCATCTGGCCGAGAAGATCCGCCAGACCGCGGCCGAGTGTCGGCTTCTTCTGGATCATCGTCCGCCGCCTCCGGCTGCGAGATCGCCCGCCTGCATCGGGTCAGACTGGTGCTCGGCACCCGGCTCATCAGCGCCGGAGCCTGTCGTACCGGGCTGAGCCGCGGCCGGGGGCACACTCTCGGTCGCGGCCGCACCCAGGCTCCCGGTCCCGGTGGCGGCCTGCGCGCGCGGCGTTTGCAGCGCTTCCTCCTCCCGCCGGATCATCTCGCCCGCGAGGGCGAGGTAGGCGAGCGCGCCGCGCGACTCCTTGTCGTGAAACAACGCCGGCCGGCCGAAGGACGGGGCCTCCGCGAGGCGGATGTTGCGGGGGATCACCGTGCGGAAGACCTTGTCGCCGAAATGCATGAGAAGCTGCGCGCTGACCTCGTTCGCGAGGTTGTTCCGCGGGTCGAACATGGTGCGCAGGATACCCTCGATCTCGAGCGGCGGATTGACGGCCGCCCGGATCTGCTCGATGGTGCCGAGCAATGCCGACAGCCCCTCGAGCGCGTAGTACTCGCATTGCATGGGAATCAGCACGCTGTCCGCAGCGACGAGCGCATTCACGGTGAGCATGTTGAGAGCGGGCGGGCAGTCGATCAGGATCACATCGTAGGCGGCGCGTGCCGGCTCGAGCGCGCGCCGCAGGCGCGTCTCGCGCCCCACGGTCTGGGTGAGAAGCCTCACCTCCGCGGAAGTCAGGTCCTGATTGGCAGGCAGCAATGCGTAGCCGCCGTGCTCGACGGCGCAGAGCGCCGCGCTCAGCTCCGCTTCGCCGAGCAGTACCTCGAGCGTGCCGCGCGGCAGCTGCGACTTGTCGACGCCGCTGCCCATCGTGGCATTGCCCTGCGGATCGAGATCCATGAGCAGGACGCGGCGGCGGGTGGCCGCGAGCGAGGCGGCGAGATTGACCGCGGTAGTGGTCTTACCGACGCCGCCTTTCTGGTTCGCGACCGCGATGACGCGCTTCATGCGCCAAGTGTACATGCAGCAAGCTTTCCGCAAGCTTGCAGCAAGACCTCATCAGGCTACTTTGCGTCTCATGGCCGCGGTCAGGCGCTCGCGGGCCATTTCGTCGGCCACGGCGCTCGTCGGGCGCTCTTCGCGGCGGGCGCGCTCGAAGATCTCCGTGAGCCGCCCGGGGATCCGATCGATCTCCGCCTTCACCTGTGCCCAGCCGGCGCCGCCCCGGTACTCGTGCGCGACGCTGATGATGCCGCCGGCATTGATCACATAATCTGGGGCGTAGAGGATCCCCGCCCGCATCAGCGCTTCCCCGTCCTCGTCGCAGGCGAGCTGGTTGTTCGCAGCGCCGGCAATGACTCGCGCCCGTACTCCCGGGATCGAGCGCGAATCCAGTATCGCGCCCAAGGCACATGGCGCGAGCACGTCCACGTCCTGCGAGAGGATCGATACCGCGGGCACTTCCACCGCACCGAGCTCCTCGCACACGCGCCGAGCGGCACCCGGCCGCGAGTCCGCCACGACGAGCGATGCGCCCTCCGCCGCCAGCAGCCGGCAGAGCGGCGCGCCGACGCCACCCAACCCCTGGACGGCGATCCTCAGCCCCTCGAGGCTGCCACGGCCGAGACGGAACCGCACCGCAGCCTTCAGACCGAGAAAGACGCCGAGCGCCGTCTTCGGGCCCGGGTCGCCGCCGACGGGCAAGTCGCAAAGCGACGAGCGCCCGGACAGGATGTCCGGGCCGGGAGCCCCGCCGCCATGGACGGCCAGTGGCACGGCTTCGGTGCTGCGTACGAGCCCGCTGACGAAGGGCGTCATGCAGGCCACCTGCTCCATGTCCGTGGTGGTGGTCCCGACGTCCTCGGCGGTGATGTAGCGGCCGCCGAGGGAATCGACGAGTCGTCCGAACGCTTCCATCCGCTGGCGGGTCTTCTCCCGCAAGTCCCCGATGATCACCGCCTTGCCGCCGCCAAAGGGCAGGTCGGCCATGGCGTTCTTGTAGCTCATGCCGCGCGACAGGCGCAGTGCGTCGGCGACCGCATCGGCAAAAGCGGGATACGGCCACATGCGGCAGCCGCCGGCCGCTGGACCCAGGGCCGTTGAGTGGATGGCAATGATGGCGTGCAGTCCCGAGGCGGCATCGCAGCCGAACATCACCTGCTCGTGGGCATCGAAATCCCGCATCTGGAAGAGGTCCATCGCGCTCAGCTCCGCCGGCTCGTGAAGTCCTCACGATACCCGCCAAGGCCTGCACGGCGCGTAACAAAGGTTGCCCTTCGACGCGTCTGGGTGAATCATTCATTGCACCATAGGCTTCATGGGCGAGACGGGCGATGCAGGCAGACCTCGACCGCGGCGATGCACGGATCCTCGATCTGATCCAGCAGCATGGCGATCTCTCCGCCGCGGAGATCGCAGAGCGGTTGGGCATGACGGCCTCCACGTGCTGGCGGCGCGTGAGCCGGCTCGAGGAGCTGGGGATCATCCGCAAGCGGGTGGCGCTGCTAGATCGGGAGAAAGTCGGCCTCAACGTGCTGGTGTTCTCGCACGTGAAGCTCGCCGGCCACGGCCGCGATGCGCTGCTGAAGTTCGAGCAGGCGGTGCGCCAGCATCCCGAGATCCTCGAGTGCTATACGCTGATGGGCGAGACCGACTTCCTGCTGCGCATCGTCTGCCGCGACATCAAGGCCTACGAGGCGTTCTTTCTCGATCACCTGTCACGCTTCCCGGGCGTGCAGTCGGTCCATTCCTCGATCGCGCTGTCGGTCATCAAAGAAACGACCGCGCTTCCGGTCAGTTCGCAACACCCGGCATGAGCACGATGAGGCAACGGGCTTCCGCGAGTCCCGGCACGGTGAGGCTATGCGAGTCGGCGACCTGCCACGCCGGCGGCAGTGCGTCGAGCTCCGCTTGCGGCCACTTGCCCTTCATGGCCAGCACACGAGTCTCTGCGCCGCACAGCGGCGCCACGCTCTCCAGCAGCTGCGGCAAAGGGGCGAACGCACGCGCGAGCACCGTGTCGAACGGACGCTCCGGGCGCAGCGTCTCCACGCGCGCCTGCAGCGGCTCCACGTTCACGAGGTCGAGAGCCCGCACCGCGTGCGAGACGAAGCGGATCTTCTTGCCGTTGGAATCGATCAGGGTGAAGCGCCGCTCCGGGTTCACGAGCGCGAGCGGCAAGCCCGGAAATCCGGCGCCTGTGCCGACATCGGCGATGGCGGCGCCATGCAGGTAGCGGTGGACGGCCAGGCTGTCGAGCACGTGATGGCCGACCATGTCGTCGAGGTCGGCGATGCCGGTGAGATTGAACCGGCGGTTCCAATGCGCCAGCTCCTCGAGGAGCTGGCGCAGCCGGGCGGCGTCGTGCTCCGCCAGCGCCACGCCCAGAGCGGCGGCATCGTGTACGAGACGCTGCAGCATCGCGCCATCATATTCCCATCGTCATGAGACTGCTGCTCGTAGAGGACGACACCATGATCGGCGAGGCGATCCGCGCGGGCCTCAAGCGCGAAGGCTTCACCGTGGACTGGGTGCACGATGGCGAGTCCGCCTCGCACGTGCTGCGCATGGAAACGTTCGACCTGCTCCTGCTCGATCTCGGCCTGCCGCGCAAAGGAGGCCTCGACGTCCTGACGGCGGCCCGCGCGCGCGGCGAGGAGCTGCCGGTCCTCATCATCACGGCACGGGATGCGGTCTCCGACCGGATACAGGGCCTGGATGCGGGCGCCGATGACTATCTGGTCAAGCCCTTCGACCTCGACGAGCTCGCGGCACGAATTCGCGCGCTGCTGCGCCGCAAGTCCGGGCGCACGGCACCGGCGGTCGAGCACCTCGGCGTGATCCTCAATCCCGCCACGCACGGCGTGACGCGCGACGGCCGGGAAATCGCCCTCTCGCCCAAGGAATTCGCGCTGCTGCAGCTGCTCATGGAGCGGCCCGGGACGATTCTCTCGCGCGCGCGCATCGAGGAGCGGCTCTACGGCTGGAGTCAGGAAGTCGAGAGCAACGCGGTCGAGGTCCACATCCACGGGCTGCGCCGCAAGCTGGGTGCCGACTACATCCTCAACGTGCGCGGCGTCGGTTATCGGGTGCGGCCGGCATGAGAGCGAGCGCACTGCGGAGCCTGCGCACCCGCCTGCTGGTATGGCTGCTCGGCGGCGTGCTGCTGCTCGGCGTGGCCGGGGGCCTGTTCGTCTACCGCAATGCACTCGCGGAAGCGGATGCCTTCTTTGATTTTCACCTCAAGGAGACGGCGCTCTTCCTGCGCGATCAGCCGGTCGAGTATCAGTTCCCGACGCCGATTCCGCCCAACGACGTCGCTTATGACTTCGTCGTGCAGATCTGGACCATCGA
This sequence comes from Steroidobacteraceae bacterium, assembly GCA_036393055.1. Taxonomy (GTDB): domain Bacteria; phylum Pseudomonadota; class Gammaproteobacteria; order Steroidobacterales; family Steroidobacteraceae; genus 13-2-20CM-66-19. The sequence goes on from DASVWT010000354.1 coordinate 4,993, forward strand.
CGGCCGGCGGATCTACATCGGCCCGGAGCAGGTGGTGCTGCCCAACTCCATCACGCTCGGATATTCCACTGTCAACACCAGCGCCGGCGAATGGCGCGTGTACGGCACCGTCTCGCCCACCAAAGTCGTGCAGGTGGCGCAACCGATGAGCGTCCGCCGCCACGAGGCGGCGCAGCTCGCGCTGCGCACCCTGGCGCCCTTCGCGCTGCTGATGCCGCTCCTCGGGCTGCTCGTCTGGCTGGCGGTGGGCCGCGCGCTGCAGCCGCTGCAGCGGCTGGCGCGAGCCGTGAAGGCGCGCCGGGTCAATGCGCTCGAGCCGCTCTCCGACGAGAGGCTGCCGGAGGAGGTGCAGCCGCTGGTGCGCTCCCTCAACGACCTGTTGGCGCGCCTGACGGCGGCGCACGAGCGCGAGCGGGCTTTCATGGCCGATGCCGCACACGAGCTGCGCACACCGCTTACTGCGCTCCATCTGCAGTTGGGAGCCCTGGCGCGCGCCGGCACGGAAACAGAGCGCACGGAGGCGATGGGCAAGCTCTCCGGAGGCGTGCAGAGGGCGATCCGGCTGGTGGAGCAGATGCTGGCGCTCGCACGGCAGGAGCCTCGCGCGGAGGCCGTACGCACACGATTCGCGCTCGATGAGCTGGCGCGAGAGGTGGTGGCGGAGCTGGTGCCGCTCGCCGATGCGCGGCGGATCGACCTGGGCGTGTCAGAAGCGCAAAGCGTGCTCGTGGAGGGCGACCGGGAATCGGTGGCCACGCTGATCAGGAACCTGGTGGACAACGCCGTGCGCTACACGCCCGAAGGAGGACGTGTTGACGTATCCGTCGAGCGCTCCGCGGGGACGCCGGCACAGGCGTTGATCCGGGTGTTGGATGACGGCCCGGGCATCCCGCGCGAGGAGCGCGAGCGGGTGTTCGACCGGTTCTATCGCAAGCCGGGCACGCGCTCTCCGGGCAGCGGCCTTGGCCTCGCGATCGTCCAGGCGATCGCCGCGGCGCACGGAGCCACGGTAACGCTGGAGGAAGGCTCCAGCGGCCGTGGACTGGCCGTCACCGTGGCGTTCCCAACCGACAGTTAACCCGAGTCATTCACGTCGTCACGGCGGCCCGGGGCATGCCTTTCGAACGGGGCCCCGGCCCCGAACATCACTTCGCCAACATCTGGAGAAACTGTGCGGCGGTCTCCAGGTATGCCTGCCGATCAGCAGGCGTCGTGAAATCGTCGCCGGCGTCGCTGGCGCTGAGGAACCAGGCCTGATTGCCGTGCGAGCGCAGGCGCCACACGAGCTGTTGGGAGTCGGCCGCGCGGGACCCGGGCGCGTCCGCCCCCTGGACGACGAGTACGGGGCGGTGGATCAGGGCGACGTTGTCGAGCGGGGAGATGCGGTCCAGGAAGGCGCGCATGTCGCTGTCCCGGACATTACCCAGCTCAGTGACGCGTTGCTCGCGCTCCCCGGCGGGCGCGTGATCGACGAAGTCGACCAGGCTGCTGATGCCGGCGACATCGATGCCCCCCCGCAGATGATCGCCGTACATCGCGAGTGAGGCCAGCGCGAGAAAGCCGCCGTAACCATGGCCCATGATCGCAACACGGTGGGGATCGAGACCCGGCTGCAGCCCGATCCAGACGAGCAGCGCGCCGATGTCGCGCACGGCATCGTCACGGCGCTTGCCGCCGTCCAGCGCGCGGAACTCCTTGCCGTATCCGGAAGAGCCGCGCACGTTCGGCGTGATCACGGCATAGCCGAGGTCGTTGACGACGAACTGGAGGAATGGATTCCAACCCGGTCGCGACTGACCGTGCAGGTCCTGGCCGCCGGGCAGCGCAATGAGGACCGGGCACGGTGCCGAGCCGCGCGGCAGGTAGACATAGGCCGAGAGCGTCCGCCGGCCGAGACCCAGGCGATCCCAGGTCGGATAATGGATGAGCTGCGCCGAGGCGAGATTGGCGGGATCGATCGGGCCGGCCTCGCTGTGCGTCCAGCGCTGGACCGTGCCCAAAGCGACGTCGTACACATAGACATCGCGCGGCGATCGGGCCGACTCGTAGGAGAAGGCGAGCTTCTGGCCGGCATCGTCGAAGCGCAGGCTCTCGATGACCCCGTCATCGAGGCCGGGCGGCCTGAGCTCCAGGTTGCGCAGGGTGTCGAGAACGGTCAGGCGACTCTGGCCGTCATCGTTCACCACATATGCGACATAGTGACCGCCCGCGCTGACTGCGAAAGCCTCCACGTCCCACGGCACGTCGGCGGAAACCCGGCGAGTGACGTGCGTGATGGGGTTGTAATAGAGAAGCTGCTCGAAATCGCTCTGCGCGTCCGAGAGGAGGTAGAACCCGACACCGTCGGGGGCGAAATCCGCGGCGGTAATGCGGGACTCGGGTACTGCCACGGGAGTGAGCGCACCCGTTGCCACATCGGCGACGTAGAGAGCGCTCTTGCGCGGCGAGACGGTATTCGACAGAAGCAGCTTGCGGTCGTCCTGCGACCAGTCGAGCGGCCGCCAGTCGCCGCTCGAGCCGGCGATCGCCAGCTGCGGGCGCGTCCCCGCCGGAATGTCGATCACGTAAATGTCGTCATTCACGCCGGTGCGGTCGGTGCCATAGAAGGCGACGCGCTTGCCGTCATGCGACCAGACGGGACTGCCGTGAAGGTAATTGCCCTGCGTGAGCTGGCGTGCCGCGCCGGCGCCCGGATAGTAGAAGAGCTGGGGATGCCCCCCGTCCGTCCGCCGCACGAACACGAAGCCCTTGCCGCTGTGCGGCGCGCGCGCCTCAATCACGGATCCGTCGCCGAAGGTGAGCTGCTGGCGCATGCCGAGAGGCGACGCGATGCGATGTACCTGCGTGTCCGCGCCGAAGCGCGTCGCGACCAGCATGCTACCGTCGGGCAGCCAGTCGAGGAAGGTCGCTTGCCGCCATTGCTCGTAGCTCCGCACGCGCGCGGCAAGGCCGGCATCGAGCGGCGGGATGCCGTCGAAGACCAGAGTGCCGTCGATGCGGTGCGAGGGAACCGTGAAAGGCTGAGCGTGAGCCGCGAGGCCGAAGGAGAGCAGCAACGAGGCGAAGGCCGGGAGCAGGGCCGCCCGAATAAAGGAAGCGAATGGGGTCATATCTCAAGCTTGCCTGAATTCCAAGGTCTGGTGAGAGTGCGGCGGCCATTGTGTGAACCTTGCTACCGTACTTGCTACCCTTGTCGGCATGCCCGGACACTCACTCGCACCACCCACCCCTCGGTTGTTCCGTCACCCGAACGGCATCACCGCCGTGGATACGGAGTATGTCCATCCAGGACATGCGGCAGCGCATATCGTTCAGCACGGCGGCCGCGCCGCCTTCGTGGACGTCGGCACCAATGACTCCGTGCCTCATTTGCTTGCCGCACTCGATGCCCTCGGGATCGCGCGGGACGCAGTGGATTACCTGCTGCTGACGCACGTCCACCTGGATCACGCGGGCGGTGCGGGACGGCTGATGCGGGAGTTGCCCAACGCCATCGCAATCCTGCACCCCAGGGGTGCGCCGCACATGATCGACCCGGCGAAGCTGATCGCAGGGTCGCGGACGGTCTATGGCGAGGAGCGCTTCCGCAGCCTCTATGGCGACATCGTGCCCATTGCGGCCGGGCGGGTGCGGACGACCCGGGACGGCGAGAAATTGAGCCTGGGCGGCCGGGAGCTCGAGATCCTGCACACGCCGGGGCATGCGCTGCACCACCAAGTGTTCGTCGATCGCGCGCACGCCTGCATTTTCACGGGCGACACCTTCGGCCTCTCCTACCGGGAGCTCGACTCCCCGCGCGGCGCCTTCATCATCCCGACGACCACGCCGACACAATTCGATCCGGAACAGCTGATCGCATCGGTCGATCGGCTGCTCTCGTACTCGCCCGAGGCGATGTACCTCATGCACTTCAGCCGGGTGACGGACGTGCCACGGCTCGGAGAGTCGCTGAAGGGGCAGATCCGTGAGCTGACCCGCATTGCCGAGCAAAGCGCGGACGCAGCCGACCGGGCAGCAGCCATCCGGGCCGGAATGAGCCGGCTGTGGCGGGAGCTGGCCGTCCGCCACGGCTGCCCGCTGCCGCCGCAGCGCGTGCTCGAGCTGCTGGAAGGCGATCTGGAGCTCAACACTCAGGGCCTCATCGCCTGGCTCGAGAGGCGAGGTCGGTAGGCTCGGCGGGAAGCCCGACGGCGCTATCCTTGCTGGCGGGGAGCTGGCTGGCACCCGCGAGCCCTTAAGCGTCATTTAAGTGTCCCGCGCCTATTCTCCGGGTCGTACATCCGGACAAGTCCTTTGGGAGTGAGTCATGAGAGTGAGGAATGCAGTTCGCAATCCACTGATCGCCGGCGTGCTGGGCGTGGTGCTGGGCGCGGCGCCGCTGGCTGCCCTCTACAGCGTTGCCGACCCGAGCACGGCGCACGCGCAAGGATCGCCGCCGCCCGCGGCAGTGACCTCGGCCCAGCCGCGCGGCGGAGTGGCCGTGATGCTGCCCGACTTCACCACGCTGGTGAAGAAATACGGGCCGGCGGTCGTCAACATCCGGGTCATCGAGAAGGCGCCCGAGAGCCAGGGCAATGGCAACCCCTTCGGGCCCAACAGCCCGTTCGCGCCATTCTTCCGCGGAATGCCCTTCCAGCCGCCGCAGGAGCAGCCGATCCGCGGTGAAGGCTCGGGTTTCATCATTCAGCCTGACGGACTCATCCTGACCAACGCGCACGTCGTCGCGGGCGCAACCCGCGTGACGGTGCAGCTCACCGATCGGCGCGAGTACAGCGCCAAGGTGATCGGCGCCGACAAGACGGCCGATCTCGCGGTGATCAAGATCCCGGCGAAGAACCTGCCGACGGTGAACCTCGGCGATTCCAGCAAGCTCGAGGTCGGGCAGTGGGTGCTCGCCATCGGCGCGCCGTTCGGCTTCACCAACAGCGCCACCGCCGGTATCGTCAGCGCCGAGGGGCGCACGCTCCCGGATTCGGGGTATGTGCCCTTCATCCAGACGGATGTGCCGATCAATCCCGGCAATTCCGGCGGTCCGCTGTTCGACATGCAGGGCAAGGTCGTCGGCATCAATTCTCAGATCTACAGCCGTACCGGCGGCTACATGGGCGTGTCCTTCTCCATCCCGATCAATGTCGCGATGCAGGTGGCGCACCAGCTGATGACCACCGGCCATGTGGAGCGCGGCAAGCTCGGGGTGGTGATCCAGAACGTCGATCAGGGCCTCGCCGATTCCTTCGGCCTGCCGGAGCCCGAGGGCGCGCTGGTCTCGAGTGTCGAGGACAATGGGCCCGCGGCGAAGGCCGGCGTCAAGCCGGGCGATGTGATCCTCGCGCTCAACGGCCAGCCCGTTCAGACCTCGAGCCAGCTGCCCGTGCGGATCGCCAGCCTCATGCCCGGCACGACGGTCAACCTGACCCTCTGGCGCGATCACGCCAGGCGGAATATCGACGTGAAGCTCGGATCCATGGGCAACCAGACGACGGCCTCGGCGCAGAATCCGCAGCACCAGGGCGGCAGCCTCGGTCTCGCCGTCCGACCGTTGACGGGTGATGAGCAGGCGCAAGCCCACACCCATGGCGGCCTGCTGGTCGAGGGTGCCAGCGGCCCGTCGGAGGACGCAGGTATTCAGCCGGGCGATGTGGTGCTGGCGGCCAATGGCCAGCGGGTCTCCACCGTCGAGCAGCTGCGCTCCGCGGTGGAGAGCTCACGCGGGCATGTCGCCCTGCTGATCCAGCGGGGCAACACCCGGATCTTCGTGCCGGTGCAGGTGCGTTAGCGCTGGGCGGTGTGATCGGTCCAGCGGAAGAAAGGCCGGGACTCCGTACGGAGTCCCGGCTTCAGGCTGCTGAAGTAATCGACGATGGCAGTGACGTCCGCGGGCTTCAGGGACGCGACCATGCCGTTCATGATGGGATTGACGCGATAAAGCGGCCGGGATTCTCCGCTGGTAGGGCCGTGCGGGCGATTGCCCGCCTGGTATTCCTCGATCGCGCGGGCCAGGTAGCTGGCATGCTGCCCGGCGAGTGACGGATACATCGGCGTCACGCCGATCCCGTCCCTGCCGTGGCAGGAGGTGCAGACGAGCGCGGGCTGCGGGACATCCGGCGCGCTGGCGCTGCTGGTGGCGACGAGCGGTTTGCTGGCGAGGTAGGCGGCGACGTCGCCGATGTCCTGATCGGAGAGCGACAGCGCCTGCAGATGCATGGTCGGGTACTGCCGCGCGTCGCTGCGATACTCCTTGAGGGCGTTGGCCAGATACTCCTGGTGCTGACCGGCGAGGCGCGGCACCGCATAATCCGGATAGGCGTTGCGATAGCCCTCGATGCCGTGGCACCCGAGGCAGGTGGACGCCACCTCCGCTCCCCGCTGCGCATTGCCCGCTGGCTGCGGTTGCTGC
>DASVWT010000355.1:0-2419 GCA_036393055.1 Steroidobacteraceae bacterium
CGCCCGCTCGCGCTCGCGTCTCATATCGTCGATGAGGCGCTGGCGATGGAGGGCCGCGCCGATGACGCCGGCCGCGGTCTCGAGCGCGGCGAGCTCCGCGGAGTCGATGGCGCGGCGCTGGCGGGTGTTGTCGAAGCCGACCACGCCAATGAAATCGCCAGCGACGAAGATCGGCACGATGGCCTTGGTCTTGGTGCCGATGCCCTCGAAGCCGGTGACCCCGGCGCAGCCGACCGGCGAGTCGCTCTTGTTGAGACAGACGCTGCGCCCGGCGCGAAGCTCGGCGGATACTGCGGAAAACTGGCGCTCATCGCAGGTACAGACCGCCGGGTCCTCGATGTGCGGGGGCACGCCTGCGGCCGTCCACTCGCTCACCACGACCAGCAGCGGCTCGCCCTCCGGCCCGCGCCGCGCCATCATCACGTTGACCCGGTCCACGTGCGCTGCCTCGCCGATCAGGCGCAACACTTCCGGGATGGCGCCGCGAACGTCCGGGGCCTCCAGCAGCATGCGGCTCGCCTTGGAGGAGGCCACCAGCAGCGCCTCCCGGCGCCGCAGCGACTCGTTGATCTGGCTCAGCTCCTCCGTGCAGGGACCGGGCCCTGTGAGGGACTCCATCCTGGCAAAGGCCGGATCGGCCACGGTGACGCTCATTGGGCATACTCGCTATCGGGAAATCGAAGCGTCAGTGTACCTCGGCAGGGGGGCGGTCTCCCAACCGCCGCCCAGGGCCTTGTAAACGGCGATCAGGCTGGTGGCGGCGGCCGTACGGCTCTGAGCGAGGGCGTCCTCCGTCTGCAGCTCGGTGCGCTCGGCATCGAGCACGGAAAGGAAGTCCACCATGCCGCCCTTGTAGCGGATCTGGGCAAGCCTGGCCGCCGTGGCGCTGGCGCGCGCCGCATCCTCGGCGTTGCGCAGCTGGTCGCGCTGCCGGGCGTGGGTCACCAGCGCGTCCTCGGTCTCTTCGAGCGCATTGAGGACGGTCTGGTGATACTGGTCGAGGGCGATGACCGCTCCGGCCCGGGCGCCGGCGATCTGTGCCCGCACCCGGCCGAGGTCGAAGGCGGCCCAGGTGATGCCGGGGCCGATCGAGTAGCTGCGCGACCCGCTGGAGCCCAAGCCTCCCGGCTCCAGCGCGGCGTAGCCGAAGCTGCCCGTGAAGGTCACCTTGGGGAAGAGGTTCGATATCGCGACGCCGACGAGCGCCGTGGACCCTGCGAGATTGCGCTCCGCCGCGCGGATGTCGGCACGGCGGCGCAGCAGCTCCTCGGGGGTGCCGACCGGGATGATCGGCGGCAGCGGCGGCAGATCGTGCGGCGCGCTCAGGATGCCGGTCAGCGCATCGGGGTCGCGGCCGGTCAGGACGCCCAGGCGGTGGATGGAGCGGGAGACGGCCGCCTCGAGCGGGCCGATGGTCGAGAGGGTGGTGCTGAGCTGCGACTGCGCGCGGGCGACATCGAGATCGGTGCCGCTGCCGGCCTGCAGCTCCGCCTGCGCCAGCCCCAGCACCTGCTGTTGGTTCTTGACGTTCGCGCGCGCAACGGCGAGCTGGGTCTGCTCGCCGCGCAGCTCGAAGTAGTTGCGGGCGACTTCGGCGATGACGGACACCTGCGCGTCGTGCAGGTTGGCGACCTCGCCCTCGAGCTCGGCATTGCGGGCCTGGATGCCACGGCGCACGCCGCCGAAGAAGTCGAGCTCCCAGGTCGCATCGAACCCGGCGTCATACAGCTTAGTGATGTACGGGCCGCCGAAGGGGTTCTCCACCGCCGGCGTCCGCTGCTTGCTGTAGCCCGCCGAGGCGGTGACCGTCGGTGCCAGGTCGAACAGCGACTGGTTGCGCAGTGCGCGCGCCTGCACGAGGCGGCCGAGCGCGATGCGCAGGTCATAGTTGGCCGTCAGCGCATCACTGACCATCCTGTTGAGCACGGGGTCGTCGAACTGCTTCCAGAACTCCGTCTGGGCGGGCGCGCGCGAGTAGATGTCGCTGGAGGCGACCGCCTGCTGGGAGGTGCCCCGTGCGGTGCTGGCCGTCGGGAACTGCTTCTCGACGTGGGCCGTGGGACGGTGGTAGTTGGGGCCGACGGCGCAGCCGGCGAGGGCTGCGGCCACGGCAATGGCAATGATTGTCTTATGCATGGGACGATCCTGCGGAAAGTTGTCCGCTTGGCACGGGCGTGGGCTGCGCGCGGCGGGCGGTGGTCCTGCGGATGAGGACGTAGAACACCGGCGTCAGCAGCAGGCCGAAGAAGGTGACTCCGAGCATGCCGGAGAACACCACCGTGCCGAGCGCATGGCGGATCTCGGCACCGGCGCCGCTCGCCAGCATCAACGGCACGACCCCCATGATGAAGGCGAAGGAAGTCATCAGGATCGGCCGCAGACGCAGGCGAGCGGCTTGCAACACGGCGGAGACGGTGTC
>DASVWT010000356.1:0-4588 GCA_036393055.1 Steroidobacteraceae bacterium
TCCGAGCGCCTCCCCTGGGTGCGGGAGCTGCTCGAGACCAAGGACATCTATCATCCTCTCGCCTGGTCGCCGGGGGAGGCGTACCGCTTTTTGCTCGACGTCCCGGTGCTCGAGACCAGCGGACTCGGCGTGAGGATTCCCGACTGGTGGAAGCCGGAGCGTCCGACGCGCCCGCAGGTGAGCGCGAAGATCGGCACAGCCGCTGCCGAGGGACTGGGCGCGCAGGCGCTGCTGGATTTCTCCGTGGCCGTGACGCTCGAGGGAGAGCCGCTGACGGAAGCGGAGCGGCAGCAGATTCTGTCCGCGGCCGGCGGCCTCGTCCGCCTGCGCGGGCAGTGGGTCGAAGCTGATGGCGAGAAGCTGGCCGCAGCGCTTTCCCACTGGCAGCGGATCGAACGCGACGCCAGCGCGGGTGGCTTGTCGTTCTACCAGGGAATGCGCCTCCTCGCCGGCGCGGCGAGCGGCGGCCGTGTGGTCGAGGAGCTGCCCGAGCCGCTGCGGCAGTGGAGCGGAGTCGAGGCGGGCGACTGGCTGCGCGAGCTGCTGGCGCGGGTACGAAATCCGGACGGCGAGCACGCCCTGTCCGAGGCGGGCCTGCGCGCCACGCTGCGGCCGTACCAGGTCGCCGGGGCGAAGTGGCTGGCCTTGCTGGCCGGTCTCGGGCTCGGCGCCTGCCTCGCCGATGACATGGGCCTCGGCAAGACGGTGCAGGTGATCGCCTTGCTGCTGCACCTGCGCGCCGCGAAAGAGAATGCGCCTGCAAAGCGCGGCGCATCGAGCGTCCGGGGCGATTCGATGCCTCCCACTCTCATCGTGGCGCCGGCTTCGCTCATTGCCAACTGGAAGTCCGAGCTCGAGCGGTTCGCGCCCAGTCTCAAAGTGCTCATCGCGCATCCTTCCGAGGGCACTGCGGCTTTCCAGTCTGACGGGCAGTTGGCTACCGCGCTGAGCGGCATCGATGTCACGCTCACGACTTATGGAATGCTCGCCCGATCGGCGGCGCTGCGGTCGATGACCTGGCGCCTGGCGGTGCTCGATGAGGCGCAGGCCGTCAAGAACCCCGGCGCGCAGCAGACCCGTGCGGTCAAGCAGCTCAAGGCGGGCAGCCGGATCGCCCTGACCGGGACGCCGATCGAGAACCGCCTGTCGGATCTCTGGTCGCTCTTCGACTTCCTGAACCCGGGGCTCCTGGGGGATGCGAGGACGTTCGCGACCGCGGCCAAGCGTCTCAGCGGCCCGGCAGGGCAGGGTTATGCGCCCCTTCGCAAGCTGGTGCAGCCCTACATCCTCCGGCGGTTGAAGACAGACCGGCGGGTCATCGCGGATCTGCCGGAGAAGACGGAGGTGAAGGCGTTCTGCGGTCTGACGCGTGAGCAGGCAGTGCTGTACGAGCGTTGTGTAGCGGCATTGGAGCGCGCGCTCAGCCAGACAGAAGGCATCCAACGCCGCGGCACCGTTCTGGCGCACCTGATGCAGCTCAAGCAGATCTGCAATCACCCGGCCCATTGGTCCGGGCAGGGTGACTATACGGCTGCCCGCAGCGGCAAATTCGAGCGTCTGGCGGCGATCTGCGAAGAGCTGGCGCAGCGCCAGGAGCGCGTGCTGGTCTTCACGCAGTTCCGGGAAATGACCGAGCCGCTGGCCGCGCATCTCGGTGAGATCTTCGGCCGGCCCGGCCTGGTGCTGCATGGCGGCACGGCGGTGGCCAAGCGCCAGGGGCTGGTCGCGCAGTTCCAGAGCGAGGGCGGACCGCCCTTCTTCGTGCTCTCACTGAAGGCCGGCGGCACCGGACTCAATCTCACCGCCGCCTCCCAGGTCATCCATTTCGACCGCTGGTGGAATCCCGCCGTCGAGAATCAGGCCACCGACCGGGCGTTCCGCATCGGACAGCGGCACAACGTGCTCGTACACAAGTTCGTCTGCCGCGGTACGTTGGAGGAGAAGATCGACGCCCTCATCGAGGCGAAGGCAGGGCTCGCCCGCAACCTGCTGGATGAAGGCGGGGAGCGCCTGCTCACGGAGATGACCGACGAGGAGTTGCTCGGCATCGTGGCGCTGGATATCCACAAGGCGTGCGATGCATGATCGGTGCATCGAGGTCCGATGACCGGTGAGCCGATGCCCTGGTGGGACTATGCGCGCAAGCCTAGCGTGCTCGAGCGGCGCCGGCGCGCCGCCCGTGACGGTAATAAATTAGCCAAGAGCCGCGGCAAGCGCGGCAGCGCGCTGTCGCCCGTTGCCGTCAGGGGCCGCAAGATCGCCAGCAGCTTCTGGGGCAAGGCGTGGTGCGACAATCTCGAATCCTACCGCGACTATGAGTATCGGCTGCCCCGCGGCCGCAGCTACCTGAGGAATGGGGCTGTGCTCGATCTCAATGTCGAGGCGGGGAGGATCACGGCGACCGTGTCCGGCACGAGCCTCTACGAGGTCGCGATCGCCATCGAGCCCGTGGCCTCGGCGCATTGGAGCCGCCTCAAGGCGCAGTGCGCGGGCCAGGTCGGCTCGGTGATCGAGCTGCTCGAAGGGCGGCTGTCGGACCGGGTAATGCAGATCATCACCCATAGCCAGCAGGGCCTCTTCCCGAGGCCTGCGGAAATCGAGATGAGCTGCTCCTGTCCCGATCGGGCCACGATGTGCAAGCACGTCGCGGCCGTGATGTACGGTATCGGCGCCCGGCTCGATTCACAGCCGGAGCTGCTCTTCACCCTGCGCAAGGTCGATCACGGCGAGCTCATCGCCGCAGCGACCGACCTCGATGTGACGGGCCGGGGAGCCCGCCGCAAGACCCTTGCGGACGAGGATCTCGGCAGCGTGTTCGGGATCGAGCTGGCTGAAGCTCCGCGGCGGCCGGTGGCGGGTGGAGAGCGGCCGCGGAAACGCGGCAGCAGGTCGGCGAAGAAGAAGGCCCCGTAGGTGGTCTAAATTCTATGCGCAACGTTCTCGTGTATACGTGAATTATAGTTGCGCGTATAGCTTGTATATTGCGCATAGAGATGGTTTCCCGATGGACACAGGAGAAAATCGACCCTGCCGATCGTGAGCGTTTCCGGGAAGTGGCAGAGGACGAGCTGCTGGGCCTTCACGAAGGAAATTTCGCTCGGTATCAGATAAGACCCTCCGAGTTCCAGGAGTGGCAGCGGATATGGACAGAAGCATCTGCTGGTGTGCGCACGGCCGATCATGGCGCCGCAAAGCCGCAGGTGCATTGAGCCGCCCACAGGCGTTGAACCATTCCCCGCCGATTGCGCACCCAAGCCGCAGCGCTCCCGCTACAATCACCGTTTCGCATGGGGCGAGCCGGGGGCTATGACGGCCTCGAGAATCCGGCGGACAGCCGGACGGAGGCTCGAGCTTGCGCTGTTTCGTGCACTGGCAATAAGGGTTGGTGATGCGCTTGATGCGACGACCGTTTGGGCCGCTGGCCGGGCTGCTTTTGGGTTTCTTGGGATTCTGGCTGCTGGCCGGATCGGCGCACGCTCAATCGACATCGCTTGGATCCAGCACCGATCCGTTCGCGCTGCTGCAGGGTCTTTCTTCTTCCGAGCAACAGGCCATCCTGGGCCGCATCACGGGCGCGGGGTCGATGGGCACGGGAACGACCGAGCTCAATAATTTCCCGGGTGCCAGGGGCCAGGGCAGCCAGGGACAGATGCAGCTGCTCGAGCAGGAAATGGCGCTCCGCCGGCGGCGGCTGGGACTGGAGCAACAGTCGTTGATCCCCGTTCTGAAGGGCGGCGACTGGGTGATCATCGAGATCGGGTTCCATCTCCCTCCGCGCCCGGAATCGCAGAGTGCTCTCGCGCTGCAGCAGGCGCTGGCTACCCAGGGGCAGGGGAGCAACGGCCTCTCGCCGCAGACTCTGCAGGCTCTACAGGCCCTGCAGGGCGGCTCGGGGAATGCGGCTTCCTCTCTTGCGCAGGCATCGACTCCTGTCACGCCGGCTCCTGAGCTGAGCGCAGCCGATAAGCAGCGCCTGACGGCCCTCATGGACGTGATCCGTTCCCGAAATCCCTATCAGCTCTCCCCAGACGGTGAGCTGATGCTGCCCGGCTTCGCGCCGATACCTCTCCTTGGACTGCAGCAGGACCAGGCGACTCTGCGGCTTTCCGTGGTGCCGGCTTTCCAGGATCTGCAGGTCAGGCTGACCCTGCTGCCGCTCAAGAAGACCGGCGAGCAGGCGCTGAAGCCGTTCGGCTACGACCTCTTTTCGCAGTTTCCCATCAGCCTCAATCCGATCAGCAACGTTCCGGTACCGTCCAACTACACTGTCGGTCCCGGGGACGTGATTGATGTGCTTCTTTACGGCAGTCAGAACCACGCCTATCAGATGGTCGTCGGCAGGGATGGCCGCATCAATTTCCCGCAACTCGGGCCGATCAATGTCGGCGGCCAGCTTTTCAGTGCCGTGCAGTCGCAAATAGAGTCGCGGGTGTCGCACCAGATGATCGGAGTGCGCGCCAGCGTGACCATGGAGGAGACCAGGTCCATCCAGGTTTTCGTCATGGGCGATGCGCTGCAGCCAGGCTCCTACACCATCAGCGGTCTCGGGACCATTACCTCGGCCCTTTATGCTGCGGGGGGCATTCAG
>DASVWT010000357.1:0-2390 GCA_036393055.1 Steroidobacteraceae bacterium
CGATGGCCGTGAAGCCGCATCCGCAGCCGATATCGAGCACCACCTCGCCGGCCGAGGCCGCGGCCCGCTGCAGCAGCAGATCGGCAATCGGTGCCAGCAGGGTGTCCTGGTCCTGCTGCCGGGCGCGCCAGCGCTCCCCGACACGCCCGTTCCAGTAAGCGACCTGATCCGCGTTCCGATCGTCAGCAGTGGGAAGCGACAAGGTCACGCGACATCACCTCGTATGGCCAGGACCATCCAGTCGTAAAAGGTATGCCCCCCCGTCAGTCGGCGGTCAACTGAGCGGCTCCCTTGGAAAAAGCGGCGCTTCAGGTCAAGGCAGTACCTTGATCCGCATGTCGCGGATCGCGATGGCCCCCGGATGGTTCCCCTGGATCCCGATCAGCCCCTCGGGCGCCATTCCATATCCCGGATAAGCCGAGAACTTCGAGGCCGCGACCCGCTTCTTCCACTCCGGGCTGCCCAGGTCATAGTCGAGGATCCTGCGCCCGTTCATCCAGTAAGTGACGTGATGGCCGCGCACGAGGATGCGCGCCTTGTTCCAGTGGCCGTAGGGATGCACGAAGCCCGCCGGCGGCGCGGGATACATGGCATACACGGAGCCGGCCGCCGTCAACCGGTTCTTGCCGTCCGGCGCGTTCTGGTCATCGAGAAGCTGGTATTCCGGCCCGGTCCAGTAGATCTCATCGTACTGGTGGGTCGCCCGATAGAAGATACCGCTGTTGCCTTCCTTGCCGATCTTCCATTCCAGCTCCAGCTCGAAGTCCTTGTACGGCCGCGTGGACTCCAGATCCTCCACCTCGCCGCTCTTGGAGAGCACGCCATCGTGCACGGTCCACCCTGCGGGCAGTCCCGGATGCAGCCAACCTCGGAGCAGCGGGGCGGAATCGCTGGTGAGCACGTTCTGCCAGCCGCCGCTGTGGGTCTTGGCGGAAGCCGCCGAGGCGCCGTCCGCTGCACCCAGCGAGAGCGCCAGAGCCAGCGAAAGCCCGAGCGAGCCAAGAGTACGCAATGCGCGTGCGCGAATCATTTTCATGCCAATCCCAACTTTCTGAGTAGCTCGAGGGGCGGTCCGTCGAAATGAGTGAGTGCCACGTTGCCGATGTACTGCACGTCCTTGCGGCCCGCCTGGGTGGTGTAGAACCCGGCCGCCGTCAGGTTGCGGTAAGTGGCGAAGAACTGCGCCGGGCCCTGAAGTTCCGCTGAGGCACGGCTGACGTCGCAGATCCGGTCACAGAGCGCCCGCTGCTGCGTCTCGCTCAGCTTCGCAAACGGCTGCTCGAAGCGATGCCGCGCCTCGCCGTCCAGCCAGATGAATCCTTTCAACACCGTATCGCGATCCTCGCGCTGCTTCGGATAGGGGGCGCTGATCCACTCGTCGATGAAGTCCACCACCCCGACCGCGGAGGCCGCCGGCGAATGCTCGTCCGCCGGAATGATGAGGTCCGAAAGCGCAGCCGCGAGCTGCCGCTGCTGCGCGCTCATCGTCAACGGCCAGAACTCACCCTTCTCATAAGTCTTGATCAGGTCCGGATCAGGGCCGTAGCCCTGCATCGTAGGCTCGAATTGCCGCAGCTCCCCCGGCACCGACGCACCCGGCTCCAGGTTGTCCCGATAGTTCGCCCGCGCCTGCAGCGCCGGCATCGCAGCCGCCGCGGCCATGATCAGCTTGATGGTCGTACGCCTGTCGGTCATCAGATCTCCCTCCTGCGCATGCGGTCCAGGATGTGATCGGACATGCGCCACGACAGCGCCATGATGGTCAGTGTCGGGTTCTCGTCCGCGTTGTACGGGAACACACCGCCATCGGCGACGAAGAGGTTCGGCACATCCCACGTCTGCGACCACTTGTTGGTCACGGAGCTGCGGGCATCCGCCCCCATCACGGTGCCGCCGACCTCGTGAATCATGTACCCGCCGGGCGATACCGCCTTCACCGGATCGGTCACGATGGGCGAGGTGACCCGCCCGCCCATGGCTTCCGTCAGGGCGCCGAAGGTCTGCTGCATGTGCACGGCCTGGCGCTGCTCGTAATCGCCCCACTGCCAGTGGATGCGCAGCACCGGTATCCCGAACTTGTCCTTGACCTTGGGGTCGATCTCCACGTAGGAGTTGTCGTTCGGCACCATGGCGCCGCGGCCGGCGAAGTACACGAAGGAGCCGTAATAGCGGCGGGCGTCCTCCTTGAATTTCCTGCCGTAGCTGCCGCCCGTCAGCCACTCCAGCCCGGCGAACGTACCGACCGAGGGCATCTGCCTCCCGCCGCCATACTCGATGTGATAGCCGCGGGGGAAGGGCAGCTTGTGCGACAGGTTCTCCTTGTAGAGCCACCACGGCACATAGACCTGCAGGCCGTCGGCGGCATCGTCGTTGAGCGGAGGCAGGCTCTC
>DASVWT010000358.1:0-21644 GCA_036393055.1 Steroidobacteraceae bacterium
GCGCCGGTGCGCGGGTGGAATACGGCCCGGGGTGGACACTGATCGCCCAATGGATGGCAGGGCGGACGGGGATCGCCCCGCGCACGGGACCGCTGGATTGGCCGTTCAATGCCCGCTACGCATTACTGTCGAAGCGGATCGGGAGGCATCATCTGCTGAGTGCCCGCTATGACCGATTCGAGGTCGATAGCCGCAATGCGGAAGAGGACGGTTGGCAGAACGGGCACTGCTTGACCATGGCCTATGTATTCGACCCGGGCAGGAGATGGACGGCTACTCTCGAATGGCTGCGCGTGACAAGCAACTCCTATGACCGGAGCAAGTACCTGGACCGTGCCGGGCCGGTCACCGACACCCAGGTGCAGCTGGCGCTGCGATACTCTCTCGGCTCAGCGCCTTACTGATCCCCCGAGGCGGCGAGCCGGGCGAGGACGCGGGAAACGGTCCGGTCGCAGCGCGCCCCCGCGAACTCGAACACGTTCCGCTCGGCCATGTCCACTTCCCGCGCCAGGGCTTCCCGCAACAGGCTCTTCGCCCGGAAATGGCGGGTACGGACGGTCTCCGGTGGAATGCCGAGGCACTCCGCGGTCTCTTCCACCGTCAACTCCTCCACTGAGCGCAGGACGAAGACCGCGCGAAAGCTCTCCGGAAGCGCATCGATGTTGCGCTCGAGTATCGCGTGCATTTGCGCACGATCCGTCGCTTGATCGGGCGATCCGGCTTCATCGGACGGTACTGTCTCGAGCTCTCGATCGGTAGGCGATTGGGTCATCGGAATCACGTTCTGCCGGCGTGCGTCACGCCTGGTTCTCCCGAGGCATTCGTTGATGACGAGGCGAGACAACCAGGTCGCGAGCGAGGACGCGCCGCGAAATCCGGCCAGGGAGCGGAATGCGTTGATGTACGCTTCCTGCAGAGCATCCTCGGCCTCGGCATCGTTGCGTACTATGGCGCGCGCGAGGCGGTAAAGGCGGCGATTGTGGCGGCGCATCAGCAGGGCGAAAGCCTCGTGCTCGCCGGCAATGACTCGGCGGACGATCGTCTGCTCGCCTTCCGCATCGCTCGAAGCGGGTGAGAGATCAGGGCCTGCCACGATATCCGTGCTCCGGTCAGCGGACGATGAGTCTGCCCTTCATCGTCGGATGAAAGGTACAACGGTAATCGTACTCTCCCGCCTTCCCAGGTACGTATGTCCATGTGCCATCGGGAGCGATCACGCCCGAGTCAAACCGCCCATCGGCGGCCGTCACCGTGTGCGGAAAGGGATCCTTGTTGATCCACTTTATCTTCTCGCCTCGGCGCACCACGATTTTCTCCGGGTGGAAACGCATGCCCTCGATGATCACCGTGTGCGTACCTGCGGTATCCGGCCGCGCGGGTGGACTCGCGACGGCGGCGGATGCGCCGCCCCCTGCGAGCCACGCGGCGGCCAGGACGATGAGCATCAGCGCCCGTACACCCGCGGGATGGCCGGGGCCGGGCAGCTCCATGCGAGGCAAGGCGGTGCCCACGCCTTTATGACTTGCCGAGCGAGCGTTGGAGCATCTTGGCATGCTCCAGGTGATCCACGAAGGCGGGCCGCACCTTGACCAGGAGCGCCTTGAGCTGCGGGTTCTGCGCGCTCGGAATCAGAGTCTTGTCCAGCGCTTCGAGGACGCTCTCATGATAGGCGACCTCATGGTCGATGTATGCCTTGTCGAAGGCCTCACCCCTGAGTTTCTGCAGTCTCGCAATGTTCTGCTCGCCGCCCTGCGTCAGACTCTCGCTGGTCGGGTTGCTCTCGGGTGTCAGGCTCAGCTTGTGCGCGAGGTCGACCGCGGCCTGGTTGACGCCGGTGTGATCGGTCACCATCCGCCTGGCAAAGGCCTTGACCTTCTCCGCATGCGCCTTGTGCTCCGCCAGCTTGCCGGCGTCGATATCCACCTGGTTCGCAGCGACCACGATGGCCGCGATCTGCGGATCGGTCGGCCCGCCGCCCTGCGCCGAGGCGAGCGCAACGCTGGCGCTGAGGACCACGCCGAGAAAGTACATGAGCTTCTTCATACCGGGCTTCTCCCCTGGTGAGGTTGCAACGGATCTGCCGGCCCGCGGGAGGGGCTTTCGTGCCCGCAATGGGACCGCAACTGATTCGATGTCACGAGCGAGCCGCGCGTTCCGGCCGGCTCGGGTGGCAGATGTCGAGGCGCCGCTCGCGTGACCCGAAAGGCCCAGAAGCTGGCGGTTACGGCATCTGCATCATCGATCCGGCGGCCACGTAATCCTCTGGCGCGCTTTCATTCGACGTGACGTCGATGAACGTGACGAGCCCGCCCATACCGGCCATGTGCGCAGCCGAGCCATCGCCGTAGGGTCCGGGATTGATCGTGTGATCCAGGATGTGGCAGTGAAACATCCAGGCACCGGGACTGGTGGCCGTAAATACGATGTCCGCCGTTTGCGACGGCGCGAGCATCACCGTATTCGCCTTTGCGGGGCTCGCGAGCGTGTTGCCGTCCAGCGCATCGATCGCGAAGGTGTAGCCGTGCAGATGCATGACATGGCTCTGCTCAGCGTTGGCATTGATGAGCCTGAGGCGTACCTTCGCGCCCTGCGGCACGGCCAGGACCGGTGCGTCCGGATAAGCTTTGCCGTCCAGCACGAAGGCGTTTTCCTCTTCGCTGCCGCCGATCTTGAAGGCGCCGATCACATAGAGCGCATCGATCTCGTCGGACTCGGCCGGTTGCGGCGACGAGTCAACGATGAGGGGCCCATAAAGCCCCCGGTCCATCTGGAAGTCGTCGTTCACGTGCGAGTGATAATGATGCGTGCCGATCATCTGCTCCGTCACGGTGAAACGATAGACGAAGGTGCCGCCCGGCGGGATGGCCCGCTGGGTGACTCCGGGCACCCCATCCATCGCATTCGGCACGGCCATGCCATGCCAATGGATGGTGGTAGGCTGCGGCAGCTCGTTGTGAGCGACGATTTCGACTCGTTCTCCCACCCACAAGCGCAGCAGGGGACCGGGAACCTGATGGTTATAGCCCCAGGCCTCGACGGTGACTCCGGGATAGAGCTCCCAGGGAAATACCGAAGCGGTGAGGGTGTAGCGGTGCGTGCCGTCGGCAAGCACCTCGGGCCTCAGCGCCTGCTCGTGCAAAGTCGCATTGCTGGCGCGATTCTGCGCAGCCATGGAAGCTTCCGGCACGTGGGGCCCCAGTCCTGCGGTCGGAATCGCAATCACGTCACCGTCGGCGTCGACTGCGGTGGCAGATGACGCATTTGCGCCGGCAGCGAGCCCTGCATTCGCGATCAGCTCGGTGCCCCAGCCGACGATGAACCCCGCCGCCACGACGGTCATGATCACCATCTGCCGCGCTTCCCTGCGCACTCCCGCGAAGAGCTCCTTCAGCACGTAAAGCAAGGCGCCGCCCGCCATCGCGAGGACCGCGACCGAAAGATAACTGGAAGTCCACAGGCTACCGAGCAGCGTGCCCACGAAGGTGGGTCCGCCGCCGATCAACGCGAGAAGCAGCAGGGCTCGCCACGACAGCGTTCTCCCTTTCTGCAGGACTGGGCCTACGATCCCGAAGCCTTCCGTGGCGTTGTGCAGCGCGAACCCCAGGATGAGGCTGAAGGTGAGCCCTGACATGCCCTGGAGATAGGCTTGTCCGATGGCGAGTCCTTCGCTCAGGTTGTGCAGGCCGATCCCAACGGCGATCATGAAGGAAAGCTGCTCGGGGGCAGCTTCGCTGGCGGAGCGGATCAGGCGCTGCTCGATGCCGACCAGGCCGACCAGGCCTGTCCAGAACCCCGCAACGAGCAGAATCGCCAGAAGGATTCCGGGCGCCGAGGCTCCGCCCGAGGAGGCACGCAGCGCCACCGCCGTCTGCCCCATCGCCTCGCCCAGAATCTCGACGAGGAGGAATACCAGGATTCCCGCCGCGAGCATGCTCAGGCTGCTGCGCCAGAGACTGCTGAAGGACTTGAGGCGGCCGACCGGCAGGCCGAGCAGGATCGTCGCCCCGGCAATGAAGCCGAGGAGCAACAGCGTTCCAAAGTGCAAAGGCAAGGCGCGAGCCACCCGTAAAAGTCGAATTCTACGGTGGCATCTCGCAATTGCAACTAATTCTCATGCGCAACTGCCCTCGCCGCTCTCCCCATCTGCCTTGCGGCGCTCGTGCGCTCATCCGGCCTGTCCCGGCCGGGCGGTTTCCAAGCGGGTCCTACCGCTAGAGTGCTGCGAGAAACGCGGCCAGATCCGATTTCTGCTGCGGCGTCAGATGCATCTGGAATCTCTTGTCGTAGAAGCTCACGACCTGTGCCAGATCCGCCGCGGAGCCGTTGTGGAAATAGGGAGCGCGCGCGGCGAGGCCGCGCAGGATGGGTCCCTTGACACGATTCAAGTCAGCGCACTTGCCCGTGATCAACGCCCTGCCGGGATCGCTCGTGTAGAACGCGGCGGATCGCGCCGGATCGGACGGATCGGGACAGCCGCTGATCAGGTATACCGGCAGGTCAGGCATGCTGAGCTCCGCAATGGCTTCGGCAACGCGTGGATCGCTTTCCATGCCCGGCAGAGCACTGTGAGAGGTGCCGATATCGAGTGGTACCGGCAACGAGTGATCACCGACGTTCGGGGTATCGTGGCAGGTCGAGCAGTGCGCGATGATTGCCCCCGGCCTGCCGAGCGCCGGGTCGTCGTTGAGGCCGCGCACATCGGTGATGATGAGTGGCGTGGTGTCGAAGATCCTCTCGCCCTCGGCGATCGCGCGCCGTGCCGCGTCACGCCGCGCGCCGTCCGGCGTCGCCGGGACAGCCGGACTGTCCCAGGCGGCGAAGAGCCCCATGGCCGACGGGTCGAAAGGCGAGCCCGTCGGATTACCGCCCAGCGAATCGTTGATACCGGGGAAGTATTCCTGGGTGGAGAGCACCCTGGGACCGCCGTGCGCACCGCCACTCTCCAACCGCCCTGCGCGCCAGTCGAGAGACTGCGCCGTGTAGAGTCCAAGCTCGAAGCGCACGATGTCCGTGAGCTGCTCGTCAGTCGGCGCCTTCAGCGCCTGCGCATGGCCGGTCGTCGCGTCCAATGCCTGCTGCTTCAGGTCCGTCTCGAGATTGCCGAGAAATGTAGTCCCCTCGTTGAGCGGTGCGACGGTCTCCCGGCCATCGGCCATGACGGCGCTCAGGAAGGCGAGATTGGTCGCCGGCAACGGGCGGCGGTAGACCGAGATGTCCTCCTGCCCGGTCTTGGGATCCAAGGTAATCGCGCAGCCGTAAGGGTCGTGAGCCACGCTGATGGTGAATTGGGCGTTCGCGGGCAAAGGAATACTGATGCGAAAGACTCCGCGCGCCAGGAGAAGACTGTGCGCCGCGGCATCGTCCCGGCGCGCGTCCGGACAGTTGGCGCCGTCCACCGGTGCAAAGAGCGGATCCCGACCTCGCGTACTGCGGAAGGTGCGGCGGGCGGCCGCGGCGCTCAGGCCGAAAGCCTGATCCGGAACATGACAGGTACCGCAGGCTCGACCGTTCGTGCCGAGAGACTGGAAGAAGGCGCCGCGGCGATCGATCCTCCCGGTGGTGCTCAGGGTCTGGACTATGCCGGCAGGATCGGGGAACGATTCGAGCTGCGCAGCCGGGAGGCCGCCTCCGGGCGGTGCAGCCGCGAATGACACGCCCGCCAGCATGAATGCAAGCCCGATTGTGGAGATCGTTCTTTTCATAACGCGGTAATCCTGGGGACCGGCTCTTGGGGACTCTGCCTCATAGATCGGAATCGGCGCCCGGATCCCGACATTCGGCCGGCTCGGCGGTTGTCGGCCCGCGGGCCTTCGGGCATGCTCTTGCCAATCGAGCAGGTCTCGGACGGGGAGCATGGCCTACGAGCGACAAGACTCGGCTGGCATAGCCCGCCTCGACGAAGAGGCGGCCGTCAACGAGCGGCTGTTTGCATCGCTTTACGCGGAGCTGCGCCGCCTGGCCGACTGCAAGCTGCGGCAGTACCCCCGGATGACCGTCAGTCCGACCACGCTCGTCCACGAGGCTTACATCAACCTCGCGGGCCGCGAGGGGGCCATATTCGCGGATCGCGGCAAATTCCTGAGCTACGCTGCCCGCGCCATGCGCGGTCTGCTGGTCGATTTCGCCCGGCGCCGGCAGGCGCTGAAGCGGGGCGCCGGACTCGAGATCACCCAACTCGACACGCAGATCGACGCGCAGCCCGCCGACGGTGTGGAGCTGGAGCGGCTCGCAGACGCCCTCGATGAGCTCTCCGCGCTGGACCCGAGACTGGCGGAAGTCGTCGATCTCAAGTACTTCTGCGGATTCTCCTTCACCGAGATCGCCGCACTGCGCGATGTCTCCGAGCGCACGGTGCAGAGGGACTGGGAGAAGGCGCGGCTGATCCTGTATCGTCAGGTCGGAGGGCTGTGAAATGCAGACTCCGCCGGCCTCGGACGATCCGCTCGCCGGCCTGACTCCCTCCGGGTACGCGCGACTCTCGGCTCTTCTGGACGATCTGCTCCAGACGGGGATTTCCGAGCGCGAAACGCGCCTCGATGATCTCGACCGCCGCGACCCGGCGGCGGCGCGGTGGCTGCGGGAAGTGCTGGCGGCGCAGGGTTCCGGGCGATTGAAAGGCTTCCTGGACACCGGCGACGCTCTGGCGCGGGAGCGGCCCGCCTGGTCGGGCGGCGAGCCCGCGCTGGTCGGCAGAACGTTTGGTCCCTATCGAGTGCTATCGCTCCTTGGGCATGGCGGCATGGGAAGCGTATGGCTCGCGGAGCGCACGGACGGATTGTTCTCACGCCGGCTCGCGCTGAAGCTGGTGCACCCCGCACTGATGGGTCAGGTCATGATCGAGCGGCTCGGACGGGAGCGGGAGATCCTCGCCGGCCTGAGCCACCCCAACATCGCGCGGCTGCTCGATGCAGGGGTCGCGGAAGACGGCCAGCCTTATCTCGCGCTGGAATACTGCGCCGGAACCGCTCTCACGACCTACTGCGACGAGCATGGCCTCTCGATTCGGGAGCGCCTGGAGTTGTTCCGGCAGGTTCTGAGCGCCGTCCAGTACGCCCACGCTCATCTGGTGATCCACCGCGATTTGAAGCCGTCGAACATTCTGGTGAGCACGGACGGCCGCGTCCACCTTCTCGACTTCGGCATCGCCAAACTCGTGACCGAGGCTGGAGCTGCGCAAGCCACCGAGCTCACTCTCTTGGGCGGTCGCGTTCTAACGCCCGATTACGCTGCGCCCGAGCAGGTGGCCGGCATGCCGGTCACGACGGCGGCGGATGTCTATTCCCTCGGCGTGATGCTCTACGAGTTGCTGACCGGCGAGCGCCCGTATCGGCCGAAGCGTGACTCGCGCGGAGCGCTCGAGGAATCCATCCTCGAGGAGGATGCCGTTGCGCCGGGCCGCCTGGAGCCGAGCGAGGCGGCGGCACGCGCGCGGGGCGCATCACCGCGAAAGCTCACCCGCGTCCTCTCCGGAGACCTCGACACCATCGTGCTCAAGGCGCTGCGCAAGACCGTGGCGGAGCGGTACGCAACGGTGAATGCCTTCGCGGAAGACATCGAGCGCTATCTGCGGGGCGAAGCCATTTTCGCCCGGCGCGACAGTCTCATTTATCGCGCGCGGAAATTCGCCTGGCGCCACCGTGTTGCGGTCGGCGTTGCCGGTACGGTGCTCATCACGCTCGCGGGCGGCCTCGCGGCGACGAGTTATGAGGCGAGAGTCGCTTCGGCCCAAAGGGATGCGGCGCTGGAAGCGGACCGGCGGCTCCTCATCCAAGCTGCCGCTGCCCGCCTCCAGAATGGCGACGCACCCGGGAGCGAGAGCATCATCCTCGAAGTGTTGCCGCATCGGGGCACTGGACCGACGTACACCGCTTCGGCGCTCATCGTGTTCGAGAAAGCGCTGGCGCAGGACGCCCAGGACTTCGCGCTCATCGGTCATACGGACCGGGTCCGATCCGTCGCATACTCAACAGACGGCCAGCGACTCGTCACGGCCTCCTACGATGGCACGGCACGGGTATGGGATGCTGTGACGGGCCGGCAGATCCTAGTCCTGCAGGGGCACGGCGGGCCGGTGATCTCCGCGGCGTTCTCTCCTGACGATCATCGAATCGCAACGGGATCGTTCGACAAGACCGCACGCATCTGGGATGCCGCAACGGGTCGGCAACTTCTGGTGCTCCGCCACCCGGACCGCGTGCGCTCCGTCGAATTCTCCCCCGATGGACATCGGCTCGTCACCGCCTCTTACGACCACATTGCCCGAGTATGGGACAGCCTAACGGGGCGCCAGATCCGCGTCTTGGCCGGACACTCCGCCCTGGTGACCTCGGCAGCCTTCTCACCCGACGGTCGGCAGATTATCACAGCCTCTTACGACAAGACGGCGCGGATCTGGGACGCGGCGACCGGGCGCGTGGTCAGGGTGCTCGCCGGCGACTCCGACATACTCACCTCCGCCGCGTTTTCAGCAGACGGCAAGCGTGTCGTCACGAGCTCGGGCAACGGAACCGCACGCGTGTGGGATATCACGGGCAGGAAAATCGCGCTGCTGAGCGGACACAGGCAGCTTGTCTCGTCCGCTATCTTCTCCGCTGATGGCCAGCGGGTGCTCACCGCGTCATATGACCAGACGGCTCGTATCTGGGACGCGGATAGCGGCCGCCAACTCAGGGTGTTGAGCGGGCACACCGGGTTCATCGAAAACGCCGTGTTCTCGCCCGATGGGCTGCACATCGCCACGGCCTCGAGCGACGAAACGGCTCGGGTCTGGGAAGCCAAGCCGAAAGATCAGCGAGTGCTCCTGGCGGGCCACCGCGGGCCGGTGGCCACGGCAGCATATTCACCCGACGGGCATCGCATCGTCACGGCCTCATTCGACCACACTGCGCGCATCTGGGATGCGGGCAGCGGGAGGACGCTGGTAACGCTGAGCGGCCACACCGCGCATGTCGCGACGGCGGCCTTCTCACCGGATGGCACCAAGGTCGTCACGGCCTCACTCGATGGAACCGCGCGGATTTGGGATGCTGCGACGGGCCGCGAGCTGCGAGTGCTGTCGGGACACACCGACCGGGTCGTCTCGGCCGCCTTCTCTCCCCATGGCCGCCGCGTCATCACCACTTCTCTGGATAGAACGGGCCGGATCTGGAACGCCGCGACGGGCCGGCAGATCGCGTTGCTCCAGGGACATACGCGCGTCGTCGAAACCGGCGCTTTTTCGCCGGACGGGCACCGAGTCGTCACGGCCTCCGATGACGGGACTGCGCGGATCTGGGACGCCGCAACCGGACGACAGATATTTCTCCTGGCTGGGCACACGGATCAACTCGCATCCGCCGCATACTCAGCCGATGGGCATCGCATCATCACGGCGTCTGACGATGGCACTGCGCGGATTTGGGACGCCGCGACAGGCCTTCAGGTCGGGGTGCTCGATGCCGGAGGCCGAGTGACGAATGCCGCGTTCTCACCCGACGGCCGACGCATCGCCATTGCATCAGACGACGGTACGGTCACCATTTGGGATGCAGCAACGGAATGGCCCGAGAAGGCGCTCAGCGGCCATGCAAAGCTGGTTGACACGGCGGCATTCTCGCCGGACGGTCGGTTCATCGTGTCCGCCTCCGATGATGGGACGGCACGAGTCTGGAACGCGGGCGCCGCGCCTCTCGATGCGCAGATCAGTTGGGCCGAAGCGGCGCAGTTCGATCCGCTCACGAGCACGGAGCGGACCACTCTGGGTTTGCCCCGGCCTCGGCAGGTGCGCGCCTGGCCGGCAGACCGAACGCCGTGCGACGAAGCGGCCGCCGCGCCGTATGATCCCGATCGGCACGCTCCAGGCTTCATGATGGACCAGATCACCGCCGATGTTGCGAGCCGCGCCTGCTCCATGGCAGGGGGGCCCGCCGAGCGGGCCGAGGCGAGAACGATCTATCAGCGCGGCCGGGCGCAGTGGGCAAGCAGCGACATCCCCGGCGCGCGGCGGGACCTCGAAGCTGCGCTGAGCCTGGGATATCGTGCAGCCGGCGTCGATCTCGCCCGACAGCTCTTGCGGTCACCGGCCGATACCCCGCGCGCGATCTCGCTCCTCGAGCATGCCTGGCACGACGGCGTGAGTATCGCCGCGTTCGACCTCGGCGAGCTGTACGACCGCGGCGTGCGCCGGGCGGATGGGACGACCGGTTACCAACTCGCGCCGAATACCGCTCTCGCCTCGGCCTGGTACCGGCGTGGCGCCCTTGCCGGGCAACCGGACGCACTCGCCCGGATGGCCGAGCGGGAGGAGGAGATTGCCTACACCGGCCGCGGATCGGCTCGAAGCCACGCTCACCTGTTGGCCGCATTCCGATACTATGCGGCGGCGGCGGAGCAAGCGCGGCGTGAGGATTGGCCGGACCCGGCATGGAGCCGCTGGCGTCATCAGCGCGCTTCCCTTGCGAGGCGCCTGGCTGACCAGGGCCTGATGGCCGAGACGGCGGCCATGTACGATGCCGTCCGGCGACAACAATGACTGTGAATTTATGAGCCGGGATACTCTTTCCGACCTGTTGCGCACCGTCCGGCTGCGGGGAGCGGCCTTCTACTACGTGAGCCTCCGGGGGAAATGGTCGGCCGCATCCTCTGCGGCCCGGGAGATAGCGGCGGTGATGCCGGGATGCGAGCACGTCATGGAATTTCACATGATCGCCAAGGGCAGCGGCTGGGCGGCCGTCTCGGGCTTGCCACCCGTGCGGCTCGAAGCCGGGGACGTCGTGGTGTTTCCACAGGGCGATTCCCACGTGCTCTCGAGCGCACCCGGCCTGAAGCCGGCCGTCCGCGAGCCGGAGTGGGTGTTATCGCAGCGAGACCAGCCTCGACCCATCCCGATTTCGCTTTCCGAAGGCGTCATCAACGTAGGTACCCTCCCCCTGGAGAGCGCCGATGCGGTCGCGGTGTGCGGTTTCCTGGGCTGCGACCTGCGACCGTTCAACCCCCTCATCGCGGCCCTGCCCCGCGTTCTGCATCTGCCGGCAGCGCGCACCGCCAGCTGGGCTGCGCATCTGATCGATCAGGCGGTGATCGAGAGCAATGACAGAAGGCCGGGCGGCGATGCGCTGCTCGAGCGGCTCTCGGAGATGATGTTCGTCGATGCCGCCCGACGTTGTCTGGAGAGCCTGCCGGCGGAGTCCGTCGGATGGCTGGCGGGATTACGAGACCGGCACGTGGGAAGAGCGCTGGCGCTGATGCACGAGCATCCGCGTCGGGAGTGGACGCTGGAAGAGCTCGCGCAGGAGGCGGCCTTGTCGCGCTCGGCGTTTCACGAGCGCTTCGTGCAGTATCTCGGACAGCCGCCCATGCAATATCTCGCCAATTGGCGCATTCAGCTCGGCGCACGCCTCCTGCGCGAATCGAGCCGGGTCGTCGCATCCATCGCCCTGGATGTGGGGTATGAATCGGAGGCGGCATTCTCCCGCGCATTCAAACGCATCGTGGGAATGCCTCCGGCTGCCTGGCGCAGAGCCCAGGCGGGCAATTAGACCGAGCCGATGCCACGGCGTGCGGCACCGCATGCACCGGCCCGATCGGCAGACGCTACTGCTTGGTGATGACGACTTCGAGATACTCGCCCGGAACGACGAGTGATCTGGGCCCACCCGTATTGAGGCGCTCGAGCAGCTCGGCAATCGATGCGGAAAGCCGGACCTGCCGCTCGGAATCGAGCGCCGCGTACAGCTTGTGCGTCGGACCGTAAAAGCTTCGAAACATCTCGATCCAGTGTGCGGCGGACCGGTACCGGAACTGAAAGTGACGCCGCAGGCAGCGAATGTCCACGGCGTGCGCCCCGAACAGCTGCACGATGTGCGGCTCGGAACCCCACAGCATAGGCGACAGCAACCCGGGCGGTGGAGCGGAGAAGCGGGCGATGATCCGGAACAGATCCCCGATGAGCCCCTCCGGAGTCCAGCTGGCCAGGCCGATTCGCCCGCCGCTGCGCGTCACGCGCAGCAGCTCGCTCGCCGCGCGCTGCTGGTTGGGCGCAAACATCACTCCGAAAGTGGAGAGCGCGACATCGAACTCTTCATCCGCGAAGGAGAGATTCTCGGCATCAGCCACCTGAAAGGCGATCTGCAGGCCTTCCGCCCTTGCGCGGGCTGCCCCTCTATCGAGAAGGTGCGGGACGTAATCGGTCGAAGTCACCTGCGCAAAGCGGCGAGCGGCCGCGAGCGACGCATTGCCGTTGCCGGCCGCCACGTCGAGTACCCGCTCATCCGCCCGGATGTCCGCGGCCTCCGCCAACAGCTCCCCCACGATCTGCAACGTGGTGCCGATGATTGCGTAATCGCCACTCGCCCACGTGAACTGCTGCCGCTCCTTGACGGCATCGAAGTCGATCCCCTCGCTCGGATTGCGGGAGGGCGTGGTTGCGGTCGCTGCGGTCGATTCTGAGGTCATGTCGGGCTCCCCTGGTGGATGCGGACATTGTTTCGCAGGGGCCCGATGGACGCTTTGCCGTGGATCCTCCAGGCTTGCTCCGTCGTCCGATTCTCGGAACTACCGCTCGTAGACGAACGGGACTTCGACCGCGGCGATGGCCTGCTGGGTATTCGAGTCGACGAGGCTCTGCTTGAACGTCACGGTCGTCGTCTCGCGAGGCAATTTCGGGAAGTAGAGGAAGCCGGACACTCGCCCGCCGGGCTGCAGCACGCCGGCGGGAATGGCCTTCTCCCGCATGTCGCGCGTCGGAAGCCGCACCGGCCAATCCGCCCAGGCACGGTTGTAGTAATAGCGATTGTATCGCCAGGGAGATGCCGCCCAGACGGGCACGCCCGGATAGAAAGGCCGGTAGAACGGAGCCACGTAGAATCCTGAATACGAGAAGCGCGGCACCATCACCGGCTCAAGGACCGAACCCGTGATCTCATAGGGCGGCAGCGCGCTGTACGTGAATCCCGAGGAGCCGGTGAGCGTGAAATCGTCGTAGGCGATACGCACGGGGCGATCGCTGTGATTGACCACCGTCACATGGAGAGGAGTGATCTGCTGCGGCAGGCTTGCCGGGCTCCCGGACCACGCCTGCGACTGCACCGTTGTGCGCACTCCATCCGATTCCGCGACGGCCGTATCGTGTCTGCCCGGCATGAGCTGCGCCTGGGGAGCCGGCACCAGCTGCCGGCTCGCGCACCCCGCCAGCCCGAGCGTGGCCACCGCCGTGAGAAGGATCAGTGCGTTTGGAATCCCGGGTGTCGATCGACTGTTGGACATACAGCGCGCTCCGGTCAAGGTTGTCGCGCCCGAGCGTCGGGCCCGGCTCGATGGCGCACGCTTCCCAGCAATCCATGCGCCCGAATGCGTGACCTCAGGGAACGCCGATTGCCTGTCAGGATGCGATGGCTTCCGCGCTTGCAGCTGCAATTTTCGACATGGACGGCGTGGTGACGCGCACGGCAGAGCTGCACGCCGCCGCCTGGAAGGCGGTGTTCGATGAGGCGCTGCGCGCCTGGGCCACGGCACGAGACGTTCCGTTCCGGCCCTTCGACGCGATCTCGGATTACCTGAGCTACGTCGACGGCAGGCCTCGCGAGGATGGAGTGCGGAACTTCCTGAGTGCGCGCGGTATCGATCTGCCGGAAGGCACAGCCGGCGACGAGCCCGGCCGCGCGACGGTCCAGGCCATTGCAAAGCGCAAGGATGCCCTGTTCGAGCACACGCTCCGCCGCAAGGGGGCTCGAGTCTACGATTCGACCGTTGCTTTGATTTCGGCGTTGCGTGCGGTTGGCATTCGTACCGGCATCGTCACCTCCAGCCGCCACGGCCGCGAGGTGCTGCGGCGCGCCGGTATCGAGGGACTGTTTGACGCCCGCGTCGATGGAATCGATATCGATGAGCGCAAGCTGCAGGGCAAGCCGGATCCGGACTCCTTTCTCGACTGCTCGAGAGCCCTGGGCGTCACCCCCGCGCGCAGCGCGCTGATCGAGGACGCCGCAGCAGGCGTCCAGGCTGGCCGGCGCGGTGGATTCGGCCTGGTGGTCGGTGTCGATCGCGGCGGCAACCGCGAGGCACTGACCGCAAGTGGCGCCGACCTCGTCGTCGGCGATCTCGGCGAGCTCGACGTCCCCGCGCTTCGGGCCAGACTGCGCGAGCGGCAGCATAAGCTGGCCTGGCGGATCGAGCAGGAGGGCTTCGATCCGGTACGCGAGGATGACATGGAGAGCCTCTTCACCGTCGGCAACGGCTACCTCGGCGTGCGCGGCTCGTTGGACAGCCCTCTTCCGGGAGCACTCGATGACATGTTCGTCGCCGGCATCTACGATCGCAAGCAGCCGGCTCTGCCGTACTCGGAGCCGGAGTTCCTCACGGAGGATGACAGCACGTACGGTGAGCTCGTCTCACTTCCATTTCCCTTTCGTATCGGCCTGAGGGTCGACGGCAAACCCCTTTCCCTGCTGACCGGTCACTGGACCACCCACCGCAGAGTGCTCGACCTGCACGAGGCGATGCTCGCGAGCGAGCTGCGCTTCGAGATCGAAGGCAAGCGCACTCTTTTGCGCACCCGGCGTATGGCTTCCCTCGTTGACTTGCATCTGCTGCTGCAGGAGGTGACCGTCGAGCTGGAGAACTATTCCGCGATCGTCGAGCTCGATGCCTCTCTCGACGATTCGCGTCTGACGGACAAGCATCCCCACCTCGAGCGTATGGAAGCGCAGCCGCGGAGCGCATCCGTCGAAGTCCTGCAGCTCAGGACCAAGGTCTCGCGGGAGCAGGTCGCTATCGCGGCGCGCACCACCTTGCACGGCAGCGGCACGGACGCCGCCCCGCAGTGGAGCATTCCAGCCACGATCGGTACACGGCTCGTATTCAGACGGTTCGTGACTGTATATACGAGCCGCGACGTGCAGCACCCGGCACAGGCCGCTCTCGAGCATCTTCGTGCGCTCGAATGGAGCGCGTTCGATACCCATGCTGCGTCGCATGCCTCGAGTTGGCGGGAAGTATGGCAACACGCCGACATCCGCATCGCCGACCAGCCGGATGTCGAGCAAGCTCTGCGCTTCAATGCCTACCACCTGCGCAGCGCCGCCGATCACGATCCGCGGGTCTCGATTGGCGCCCGCACCCTCTCCGGCCGCGGCTACCAGGGGCACATCTTCTGGGACGTCGAGATGTTCATGCTGCCCTTCTTCCTGCACACGTGCCCGGAAATCGCCAGGCAACTGCTGCTCTACCGGCATCACACCCTCGACGGCGCGCGGCGACGCGCCCGGGCCATGGGCTGTCGCGGCGCCTGCTACGCGTGGGAATCGACCGTGACCGGCGAGGACGTGACGCCCCGGACCATCCGGCTGAAGACGAGTGGCAAGGAGATACCCATCCATACCGGAACCCAGCAGATCCATGTCACGGCGGGTGTGGCCCATGGATTGTGGCGGTACTGGGAGGCGACGGGCGATGAGGAGTTTCTCCGCGAAACGGGCATGGAGCTGCTCGCGGAGACGGCGCGCTTCTGGACCAGCCGCTGCACGCGGGAGGACGGCGCGTATCACCTGCATCGCCTCGTGGGGCCGGACGAATACCACTATGGCGTGAGCGACAACGCCTACACCAACCGCATGGCGCGCTTCAATCTCGAGCAGGCCCGGCGGGCAGCCGGATGGTTGCAACATCGCTCGCCGCAGCAATGGCACGAGCTCGCCGTGCGACTTGCGCTCGAGCCGCAGGAGCCGGACGAGTGGCTGCAAGTAGCGCGGGAGCTCTATTGCCCGCGTCCGCGCAGCGACGGCGTCATCGAGCAGTTTGCGGGCTTTTTCGATCTCGAGCGCTATGCCCTCCCCGGTGAGGAGCGGTTGAAGCCGCCGGTGAGCAGGCTTTTCGATGCAGAGCGCATCAATCGCCTGCAACTGATCAAGCAGGCGGACGTGCTGATGCTGCTGTATCTCTTTCCGGAAGAGTTCTCACACGAGGTCGTGCGCGCCAACTACGACTATTACGAGCCCCGCACCGATCATGGCAGCAGCCTATCGCCAGCCATTCACGCGGCGGTCGCCGCCAGGCTGGGACTTCGCGAGCAAGCCGAGCGCTACTTCCACCAGAGCCTCTCGCTCGATCTGTCGAATCAGATGGGTAACAGCGCGGCGGGCGTGCATGCCGCTTGCATGGGCGGCACGTGGCAGGCCCTGGTGTTCGGCCTGCTCGGCGCGCGCTTGACCGATGCGGGCATTCTCTTCTCTGAGGGGTTCGGACCGCTACCCGAAGGATGGTCGTCCGTGGAGCTCGAGCTCGCGTGGCGAGGCGGGCGCCATGCCGTCAGGGTACAACGATGAGCAGCTTCTCGTCATTGCTGGTTCCGCTCGACGGCTCCCGGATGGCCGCGCGGAGCCTCGGCTGCGCGACATGGCTGGCCGCGGGGCTCGAGGCGCGACTGCACATCCTGAGCGCGACGGCCCGACCCCTGCCGGCCCGGGAGGAGCTCGCCCGGCTGCGGGTGCCCGAATCGCATTGGCCGCGGATCACGCTGCACCATGCGATGCGCCTTCCGGAGGAGGCCATTCTTGCGGCGGCGCAGGAATACGACACCGGACTCATCATCATGAGTGCGCACGGTGCAGCGCAGGAGCGGGTTGCCCCAGCCACCCATGCTCTCGATGGTGTAGGACACGTCACCCGCGCCGTCATCGAGCGCGGCAGCCGGCCCGTGCTGCTGCTGCCGGATGCTTATCGCGAGCGCCTTCCGTGGAAGCGAGTCCTCGTGCCGATCAGCGCCGAGGCCGAAGCCAGTCCGGCTGCCGGTATTGCGGTTGCGCTCGCCAATGAGCTTGCGCTGCGCGTGCGCATCGCGCACGTGCTCGACGGACCGGACGGGAAATCCGGTCTCGAGGCGACCGCTCGGTACGCCGACGCCACGCATCACGAATATCCCGAGCAGTTGGCCGAGCTCGTGCGCCGCGCCGTACCGACCGCGGCTCCCGAAGAATGCCGCTGCATCGAGGAAGTCGCTCTGCTGCGTGGCGACATTGCCACTGAGCTGCTGCGGCAGATCGAGCACGACGATGTGAGCCTGATCGTCCTCGGCTGGCATGGAAGCCTCGTGTCGGGCCGCGCCAGAGTGATCAAGCGGCTGTTGTCGGCGGTCACCTGCCCGATGCTGCTCGCCAAGGCCGCGCCGCCGAGCCCGTCCACGCTCAGAGTCGGCGCCCGGTTGGCGTGATGCAATGGATACGCTTCGTACAGATGTCGCGATCATCGGAGGCGGTCTCGGCGCTTGCGCGGCGGCATTGGCGGCTGCGCGGGTCGGAAGGCGGGTGATCCTGACCGAGGAAACCGCCTGGGTCGGAGGACAGCTGACGAACCAGGGTGTCCCGCCCGACGAGCATCCCTGGATCGAGGAGTTCGGCGCGACCGCGAGCTATCGGGCGCTGCGCGAAGGCATTCGCGAGTACTACCGCCGCTTCACGCCTCTCGCTCCTGCGGCGCGTGCCCATGCGCGGCTCAATCCGGGCAATGGGTGGGTGAGCGGCCTCTGCCATGACCCCCGCGTTGCGGTTGCCGTGATTCATCAAATGATGGTGCCGTATCAACTCGCCGGGCGGCTGTTCATCCTGCATCCGCATCGTCCGGTAGCAGCCTGGACGCAAGGAGATCGGATATCAGGCGTTCTGGTCCGAGGACTCGAGTCCGACCGCGACACTCTCATCGAGGCGCCCTTCTTCATCGATGCCACCCCATACGGAGATCTGCTGGCGCTGGCCGGAATCGAGCACGTCACAGGCGCGGAATCACGCGCGGCGACGGGTGAGCCGCACGCGGCCGAGTGCGAGGACCCTCGCGACGAGCAAGCCATCACGATGTGCTTCGCCGTCGAGCACCTTCCCGGCGAGCATCACACCATCGACAAGCCGCAGCAGTACGAGCACTGGCGCGAGTTGCGGCCCGCCGGTTGGCCCGGGCCGCTGCTCGGCTGGAGCACGGTGCGGCCCGAGACC
The DNA here is from genome assembly GCA_036393055.1 of Steroidobacteraceae bacterium. Classification (GTDB taxonomy): domain Bacteria; phylum Pseudomonadota; class Gammaproteobacteria; order Steroidobacterales; family Steroidobacteraceae; genus 13-2-20CM-66-19. The sequence goes on from DASVWT010000358.1 coordinate 17,958, forward strand.
CACGAAGTCCTGACGCGCGGACTGTTCGAATCGGCCGACGGGAAGCCCTGGTGGCGCTTTCGCCGCATTCTCGACCGCGGCAATTTCCAGCCCGGCTTCGCGCGCAGCGATGTGACGATCGTCAACTGGCCGCAGAACGATTACTGGTTCGGCCCGATCCTGGGCGCGGGCGGCGCCGAGCGGGCTGCCAATCTCGAATGTGCGCGGCAGCTCAGCCTGAGCCTGCTCTACTGGCTGCAGACCGAGGCGCCGCGCCCGGACGGCGGTGCCGGCTATCCCGGTCTGCGCTTGCGCGGTGATGTGCTCGGCGGAACGCCTGACGGGCTTGCCCAGGCTCCCTACGTCCGCTCATCGCGTCGGATCAGGGCCGAGCTCACGGTGCTGGAGCAACACATCGCCTATCCGCTGAGACCCGAGGGGCCGGAGCTGTTTGGGGATTCGGTGGGCATTGGCTGCTACCGCATCGATCTTCATCCCCGGGTCGGCGGCGGCGGCTATCTCGACCTCGGTTGCTGGCCGTTTCAGATCCCGCTCGGAGCGATGCTGCCCGTCAGGGTCGAGAACCTGCTGCCCGGCGGCAAGAACCTCGGCGTTACGCATATCACCAACGGCGCGTTCCGCGTTCACCCCGTCGAATGGAACATTGGTGAATCCGCCGGCCTGCTCGCCGCATTCTGCCTGGAGGGTAATCACGTGCCACGCGCAGTCAGACACCACCCCGAGCTCCTCGACGCATTCCAGGCCTTGCTCGTGCGCGAGGGCATAGAGCTCGCCTGGCCGTCGCTGAGGCCCGTATGAGCTGCGACGCGAAAGAAGCAACCCGCCGGGCGCGCATTGGAATTTCCGGTTCCTACGGAGGAATGAACCTGGGAGACGAGGCGATCCTCGAGGGCGTCCTGGGCAGCTTGCGCGCAAGTGTCGAGGCCGATGTAACTGTGTTCTCGCTGAATCCCGCCGATACCCTCACCCGCCATGGCGTCGAGCAGGCGATCAATCCGCGCTCGCTCACCCGCAAAGAGATCGCACCGCTCGTCGGCTCGCTCGATCTTCTGATCCTCGGCGGCGGCGGTCTGCTCTACGACGCCGATGCGCCCACCTATCTGCGGGAGGTGGGCCTCGCAACCGAGTTGGGCGTGCCTGTACTGCTCTACGCTATCAGCGCGGGACCGCTGACGACGGAGGCGTCGCGGCGCGCGGTGCGCGAGGCGCTAAACGCCTCAGCGGCCATCGCCATCACGGTGCGCGACCGGGAATCCAGCCGGCTGCTCGATGATGTCGGCGTCAGCAACGAGGTGCGCCTCGCGGCCGATCCGGCCTTTCTGCTGGAGCCCGAGCCGCTGTCCGCCGCGGCGCTCGAGGCCGAGGGTGTCGATTTCTCGCGAAGTCTGGTGGGGTTTTCGGTGCGAGAGCCCGGACCTGCGGCCCCCGACATCGATCCGGACGAGTACCACGAGATGCTGGCGAACGCGGCCGACTTCCTCATCGAGCGGTTCGACGCGGAAGTGGTGTTCGTGCCCATGGAGAAGATCGACGTCCGCCACAGCCACGCGGTGGTTGCCCACATGCGCAATGCGGAGCGGGCCGAGATACTGCGGCGCCGGTATTCTCCCCGCCAGATCCTGGACCTCGTGGGCCGGTTCGAGTTCGTCGTCGGAATGCGGCTGCACTTCCTCATCTTCGCGGCCCTGCGCGGCGTCCCGTTCGCCCCGCTTCCTTATGGCTCGAAGGTCTCAGGACTTCTCGAGGACCTGCAGATGGACACCCCTCCGCTCGGCGCGTTCAGCACCGGCCAGCTCATCGGCCGCATCGATCGCAAGTGGGACACGCGCGCCGAGATCCGCGCGACGATCCAACGACTCGTCCCTGAGCTCAAGCGCCGGGCCGCAACCACCAACGAGTTGCTTCTGCAAATCCTGCGGCGCGATCCGGCCGCTCGCCCCCTCTAGCCGGCTTCGATTTCGAGCCGCGACGTCTGGCGTGCCGCCGATGAGCAGGATGAGGCCCCGCCAGTAGACGAGGCAGCACGATCACCCGCGGGATGCCGAGTGGGACATGGTTCTCGAGGTGACCCAATCCATGCCCGCCAGCAACAGGCCCGAGACTACGAACGTAAGGTGAATGCTCACCATCCATCGCAAGCGCACAGGATCGACCGGTGCCGCGGAGTCGCCCAGCGGAAGAAAGGCGCGAAGCAGCGCAATCGCGCTGATGGCTACGATCGATGCAATCAACTTGATCTTCAGATTGGAGAAATCGACCGTTCCCATCCAGCTCGGGCGATCCTCGTGCTCGCTGATGTGGATCTTGGAGACGAAGTTCTCGTATCCGGCGAGCATCACGATGAGCAGCAGATTGCCGGTGAGCGACAGATCGATCAGCGAGAGGGCGAGCAGGATGACCTGCTCGCCATCCATTGCGGCAAGATGGGCCAGATCCTGGGCCAGCTCGTGCACGAAGACGACGAGAATCGCCACGAGCGCCAACCCCATTCCCAAATAGAAAGGGGCGAGAACCCAGCGGGCGGCAAACAGGATCCGTTCGATAGCGAGCTCCAGCTTCATCGTCGCGGTCCCCTTCTCGGGTTTTGGCTCAATATCATGCCGAAGGTGCCATCGGCGGCGGCGGCGGCGCACCGATTTCCCTGCGCACCTCCGGCGACAGCATTCACATCATGCCTTTCCCCTAAGCTGCTGCGCCAGGATCAGGCATTCCTTCATGTGGCGCGATGAGAATGGCAGGCTCGCTCCATCGTCGGGTCACTTGGTGCCGACGGCCTTCCAGGACCTAACTGGCTTGCCGGGCGGCGCGCCGCTTCCTGGGCAGCCAGCGGCCATGGTGCGCGACGAGCGCGAGCAGTACGCCGGCAGCGGCAAGGCACACCGCGATCGCGACGAGCGATGCTTCGGGACCGAAGTCACCGCCGGTCAGCAATGTGCGGCCGGTGAGTGAGACCGCGAAGATCCCCCTTCCGGCGTGGCCGCCGGAGACCGACACCCCGAAAATTCCTCCCTCGGTGAAGTTCCAGCCGAGGTGCAGCCCGATCGGAAACCAGAGGTTTCGCGTCAGGGCGTACGCGGCGCCGAGGAGCACGCCGGCTTCGAGAGCGATGGCCGCGGTCGAGACCAGCGTGGCGCCGGGATTGAGGGCGTGCAGCAGACCGAAAAGTGCGGCGGACAGCGCCAGGGCCGCCGCGGTGCCGAGGCTTTCCTCCAAGATGCGGAACAGGCCGCCGCGGAAGGCCAACTCCTCGCCCACGGCGGCGATGATGGCGGCCGCCAGTGCCGGAGTGACGGCGAACTGCCCGGAAATGCCGTGCCATTGCGCCACACCAGCGAAATGGAGCAGCCCGAAGACGCTCGCGAAGAGCGAGATTCCCAGAATGACGCCGCCCGCGGCCTGCACAGGCCGCGGCGCGAGCTCGCGGGTCGCGCGGCCCTCCACGGAGCGCACCAGCCCCGTATAAAGAGCCAGGAGCGCGGCCGCCAACAGGAGAGCCGCCCCGAGTGATGCCGGACCCGCATCGCCCGGGGGCCCATGGAGGATTGCCCACACCCGGCCGAGCTGTGCGCCGATGTCGGCGGCGAGCAGTACTGCGAAGAATATGGGCAGTCTGATCCAGGAGATCCGGCGGACGGATTCGCGCCACCGCCTGCCGCCTGAAGTGAGAAGCGCATCATCGGTGTCATT
>DASVWT010000359.1:0-2921 GCA_036393055.1 Steroidobacteraceae bacterium
GCGCGCAGCACGATCGAGGAGCTGGTGCGCAAGGTCGAGAAGGTCGAGACCGCCGTCGAGCCGCGCTTTCAGAGCCACTTCGTCGAGGCGATGGGCATTCCCCACTCGACCGCCCAATTCACGCACCTGCGCAACGTCGTCACGCTACCGCAGCCGAAGGCGCCTGCTGCACGCACGGGTGCGCGCGGCGCCCGGCGGCGCCCCTTGCGATCGGCTGACAAAGAGCCGGAGTAAGCCTCGGCTCGATGTACCCGAGGCCTTGGGCGTGAGCGGCTTTTTTTTGCCTCTCTCGTATACTGGACAGTCTCGTATATTGGACTATCTCGTATACTGGACTCAGTAAAAAATGGGCATCATTGACCCGCTCTCTCGCGGCCGGTCGCCGGCCGGCCCGTCGCGCGCGAGCGGACCGTGGCCTCCGCGAGGTAGTCGTCGCCGGAATTCGCGACAGCGCGCCGCTCGGTGACGGAGGTCTCCACATGGGGATCGGTCGCCCCGGCGCGCCGCGCGGCTGCCAGCGCGAGCTCACGCGACACCTCCTTCGCCAGCGCGATGGCTTCAGCAGGATCGGCGAAGTCCCGAATGCCCGCGGGGTCGTGCACCCGAAATACCTTCCACTGTGGCTGGTGCACCAGAACCTCGACCGTCTCCGATACCACGCCAACCACCGCCCCGACCGCATTGCAGACTGCCGCATGTTCCGGGACGGCCAGCCGGGCATTCAGGCGCCTGGCGACTTCGGGATAAAACGCCGCAGCCGGCGCGCCGATCGCGACCAGCGGGTTCGCAAGCCGCGGCTGCACATCGAGCAGGCTCGACACCGCCCTGCCCTCCACGGCGCGCTCGATGAGGATGCCGAGCGGCCCCCAGCGTCCGTTCTGCGGCTCGACTCCCGGATCCTGCGCCAACGCGCTTTCCAACACCACGCGCGCCGCCTGGCGCACCACGAGCTCGTAGACTCGCTCGGACAACGTCTCGGGGCTGTCCTTGCCCTTGCGCGCCGTCGCGTTACGTTCCTCGGTGGCGACGATGGCCGCGCCGAGCCGTGCCGCATCGCCGCTCCAGCCGGCCTGACGGCCGATCACGTGCAGCGCATCGGTCGGCGTGAATCCCGAGTGAGTCGCAAGCCCGCGGTCGACCAGCCGACGCAGCGCCGCAACTCCCTGCGAAGTACGAGCCACCTGGTCGAGCCGCCGCGGCGTCATACTCAATGCCTCCCACACCCGCAGCTCCAGCCGGTCGAGATCCGCCCCCGCCTCGCGGCCGGGATTGCGATGTCCGAACTGCCCCGCAAACGGCGGCAACCGCTCGGCGGCGGCGAGCAGAGTCAGCTCCGCGTGCACCTCTGGATACCTGTGGGCCAACAAGCTGAGTGGCATCACTCGGCGCGGGCCGATCCTGAGGCGTGCTTCGCGATCGAGATGCACCTCGCTGTCCCCGCCCAGACCACAGGTATGAACGTCGATGGCTTCGATCATCGTCCGCCAGCCGCCAACCTCGGCTCCGTCGGTGCTCACCACCGGCCTTCCGTCGATGATGATCGCCACATCGGTCGTCGTTCCTCCCATGTCTGAGACTGCGAAATCCTTCAGGCCCGTGAGGAATGCCGCTCCCACGACACTTGCCGCCGGCCCCGAGAGCACCGTCTCGATCGGGTACTCGAGGGCGATACTCGAGCGCATGAGTGTCCCGTCGCCCTTCACGATCATCAGCGGCGCCCCTATGCCCAATCGCTCGAGTGTCTGGCCCACCGCATCGAGCAGATGCCTGATGTGCGGCACCAGGCGCGCATTGAGGGCAGCGGTGAGCGCCCGCTTGGGCGCGTTCAATTTCGCGCTCAGCTCGTGACTGCAGGTGACCGGCTTGCCGCAAAGGGTGTGGATGCGCTCGCGGATTCGCAGCTCGTGCTCGGGATTGCGCACGGAGAACTGCGCCGCAACGGCGAATGCTTCCACTCGCGGCCCGAGCTCCCGCACCGCCGCCTCGATCGTCGCCTCATCGAGCTCCTGGTCTTCCACACCCATCGGGTCGTGTCCGCCGCGTGCGCGCACGACCACGCCTCCCAGTTGCTTCTCGATGCCCGTCTCCTCGGCCATGCGGTCGTTGAAGCCGACGAGGATCGCGCAAATCGGACTGAAGCGGTTCTCGACGACCGCGTTCGTCGCAAGCGTCGTCGATACCGACACCAGTGAAATGCGTTGGCGCGCGCCGTCGGGCAGCGTCTGCAGCACGGAGCGCAGCGCCTCCCCCAGCCCCACCGACAGGTCCCAGTGCGTGGTGAGCGCCTTGGCGCTGGCGATCACGCGGCCGCAGTCCAACGCGATCGCATCCGTGTAGGTGCCACCCGTGTCGAGCCCTATCCAGAGCTCTGAAGCTCCCTCGCTCACCCGCCCCGCGGCTCCGCTCTTCGCGAGGCAGCCTCGACCGCATTCGACAGCACCATCGCAATGGTCATGGGACCCAGGCCTCCGGGCACAGGGGTGATCCAGCCCGCACGCTCATGCGCTTTGTCGTATTCGACGTCCCCTACCAGCTTGCTCGCGCCGTCACGGTTGATGCCTACGTCGAATACCGCGGCCCCGGGCTTGATCCACTCGCCGGGAATGAAGCGCGGTCTGCCCACTGCCACCACGATCAGGTCGGCGCGCTCCACCTCCGCCCTGACGTCACGGGTGCCGGTATGGCAGACGGTCACGGTCGCCCCGGCAAGCAGCAGCTCGAGCGCCATCGGTCGGCCGACGATGTTCGAGGCGCCGACCACCGTGGCCCGCATTCCGCGCAGCGCAATGCCGTACTCCGAGGCGAGGCGAATGACGCCAAGCGGAGTGCAGGGACGCAGCGCCGGGCGCTTCTGCGCGAGCAAGCCTGTGTTGACCGCGTGAAAGCCATCGACATCTTTTCTCGGATCGATGGCATCCATG
>DASVWT010000360.1:0-2643 GCA_036393055.1 Steroidobacteraceae bacterium
CAGCGCATGCCATCTTGCTGCCGCCGGCCTCGATCGCGCCGTAGAGGGGCTTGGATGTCAACACGGGCCTCCGCTCGATCACCGTAGCTTGGACGCGGCTTCGCACGCACGCATCTTGCGGCTCGGCCGCGAGCGATCCTACACATCACGATGCGCAGACCCCCAATGGATCAGCACGCGCTCGAGAGAATCCGCAATGCCCTCGACAAGGCCGAGCAAGCCGCGCGTGCGGCGAGGCTCGACAGTTGCGACACGACGGACATCGGCGAGGCCGCCGAGGCGGTCAGGCAGCAGCTTCGCCTTCAGCATCCGAGCCCGAACACGCTCACGCTATACCTGAATTCGATCGCCCGCAGCCTCATCGGGCTTGCCCCGGCCCGCGACGCGCTCGAAGACATCGATGCGGCGTTGCGCGAGGCGGGTCTGCCCGCCACCTGGGAGCAGTAGCGCGCCGGCAGCGCTCAGAATACTTCCAGTATCCCCGCCGCGCCCATTCCGGTGCCGATACACATGGTGACCATGCCATAGCCCTTCAGGCCCTTCCCCCGCATGCCGTGCACCAGCGTTGCGGTGCGGATCGCGCCGGTCGCCCCGAGCGGATGGCCGAGCGCGATCGCGCCGCCGTGCGGGTTGACCTTCGCGGGATCCAGATCGAGGTCGCGCATCACTGCCAGCGCCTGCGCGGCGAACGCTTCGTTGAGCTCGATCCACTTCAGGTCATCGCGCGTGAGGCCGGCGCCCTCGAGAGCTGCTGGTATGGCCACCTTCGGACCGATGCCCATGATGGCGGGCGGAACACCCCTGACCGCAAAAGTCACGTAACGCGCGAGTGGCGTCAGATTGTATCGCTTGAGAACAGGCTCGGAGACGATCAACACCGCGCCCGCGCCATCGGAGGTCTGGGAGCTGTTGCCCGCCGTGACACTGCCGCGCATATCGAAGACGGTCCTGAGTTTCGCCAGCGCCTCGAGGGAGGTATCGGCCCGGGGGCCTTCGTCCTGCCGCAATGTCTTCTTCGAATACCGCACCTCGCCCGCCTCGAGGTCCGGTGTCCGTTGCGTGACCTCGATGGGCGAGATTTCCGCAGCGAATCCTCCCGAGGCAGTCGCCGCCACCGCTCTGCGATGCGACTCCAGAGCGAAGGCGTCCTGATCCTCTCGCGCCACCTTCCACTGGCTCGCCACTTTTTCCGCGGTGATGCCCATGCCGTAGGCGATGGCGTAGTTCTCGTCCTTGGCGAAGATCGCCGGATTGAGGGCGATCTTGTTGCCCATCATGGGCACCATCGACATCGACTCGGAGCCGGCCGCGATGACCACGTCGGCCTCGCCCACGCGGATGCGATCGGCGGCGATCTGCACGGCATTGAGCCCCGAGGAGCAGTAGCGGTTGATCGTGACACCGGGCACGCCCTCGGGCAAGCCTGCGAGCAGCGCCCCGATGCGCGCCATGTTGAGTCCCTGCTCCGCTTCGGGGAAGGCACAGCCGACTACGACATCCGCGACCTGCGCGGGCTCGACCGCCGGCACCTGGGCGAGCACGCTCTGCAGCACGTGCGCGAGCATGTCGTCCGGGCGCACGTGACGCAGCATGCCGCGCGGAGCCTTGCCGACCGGAGTGCGCGTCGCGGCCACTATGTAGGCTTCTCGAATCTGTGTGGACATGATCTTCCGTCCTCCGCGCCGGTTAGTTTCTCAGCGGCTTGCCGGTGGCGAGCGTGTGCGCGATGCGCTCCTGGGTCTTCGGGCTCTTCAGCAGCTCGAGGAAGTGCCGCCGCTCGAGGGCGAGCAGCCACTCCTCATCCACCTCGGTGCCGGGCTCCAGATCGCCTCCGGTCATGACATCCGCGATCCGCGAGCCGATCTCGAAGTCGTACTCGCTGATGAAATGCCCTTCCAGCATGTTGACGAGCTGCCCCTTGATGGAAGCGGCACCGGCCCGGCCCGCGACCGCGAAGCGTCTGCCGGGTATCGGCGGACGATAGCCGGCTTCGTACAACGCCAACGCCTGCTGCTTGGCGACGTGCAGCAGCTCCCCGGAATTGAGCACGACGACATCGCTCGGCCGCAGATAGCCGGCTTCCTGGGCCTCGATACCACTCCCGGCCACTTTGGCCGTCGCGATCAGCATGTAGTAATCCTTCAGCGACGCGAAGAGATCGCCCCTGCTCTCCCGCGCCGCGCGCAACGCGAGCTCCTTGCAGCCGCCGCCCGCCGGCAGCAGCCCCACCCCGGCCTCCACCAGGCCCACGTACGACTCGAGAGCGGCGACCACACGGTCGCAGTGCATCACGAACTCGCATCCTCCGCCGAACACGTAACCTTGCGTCGCCGCCACGGTCGGCACTGCGCTGTAGCGCAGATGCATGGAGGTCCTCTGGAAGTGGGCAATGATGGCCTCGATTCCCTTCAAGTCACCGGCGGCCAGCGCGGACCGCAGCGACTCCAGGTTGGCGCCCACGGAAAACGGCGCCTCGGACTGCCAGATGACCAGACCTTTGTAGGCTTCCTCCGCCAGGTCCAGCGCGCGATTCAAGCCCTCGAGAACGTCCGGGCTGATCGAGTGCGCCTTGGTCTTGAAGGAGACGACCAGCACGTCATCTCCGGTGGTGAAGGCCCGCACCCCCGCGTTCTCGTACACCGT
>DASVWT010000361.1:0-3632 GCA_036393055.1 Steroidobacteraceae bacterium
TCTCTCTTCGTCGCTGGCTTCTTCGCGCAGAGCTTCGCGCGCAAGCTGGTCGACATCGACTACCACATCGCCATGGGCGGGCGCGCCTACGGCGTGCTTGCCGAGAGCCTGTCGCGCGGCAAGGGCAGGGTGCTCGGCAACGTCTTCGCGGAGCTTTCGGTGAAATTCCAGCCCATGGTCGATGCGCTCAACGAGCTCGCCGACAGCGGCCATGCGCATACCCACGAGGACGTCCTGCGGCTCTACGAGATCTGGCTCAAGACCGGCAGCCGCCGCTGTTATGCGCTCCTCAAGCGCCTCGGTGTCGAGCCTACCGCTGCCGGCGGGACGCAGTTCGCCCACTGACGCCGTGATCCTTACACAGCTGCAGCAGCTCATCGGCGGCATATACGACGTCAGCGTCGCTCACGACGTATACGATTTCCTGGTGACCGACCGCGGGCGCCTGCCGGCATCGGTCCGCGGCCGGGCCACGGAGGAGGATCTCATCATCGCGCAGCCCGCGGGCGCGCATGAGGAGGCGGCAGTCTCCCTCTATCTCGATCCTGGCCTGTTGGAGCGCCTGCGCCGCGAGGATCCCATGGTGCGGCTGCACGACGGCAACGTCGCCGACTACTGCAAGGCCCTCGAAGGCGTGAGCCACTTCCTCTACCTCGCCTGGAACGCCGGCCACGATCGTCCCGTCTCCATCCTGGAGCTGGAGATGCAGGCGGAAGTCGACAAGTACGTCGCGAGCTACTGGCTGCTGCGCCGGCAGCTGCCGGACCGCTTCCCCGCGGAGCTGCGCCGCATTCTGTTCGAGCGCACGCGCATCGATCCGCGGCTGGCGCAGGGCCGGGAGGACCTCTACCGGGAAGCGAGCCGCTACGCCGAGAAGTTCTGCCGCCGCCTCGAGCAGTCGCTGCGCCGCCGCGGCGCCGGCACGGAAAGCGAGGTGCTCAGCGAGCTGCGGCGCTTCTATCGCCTCAGCAACGCCCGCAAGCTGGCGTATATCGGTTCATAGGCGAGAATCGTCGAGACGATTTTGCGCGGCCTCATCCCTGCGGGCCTCTGCGACCCGGTAATGCGGGCCGACGCGCCCCAGGAAACGGAGCGGCCCTGGCCCGCTATTCTGCTACTGCCACGGCAACAGGCGCGGTACCATGATTGCCACCGTGCGGTCGATCTGCATCCTGACGCCGACCTACGCGGGCGACCTGCAGCGGTTTGCCCTGCTGCGCCGCTCGCTTGCCACCTTCGCGCCCGGCATTGCGCACATCGCCATCGTCAACTCCGAGGATCTCGGGCTGTTTGCCGATCGGTTCCGGGGCGAGCCGGCCCTGGAGCTGGTGGCTACCCGCGACGTGCTGCCCGCGAGCATCGAGCGCCGCCGAAGAAAAAGATCCGGTCCGAGCTGGCTGGCGCAAGGCTGGCTGCGCCAACGCACCATCAAGGGCTGGTATGCGCAGCAGCTGGCAAAGATTTTCGTGCTGGCATCGTGTCGTTACGATGCGGCCGCATTCGTCGACTCCGACGTGCTCGTGTGCCGGCCCTTGAGCGCCGATTACTTTTACGTGGACGGCTCGCTGAAGCTCTTCCGGCAGCGGGCCTCCAACGCCGAGCAGCTCGATTTCGATGTTGCCACCCACGACATCCTGGGCAATCCGCTGCACACCGTCACCGAGCTGTACGACTACATCTTCAGCCCTTGCTGCTTCCGGAAATCGACCGCCATCAGTCTGCTGGAGGAATTCAGCCGCCGGGGCCTCGCGCGAAGGGAGCGCTGGATACGGCGCTTCCTGCGGGAGAAGCGCCCGTCTGAATACAACCTTCTCGGCTACGCGGCCACTGTGCTGGAGCGCGGCGCTGGCTATCACCTGATCGAGTGTGACCCGCAGGAGCTGCATCACTCGATCCGATACCCTGAGGACCGCGCGCGCGTATTGGAGGAAATCGAGCGGATGCGGACGGAACCGAAACCCTTCGCTCTGATCCAGTCGACGGTCGGAGTCAGACTCGAGCAGATCTCCGAGGCCTTGGACCGCCTCGCCGAAGCGCATCCGGGATGATGCGCTACTCTTCGTCGCTGCCGCTGCCGTCGCCGCCCGTGCGCTTGCGCTCCTCGAGCTCGCGCATCATCTTGATCCACTCGGAGAGCTTGCGCAGGTCGGTGCGTGTCGTGTTGCCGCTCTTGCGCGCGTAGCCGGAATCATTGGCGTACGGGTCGTAGGCGCTGCATTGCGGGTCCCGCTGCAGCTGCTCCCCCGGGGTGCGCTGGATCTCCAGCCTGGGGCGCTCCACCAGCTCCGCGGGCGCATCGATCCATTCGACGTACGCGTTTCCGCGATCGTCGTGGCGGACCCGCGAGAGGCGGCGGCGCTCGCCCGTGCTCTCCTGCTTGCGGTCCTGCTCGCCCCCGATTTTCTTGGCGCTGGCGTCCAATGAAGCCACTGAAACAGCCGTCCGCCGGTTGCGGACGCATGCACCTTAGCAGTGCGCCTGTCGCGGTTCTGAGACATTCATCACGGATCGGTAGCCGCCGCTGATTCGAGCGGTCACCCCGCGGCAGCCGACTCCAGCCCGCCGCCACGGACATAACGCGCCCGGATCAGCCCCATCGCCGTCTTGCCATCTCGGATCCGGCCGCTTTCCGCCCAGGCGCAGGCCTCGCTGAAAGGCACCCAATGCACCTCGATGGCCTCCGCCTGCTCGTGCGCCACCGCCGCCGGCTCGATCCCCGTTGCCAGGAAGAGATGCAATACCTCGGTGAAGATTCCCGGAGAGCTGAGATAAGCGCCGAGGCTGCGCCATTCGCGCGCGCTCACTCCTGCCTCCTCGATGAGCTCCCGTTGCGCGGTGAGCAGCGGCGGCTCGTCAGGCTCCAGCTTTCCGGCAGGCAATTCCCACAGCCATCCATCCGCAACATAGCGATATTGCCTCAGCAGACAGACGCGATCCTGTGCATCGATGGCAACCGCCGCTGCGCCTCCAGGATGATGAACCACCTCCAGCGATGCGAGATGCCCGTTCGGCAGCCGCACCTCATCGGTCGTGAGCGAGATGATCCGTCCGCGAAAATGCGTAGTTTGCTTCTCGGGCTTCATGGAGCCGAGCCTAGCATGGTTACAGTTGCGGGCGCCTGCCGGCACTGTACATGACAGCGCGTGACGCGATCCAGTGACAGCCGGTCACCCGATTCCGTATAGTCTCGCGCCGTCATGTCCACGGCGTCACATCTAGCGAAGCTCAACGGCCCCCAGCGCCGCGCGGCGAGCTACGGCGAGCCCCTGCCGCAGAAGGGCTTCAAGTCCGGTCCGCTGCTGATCGTCGCCGGGGCGGGCACCGGCAAGACCGACACCCTGGCCCATCGCGTTGCTCACCTCGTCATCCACGGGGTCGATCCGGCGCGCATCATGATGCTGACCTTCACCCGGCGCGCCGCGACCGAGATGCGCCGGCGCGCTTACGAGCTCGCCAAATCGGCCCTCAACGAGACACTCGGCGGCGTCAGTCAAAGCATCCTGCAGCGCATGAGCTGGGCCGGCACCTTCCACTCCGTCGGCAACCGCCTGCTGCGCCACTACGCCCGCCACCTGAAGCTCGATCCGCAGTTCAGCGTGCTCGACCGCGGCGACTCCGCCGACCTCATGGAC
>DASVWT010000362.1:0-6381 GCA_036393055.1 Steroidobacteraceae bacterium
GTCAACGCGACCCTCCTTGCCACCCGCGCCTGCGCGCGGCGGTCGCTGCTCGCGCTGCTGCTGCGCCGCCCGGCGCACTAACCCCAGGCGCTACCAGTCGGCGCTCACAAGACTGGATTGCCAATCCCCGCCTCCGGGGAGCATCGCTTTCCCTCATGTCGCGTCGAGCGCCTCGCCGCACGCGAGAGAGACCCTCATGCTCATCGACCCTTCTTCCAAGTACCGCCCGTTTCCGCCCGTCGACCTGCCGGACCGCGGCTGGCCCTCGCGCGCCATCACGGCGGCGCCCCTCTGGTGCAGCACCGATCTGCGTGACGGCAACCAGGCTCTTTTCGAGCCGATGAACGAGGCGCGCAAGCTCCGTTTGTTCGAGGTCCTGCTGACCATCGGCTTCAAGCACATCGAGGTCGGCTTCCCCTCGGCCTCCCAGATCGACTTCGATCTCACGCGCACACTCATCGAGGAGGAAAGAATTCCCCACGATGTCATTCCCATGGTGCTCACGCAGGCCAGGGAGGAACTGATCGAGCGCACCGTCGCCAGCCTGCGCGGCGCCCGCCGCGCCATCGTGCACGTCTACAACGCCACCGCCCCGGCCTGGCGCCGGATCGTCTTCGGCATGAGCGTGCGCGAGGTGATGCGGCTGATCGATCGGCAGATCCGCTTCCTGCGCGAGCTGACCGAGCGTGAGCCGCAAACGGAATGGCTCCTCGAATACTCACCGGAGACGTTTTCGGGGACGGAGCTCGAGGTGTCCCTCGAGGCATGCCACACGGCCATGCGCGCCTGGGGCGCCGGCCCGGACCGGCCGGTGATTCTCAACCTGCCCAACACCGTGGAGTGCGCGACGCCCAACGTCTACGCCGATCAGATCGAGTGGATGCATCGCCACCTGGAGGGCCGTGGGCACGTCACGCTCTCGGTGCACCCGCACAACGATCGCGGCACGGGTGTCGCCGCGGCCGAGCTCGCATTGATGGCGGGGGCACAGAGGATCGAAGGCTGTCTCTTCGGCAACGGCGAGCGCTGCGGCAATGTCGACCTCGTGACCCTCGCGCTGAATCTCTATTCCCAGGGGATCGACCCGGGGCTGGACTTCTCCGATATCAACTCCATCGCTCGGGTCGCAGAGGAGTGTACGGGTCTACCCATTCACCCAAGGCATCCGTACGCCGGCGACCTGGTGTTCACGGCTTTCTCCGGCTCCCATCAGGATGCGATCAAGAAAGGTCTGGCGGCGCAGGACCCGGCAGGCGTCTGGGAGGTGCCGTATGTGCCGATCGACCCTGCGGATCTCGGGCGTACCTACGACACCCTGATCCGGGTCAACAGCCAGTCGGGCAAGGGTGGCATCGCCTACCTTCTCGAGCGCGATCACGGCGTTCTCATGCCGCGCAGGATGCAGGTGGAGTTCAGCGCCGAGGTACAGGCGCACGCCGACGCCGCCCAGGGCGAAATCGCCTCGCCGGAGCTCTGGTCGATATTCGAGTCCACATACCTGCGCGTGGCTTCGGAGGTCGCCTACGTCGGCCACCATCTTTTCGAAGCCGCCGGGACCGTGCAGGGCATCGAGCTGGAGCTCAGGGTGGGCGAACGGAACATGCGCTTGCGCGGGAAGGGTAACGGGCCCATCGCCGCGACGCTCGATGCGCTCGGCCTGCCGGTGCGGATCGATGCCTATGAGGAGCGCGCGCTCGGCAGCGGGGCCGCCGCCTCGGCGGTCGCGCTCGTAGAGGCAGCCCGGATGGGTGTCGCCGGCACGCGCTTCGGCGTGGGCATCCACCCGAACATCGTCACGGCTTCCATCCTGGCGGTCCTGAGTGCTGTCGCCCGCCTCGGCGTGACGGCAGCCGACCTTTTGGCAGGACCCGGAGGGCAGATCCGCAGCGCCTGACCGATACCCCGAGCTCCTGAGCGGGCCGGCAAAAGCCAGGCGGGCGCCGGCCCGCTCAATCAGGTAGCCTTGCGCGGTGCCACTGGCCGCCATGGCGGCAGGCCCCCCGGCCCGCACGTCCGTGCGTGGGCGCTCGCTTGAAGGCACCGGCTCGCCCGGCTGTAACTTTTCGGCGCCCGCCGTGTTCTTGCCTCAAACGATGACACACCCGTGCACCTGGCAAGCCCCCGGCCCATCGACCCGAATGAGTTCGCAGCATTCATGCGCGCGTATCAGGACATGGTCTTCTCGACCGCCGTCCGCCTGACGGCCAACCCCGCCCAGGCTGAGGACATCAGTCAGGAAGTGTTCCTGCGCGCCTATGGGAGCTTCGAGAGCCTGCGCACGAGCCCGAAGGCCGGCGGCTGGCTGAAAACCGTCGCCACCAACCTGGCGCTCAACCACCTCACCCGCCACCGCAAGCGCTGGCGCCTGTTCTCGGAGATATTCACCGACGACAGCCGCGAGGAAGACCTCGAATCGGCCGCCGCCGTGCTCGACACCGCCCTCGTCGAGCTGGAGGCTGACGAGCGGCGGCAGCGGGTCGAGCAGGCGCTCGAGCGCCTGCCCGATCATCAGCGTGTTCCGCTGGTGCTGTATCATTACGAGGAGATGCCCTATCAGGACATCGCGGACCGGCTGGGCATCTCACTCGCCAAGGTCAAGACCGACATCCTCCGCGGAAGAGTCGCCATGTCCGGCCTGCTGGCCCAAAGCGGCCTCGCCGCGCCGCAGAGCCGGCCCCGCTTCCCCTCTGCCACTGGCGGTACCCCGTCATGAGCTCACGAGAACCGGCTGACGAGAAGCTCGAGCGGCTCGTAGGACAGTTACTACGGGAGCAGCCCCTGCGGCGTGCACCGGCGTCGCTGGAGGCTCGCGTGATGGGCGAGCTGGCCGCCCGCGCGCGGCTGCCGTGGTGGCGCCGGGGGATCGCGTTCTGGCCTGCCGCAGTGCGCGTACCGGTCGTTGCCGGCTGCGCCGTCTGTGTGCCTCTGGTCTGGGTGCTGTCGCTGTGGCTGGCGGCACACCTGCTCTCCATGGCCCGCTCGCGCATCGCGGGCCCCCTCGCCACCCTCCGTGACGCCGGGCACACTCTCGCATCGCTGGGCGCGACCACGACTCACGTCTTTCAGAGCATCCCGCGCGAGTGGCTCGTGGGTGGAATCCTCGCCACCGCCACCGTCTACGCCGTGCTCTTTGCACTGATCGCGGTCGGCTACTCGCTGCTGTACCCCAGAATCCGCTACTCCAAGGCTCACCTGACATGAAGAACACGCTCCGCCGGCTGCTGACCTGCGCGCTGCTCGCATGCCTCTGTGGCTGCGTGCTCCAGGCGCAAGCGCAGGACAGCGAGGCCTCCGCGGGCCAGAGCGATCGCCAGGTCGTCTCGGTCGCACACGACTCCAACCTGCCCGCCGGTGAAAGCGCCCAGGAAGTCGTATCGGTGTTCGGCTCCACGAAGGTGGACGGCGACGTATCCGACGCCGCGGTCGCGGTCCTGGGCGATGTGACGGTTAACGGAACCGTCGGTGACAGCGCGGTGGCAGTGCTGGGCGATGTCTACATCAACGGCAAAGTCAGCGGCGACGTGGTCGCCGTGCTGGGCGACGTCAAACTGGGGCCGCAGGCGCAGATCGGCGGTCAGGTTACGGAGATCATGGGCACCCTGCACCGCAGCCCGACGGCCGTGGTACAGGGCGGCACCGTCCATGTCCTCTCGGGCCTCTTCGGCAACATCGAGGGACTGCATGCCTGGTTTCGCGACTGTCTCGTCTACGGCCGGCCTCTCGCCCCCACGCTCGATGTGGCCTGGGCATGGTGGCTGGCCCTCGCCACTCTGGCGTTCTATGTCCTGATCGCCGCGATTTTCGGTGACGGGGTGCGCCGTTGTGTACGCACTCTGGATGCACACCCCGGCCCGTCCATTCTCTCCACCCTGATCGTGACGCTGCTGGTGCCGGTCGTGATGCTGGCGCTCGTCATCACAGTCGTAGGTATCGCCGTAATCCCACTCTTCTGGATAGCTGTGATGTGCGCCGGCCTCTTCGGGCGGGTGATCGCGCTCGGCTGGCTAGGTAGCCGCTGCCTGGCGTTCGCCCGCTCGGGGAACGCGTCACGACCGGCGCTCGAGGTGCTCGTCGGCGGCCTGATCGTGTTGGCCCTCTACATGGTGCCGGTCCTCGGGTTCTTCCTCTACATGCTCCTCGGGGCGTTCGGCTTCGGCGCGGTGGTCTACACGATTCTGCTCGCAACCCGATCGAGTCGGGCGAGCGGGGTGCCTTCATCGAGGACGCCTAACGTGTCCTCGATCCCCGCAAGCGCACCGCCACGGACGGCGGGGCCCGGGGGGCTCCCGCCAGGGATGGCCAGTGGCACGGCCTCTCCTTCGCCTGCCACCGGCGAGGGAACAGCCAACACATCCACCGAAGGAGCATCGACCCCCGGCTCACCCCCGCCCCCTCCGCCGCCGCCCGGCGCACCGACGGACAACACGGCCGACATTCTCGACGTAGCGACGCTGCCGCGCGCCGGATTCTGGATCCGCATGCTCGCGCTGCTGATAGATTTGATCCTGGTGGGTGTGGCGTTGAGCTGGCTGCACCATGGAGGCCGGGGAATGCTGCTGCTGCTCGCAACCTACGGCGCCGTCATGTGGAAGCTGAAGGGCACCACCGTGGGCGGCATCGTCTGCGATCTCAAGGTGGTGCGCATCGGCGGAGGTCCGCTCGACTGGGGGACCGCCATCGTCCGCGCCCTCGGCTGCTTCCTTTCTCTCGTGGTCGCCGGACTCGGCTTCATCTGGATCGCCGTCGATCACGAGCATCAGGCCTGGCACGACAAGATCGCCGGTACGGTGGTCGTGCGGGTGCCTAAGGGTGTTGGACTCGTCTAGGAGGTCTCATGGGCGCTCAGCCGCAAGAAGAAACCGAAGCCAAGGTGCTGGTGTTCGAGCCCGCGCGGGTCGCCCCGCGGCGGAAATGGCTGCTCGGAGCAGCGGGAATCGCGGTGGTGGTCGCGGTAGCGGCCGCTGTATGGATGAGCAAGGCCTCATCACCCAAGGCCATGGCGCCGCTCGCGAGCCGCACTTCGATTCCCCTGGTCAGTGTCGTCACGCCCGGCGTGCAGCCCGTCACGACCCAGGTGACCTTCACCGGCACGATCGAGGCGCGCCACCAGTTGCCTATCGGCAACTCAGGCGACACCGGACGGATCGTCGCGGTATATGTGCAGGTTGGCGATCACGTACGCCGCGGCCAGCTGCTCGCGAAGATCGACGACTCGGTGCTCGCGCCGCAGGTCGCGCAGCTGAGCGCGGCGCTGGATCAGGCGC
The DNA here is from genome assembly GCA_036393055.1 of Steroidobacteraceae bacterium. GTDB lineage: Bacteria > Pseudomonadota > Gammaproteobacteria > Steroidobacterales > Steroidobacteraceae > 13-2-20CM-66-19. Next base: position 5,265 of record DASVWT010000362.1, read on the forward strand.
GGGCGCAGGCCGCGCTGTCCGCAGCCGAATATCGGCGCGGCGTGGCGGTGGGGCCGGCCGGCGGGTTGTCGGCCCAGGACATCGAGAAGCTGCAGGCCACTTCCGTCATGGATGCAGCCAACATCAAGGTCGTTGCCGCGCAGCTCGCGGTCATGCGCGCGAAGCTCGCGCTGACGCGCATCGTCGCGCCGGTGGACGGCATCGTCCTCACGCGCAATGCGGAGGTAGGGCAGATCGCAGGCTCCGGCGGAACGGCGCTGTTCGATCTCGAGGATGGCGGCCAGGTGGAGATGATCGGGCAGGTCGCTGAGCAGGACATGGCGGACCTGAAGGTGGGCCAGTCGGCAGACGTCTACCTGATCGGCAACCCGCGCCCGTTCGTGGGGCGCATCTGGCTGCTCGGGGCCGTGGTCGACCCGCAGAGCCGCCTCGGTGAGGTTCGTATCGCGCTGACGCCGGACCCCGCGTTGCGGCCCGGGGCATTCGGGCGCAGCAGCGTGACACTCGCCCGGGCGGAGCGGCCCGTACTGCCGCAGACCGCCGTGATGGCCGATAACTCGGGATCCTATGTCTACGTGGTCGGGCGCGATGGCGAAGTGCAGCGGCGTACCGTTGAGGTGGGGGGCGTCGTTCCCGCCGGTGTGGTCATCGCAGACGGGCTATCGGGACGGGAGCGAGTCGTCTCGATGGACAGCGGCTTCCTGCATGGCGGTGAGAAGGTGAGAGTCGCATCGGGCGGAGCACCGCAAACATGAAGAATATCTCCGCATGGGCCATCCGGCACCCGGTGTTGCCCATGGTGCTGTTCGCGGCGCTGCTGTTCGCGGGCACCGTGGCGTTTATCAGGCTGCCGGTCACACTGAATCCACCCATCCAGTTCCCGATGGTATCGGTGAGCATCACCCAGCCCGGCGGCGCCCCCGAGGAGGTCGAGACCCAGATCGTCCGCCGGGTCGAGGCCGCCGTGGCCAGCATTCCGGACATCAACCATATCAACTCGATCGCCAGCGAAGGCTCGGCGCAGACGAACATCGAGTTCCGGATCGGCACCCCGATCGATCGCGCGGTGAACGACGTGCGCAACGTCGTGTCCCAGGTGCAGGTGGACCTGCCGCAG
>DASVWT010000363.1:0-4275 GCA_036393055.1 Steroidobacteraceae bacterium
GAACGTACTCGGATGAATCGGCCATTATGGATACTCCTATGTGGATCGCTGGGCCATCGCTCAGGTCGCCACCGCCCCGGCTGCCGCGATCCACTCATTGTACATGCCGGCCCGGTAGCTTCCAGGCACCGTGCGGAAGGCGACATTCAGGCGGTTCCACGTATTGATGTTGGTGATGGCGACGGTGAGGTCCATCAGCTCCTGCTCGGAGAAGTGCTGCCTGACGCGCTCATACACATCATCCGGGATGTGGGTTTTCGCCACGAGCGTCACCGCCTCCGTCCATTCGAGCGCCGCGCGCTCGCGATCGTCGAAGAACGGCGTCTCGCGCCAGGCGTCGAGCGTGTAGAGACGCTGCTCGGACTCCCCGTCCGCGCGGGCATCCTTCGTATGCATATCCAGGCAATGCGCACAGCCGTTGATCTGCGAGGCGCGCGTCTTGACCAGGTGCAGCAGGCGATGGCCCAGGCTCGAGGCATGGAGATAAGCCTCGATCGCAAGCAAATGCTGGCGGACCTTGGGGCTGACGCGGCGAGGGTCTATTCGGGGGTTCATGGGCCTCTCCAATGCGGATTCGATTTTCCGCGCCATTATATCGCTCGATGTGGCAGCGGCCGTCCGCGCACCAGAGATCGCTAAGTCCGGCCCGCGCCCGAGGCTCTCATCTCCCTCGCCGTCTGCTGTCGCCCATGCCGATGGCGGGGAAGCGGACGGCGCGCCGTACCCGGTTGGCGCCCGGTGGAGTCGCGATCTGGATTCCAGGTCATCCCCAGCTTGCGCATCAGACTTCGCGCATCGGCCGGCGCACGCAGCTTGACATCGGTGTTGTCGAAGTAGCAGTACACGTCTCGCTCTCCTTGCGGTGGCGGTCCGCGGTCCGACACCTTCTGCGCGTCCGCCGGCTCCGATCCCGCATGCCAGGCCCGGATGCGTTGCGCCCATCGCGACAGCGCCCGGTCCGAATAGCCGCTGCGATACAGCTCCTTGTCGCCGTGCAGCCGCATGTAGATGAAGTCCGCCGTCACGTCCTGCGCCATCGGCCACTGTCCCGCGGTCTCCGCGATCACCAGGGCGATCCGCTGCGAGCGCAGCAGCTCGACGAACGACGGGTCGCGAAAGCTCTCGTGTCTGACCTCGACCGCATGGCGTAGCGGCATCTGCCCATCGATTGCCAGGCGCACCCGCCCCTTCATCCAGGCCGACCGCCGCCGCGCCAGCGCGCTCGCCGCCCTGGTATCGCGCGGCAGCAGGTGGAAGAACCGCTCCATCCGCTCGCGGTCATAACTGAAGTTGGGTGGAAACTGCCAGAGAATCGGCCCCAGCTTCTCGCGCAGGTTGAGCACACCCGAGGCGAAGAAATTGGCGAGCGGCTGCTCGATCCCGCGCAGCCGCAGCATGTGAGTGATGTAGCGGCCTCCCTTGACACTGAACACGAATCCTTCCGGCGTCTGGGCGTACCACTGCGCATAGCTTTCGGGCCGCTGCAGGGAGTAGAACGACCCGTTGATCTCGATGCTCGGGAAGCAACGCGAGGCATACTCGAGCTCGGCGCGCTGCGGCAGATCCTCGGGGTAGAAAGGCCCCCGCCAAGGCGCATAGCGCCAGCCGGAGACTCCGATACGGATCGTGGCCATGAGCTCCCCGGAGCAGGGTTCGCGCCCGAACGGCACCCGGGCAGTCCCCTCCCCGCCGTCCCATCAGTGGATCAGGCCCTTCAGCACACCGCGCAGCTTGTTCTCGACCTCACCCTTGTGCTTCTGCAGCTGCTGTTGCGCCACCGATTTGAGCAGAGCCTGTGTGTCGGGACGGACATTCGGGCTCGTCATCGTGCCGCCGATCAGCAGCGGTACGTTGGCCAGCGTGTTGGCCTGGACGGACCCCGCCGCGGCTCCCTTCAGAATCTGCGCGTTCACGTGATAGTCGATTGCCTCGCTGACCAGATTGGCCGTGCCTTGGCCCGTGACGCGCAGGTCGCCCGAGGCGATCTCCAGGTCCCGGGTCCTCGCCACGCCGTTGGTCAGATCTGCCGAGGCCTTGAAGGTGTCGAAAGGAGTGCTGTTGCCGAGAGCGTGGGTTGGCATCGCGTGCCGCTGCGCGAGCGCGATGGCACTGTTGATGGCGGACCAGAGGTCGATACCCTGGATCGCCCCATGGGTGAGGCTCATCGCGGCATGTCCGCCCAGGGTGCTCGTCAGCGCCGTCGCGGTGTTTCCATGTGCCGTAACGCTCAGGGTGACATTACCGCGGCCCGATACCCGGGTGAGCTTCGCAAAATCCGTGAGCAACGGCTGGATTTCGACACCTGACAGGCTCTCTTCGAGATGCAGCGCCGGCACAGCGCTGCGCGCATCCAGCGTGACGTCGCCCGTGGATGTCCCGCCATACAGCCTTGCGGCCGCGGGCGAGATGTGCAGCACCCCGCCGTTGGCGGCAAGGCCGACATCGACTTGCGTGAGCGTCATGCCGCGGAAGATCGCGCTGCCGATCGTGAGCTTGCCGTTGAGCTGCAAGGTCTTCAGCGCGCTGGTCGGCAGCTCCGACTCTCCCGCTGGGTTGTGCGCAGCCGCTTTGGCCTGCACGGGCCCGGCGGCCGCCTTCGATCGGGAGGCTGGCCCCAGGTAGCGGTCGAGATCCAGGTGATCGATGGCAAGGTCGAAGCTCATCGCGCCCGTGGTAAGACTCGTCACCGTAGCGCTTCCGCGGAGCGTCGAATCGTCGACCCGCGCGTCCAGGCCGGAAAGATGGGCGGTCCTCGCGTCGTATCGCAGCGTGGCATTGCCCGACAGGGGGATCGGCCGTGCGCCGGGTCCCGTCGTGAGCTCCAGGTTCCACCTGACGGGTACGGGGACTCCCGTCGCAACACTCCCGATGTCTATGCTCACGTGATCCGCCACCATATCCTGGTAGCTGACACGGCTGTTCTTGACCACCAGGCCGCCGATGCCTCCGAGCGTCATCTGGCTGGCCGGGCCCTGAGGGGCCGGCGCGGGTTTCTTCCCGGCGGGCATCGACCAGTTGCCGCGACCTCGTGAATTCTTCAGCAATCGCAGGTCGAGTCCGTCGATCTCGATGCGTCCGACGTCCAGCCGGTGGTGCAGGAGGGGGAGCACCCGTACCCGCAGCGACACGCGCTGCAGCGACGCGAATGGCTGGGCCGAGCCGAACCCCGGTGGATTGCCCAGGCTTGCGGGCCCGAGCTGCAGCGCGATCGAGGGGAAGATCGCCAGGTGGATGTTGCCCGACAGGGAGAGCTCCCGCCCCGTGGAGCTCCTCACGGCAGCCTCGATGCGGCCCTTGTAGTCGTTGGGGTTGACGATCAGCCAGAGGGCGATCACCGCGGCAATGAGCACCACGATGACACAGCCGATGACGATGCCGAGGATCCGCAGCGCTCGCATGGCACGCACCTTCACAGGGCTCAAAGCCACATTGTAGCGCGGCCCGTGCTTCCCGGTCCGGCACCCGCCGACTCTGGAGTCCTTGCGCGCCTGTAACTTTTCATTCCGGGTGGTGTTTTAGGGGCAAGAACAGAGGAGAAGTCACCATGAACGCCATCCAGAAAGCCGCCTTCGCCGCCAGTGCCCTTGCCATCACTCTCGTCGGTGCCGCTCTCGTCACCGCACCGATGGCGTTCGCCCGGCCGATTCCCGTTACCGCCCACGGCGACTGCCTGGCTCCGGGCGCCCGCGCCGCTCTCGCCGGCCCGGCCGGCTGCAGGGATCTCGGCCGCGGCTCAGGCCTGGTCGCGCTCAACCGCCGGTAGGCCGATCCGCGGGGACACCGGAGGCCGGCGACTCGCGAGCGCGTGCCTGCAACTCGCTCTCGAGCCGCCGGACCTGTTGCTCGGCGCGCTCCCTCCCGGCTGTCTCGGCCCGCAGCCGGCGATTGATCTCTCGCAGCGCAGCCGTATGCTCGGCCACCTGCGCCTCCAGATTCTCGCGATACACGGCGAGCAGCGCGTTCTGCTCCTCGAGCTGCGTCTGCGCCGCATGCAGCTTCAGGTGAGTCTCGATCCGCGCGATGACTTCCTGCACCTGCAGGGGCTTGGTGACATAGTCCACCGCGCCGGCGGCGAATCCGCTGACCTTGTCGGGGGTCGCGGTGAGCGAGGTCATGAAGATGACCGGGATCTCCCGGGTGCTGGAGCGTGACTTCAGTCTGCGGCAGACCTCGAAGCCGCTCGGGCCCGGCATCATCGCATCCAGCAGGATCACATCCGGATGCGTCAGCTCGGCGCGCTGCAGCCCTTCCTCCCCGTCCTGCGCGATCAGCACG
>DASVWT010000364.1:0-4728 GCA_036393055.1 Steroidobacteraceae bacterium
CTGCGGCGTGCGGCCCTCGCCGCTCAGCAGGCCCGGAAGGAAGCACAGCCAGGCGGCGAAGATCGAGAGCGTATGAAACTCGAGGCTGACCGCCATCTCGAGCACCGCGGCGATCAGGTAGGCACTGCGCCCGGTGCGCTCCCAGGCGAAGATGAGCGCCATGAATCCCGTGACTCCGGCCACGAGGAAGACATACATCCGCGCCGTCTGCGCATCCACGATGAACGCCGGGAGAAGCGCCACGGCGGCGGTCATTGCAAGATTCCAACGCGTCTCGAGGAAGCGCCGGCCGGCGAGCCAGGCGAGCCAGATGAGCAGCACGCCGCAGATCGCCGAGGGAAGCCGCAACGCCCAGGCGCTGCGGCCGAAGGCGAGCACCGAGCCGGCCATCAGATAGAGCTGCGCCATCGCCCGCGGATAGACGAAGCCGCTCGGCATCTCCGGCGTGCCGTACTGCAGCAAGTGCATCGCGGGCAGCGCCATCGTCTTCTCGTCGCCGTGCAGGCCGACGTTGCCGAGTCCCCAGAAGCGCACGAGGGCGCCAACGGCCACGATCAGTGCGAGCAGCGCGAGCGCCCTGCGGTCCGCCCGCGCGCGCGGCGCGGTGTCCTCGAACAGCAGTGCCAGTCGATGAGCCGTGCCACTGGCCGTCCATGGCGGCAGGGCCGTTCCCCGCATCCGGCGCGGGCGCTCGTCGCTTCGCGACTCGCCCATCAGTATGCCTTCTTGTCCCGCAGCAGCAGGAGCGCGGTGAGCAACAGGATCTTCAGGTCGAGAAGCGGTGTCCAGCGCCGCAGGTACTCGAGGTCAAAGTTGACACGCGCCTGCATTTCCTCGACCCGCGACGTCTCCCCTCTGCAGCCGTTCACCTGGGCGAGCCCCGTCATCCCGGGCGGGACCTTGTGCCGGATCATGTAGCCCTTGATCAGCTTGCGATACTCCTCGTTGTGCGCCACGGCATGCGGCCGTGGCCCCACGAGGCTCATGCGCCCCTGCAGGACGTTGAAGAGCTGCGGCAGCTCATCCAGCGAGTAGCGCCGCATGAATCGACCCACAGCCGTCACACGCTTGTCCTGCCGGCTCGCCTGCACGATCCGATCGCCGTCCTCGACGACGTTCATCGTCCGGTACTTCCACACCATGATCTCGCGGCCGTCGAGCCCGTAGCGACGCTGAGTAAATATGATCGGACCCGGCGAGGACACCCGCACCAAGACCGCGAGCGCGAGCATGAGAGGAGCGGCGATCACCAGCATGGATGAGGCGAGCGCGATGTCGGTAATACGCTTGATGACGCCCCGATAGCCGCAGAACGGCGTCTCGCAGAGGGCCACCACGGGAATGCCGAAGAGCTCGCCGCTGCGCGCCTGGATGAGGTCGAAGGCAAAGATATCGGGCACGTAGTAGATGGAGACGGTCGTATCGCGCAGCTCATCGAGAAGCCGCATGACACGCTGAATGTGGCGTACGGGCAAAGCGACGAAGACGACATCGATGCCGCGTCGCTTCACGAACGAGGCGAGCTCCGGTAGCCGGCCTAGCAGGCGCGCGCGGACTCCCGGCACACCCAGGCGCTCCGCGCTTCGATCGTCGAAGAACCCCTCGACGTTGAGGCCCGTGAGCTCGCCGCTCTCACCGATCCGGCGGGCCAGCGCGAGACTGATGTCGTTGCATCCGGCGAATGCAACGCGACGCGTCATCGCCGGGTCGTACATGAGGCGGCGCCTGAGCTCCTGCAGGCAGAGCGTGACGAGCATGAGGGCAGCCGGGGTGGCAACCACCCAGGAGAGCACGATCTTGCGGGAGAAATCGGCGGTGTACTTGGTGACGAAGCCGATGGCGAGCAGGATGGCGACGATCAGCATCCACCGCGCGAGCACCCTGCCGGCGAGCGGCCAGGTCGGCGAGAGCAGTTGTGGCGGCGATTCCGCAGGACGCGCGCGCGGCGGCGGCAACAGCACCGACAGAGCGCCCACGAGAATGGCAAGGACGACGAAAAAGCCCTTGAACTCCGCTCCGTAGAGCAGAGACAAGCCGTAGAGCAGCCCCACCGATACCGCTGGCGGCGCCATCGCTTCGAGCAGGGCCAAAAGCGCGATGGAGAAGCTACGGGTGAACGAGAGTGCTTCGCTGGTCATCCGCGTGTCTGCCGGCGAGGCGATGCGCCCCCGGACGCCCCCTCCAAGCAAGCATCGCTCCTGATCTAGATTGGATTGGGCCCAAGGTTGGCTCCGCCGCTTTGGGCGGGCACCCCTTTTGCCGCTGCCACCGCGCGGCCCAGGGCCGCTTACGCATTTGCTCTCGAACCGCGGCCGTCTTCACGCGCACAGCCCGAACTCCCGGTGCCAAACCTCCAGGCTCAACAGGCACCAGAGCAGCTTCTCGTGGTTCTGCCGGCCTGCCGTGTGCTCATCGACATAACTGCGCAGCGCCGCCGTACGATAGTAGTCCCGCGTCCGCGAGCCCGGCCCCAACAGGCAGTCGGTCAGGTAGCCGCGCATGCTGCCGCGGAACCATTCGTTCACCGGGACCCGGAAGCCGATCTTCGGCCGCTCGAGAACCTTTGGCGGAAGCACGCGCCGCATCGCCTCGCGCAGGATGCGCTTTGTAGTCAGGCCCCGCACCCGCCACTCATCCGGAAGCCCCGAAACGAAGGCGGCGAGCTGATGATCCATGAAGGGCATGCGCGCCTCGAGCGATGCCGCCATGGTCATGCGGTCGCCGCGCTCGAGCAGGTTGTCGGGCAACCAGCTCGTCTGGTCGAAGTAGAGAATGCCGCGCAGCGCCGACCTGCCGCGGAAGGACTCGCACCACGGTGCGGGCCGGTGGTTGCCCCCCGGGGCCTGCAGGCGCGTGAGCCGCGACCGCTCCGCGCCCGAGAGCGCGCCGAACCAGCGCGGCAGGCGCTCGCCCCGCTCCGTGAGCCCCAGGTTGGCGATCGCGGTCTTGGCACGCCGGAAACGGTAGGGCAGCGATAGACAGAGCGGCTCGATCAGGCCGCGGCGCACTGCCGCGGGCACGCGCTGGTAGGCCCCGACGTAGCGCTCGAAGACGTGCTTGGGGTAGCCGCCGAGGAACTCATCGGCCCCCTCCCCCGTGAGAACCATCTTGACCGTCCGCCGCGCTTCGCGGGAGAGCAGATAGATCGGGATGTCGGAGGGCTCCGCCACCGGAGCGTCCCGAAAGCGCACCAGAGCCGGCAGGTGCTCCATCAGGTGGTCCTGCGAGACCGTGAGCTCGTGGTGGTCCGTCTTGAACTGGGTGGCGATGGTGCGCGCATAGGCGAGCTCGCTGTAAGCGGACTCGGTGAAGCCCACGGAGAAGGTTTTGACGGGCAGCTCCGAGTGGCGCGACATCATCGCGACGACCGCCGAGGAGTCGATGCCGCCGGAGAGGAACGCCCCGAACGGCACGTCGGAGATCATCCGGACCCGCACGGCATCATCGAGCTCCGCCAGGAACTTCGCCACGGGATCGCCCGCAGGCTCTTTGACCGGCGAAGGCGCACCATCGTCAGGCGCAAAATATGGGGTTTCCGTGACCTTGCCGCGCTCGCAGACGGCGTAGCTGCCAGGCATGAGCTTGCGAATCCCGGTGAGGAGCGTCGCCGGCGCCGGCACGTAGCGGTAGGCGAAGTAGTCCCACAATGCTTCGCGGTCGACCTGCCGCGGGACGCCGGGCACGGCGAGGATCGCCTTGATCTCGGAGGCGAAAAGCAGGAGGCCGTCCGCGTCGCAGAGAAACAGCGGCTTCTTGCCGTAGCGGTCGCGCGCGAGCAGCAGCCGCTCCCGGTTGGCATCCCAGATGGCGAAGGCGAACATGCCGCGGAAGCGCGTGACGCATTCCGGCCCCCACTCCTCATAAGCGTGCACGATCGTCTCGGTATCGGAGCGAGTGCGAAAGACGTGCCCCCGCGCCACCAGCTCGTCGCGAAGCTCGAGGAAGTTGTACACCTCGCCGTTGAAGACGATCTGCACGGAGCCGTCTTCGTTGCCCATCGGCTGGTGCCCGCTCGACAGATCGATGATGGACAGCCGCCGGTGTGCCAGGCCCACGCGCAGCTCGCCGTCGCGCCCCACTGCCTCGTAGAAGCCCTCGTCATCCGGACCGCGGTGCGCAATGGCGGTAGCCATCTGCCGCAGCGAGCCGCCGAGCCCGCTGGCGCGCCCGCCGGCTGCAAGATAACCTGCTATTCCGCACATTCTCGCCAGCGCTCCAAGTGCCCGCGGTCCGGCGGGCCCGCCGCCGCCTCGATCGTGAATGGCGCCAAGCTGAGCAAGGACGATGCCCGCGGACCGAAATATGTGAACTCGCGCAACTCATGACATCGTGCGGCGGCCCTGTCTGTCATCCGCGACGAGCGGTTTCCCGTGCCCGTTCATGCATTTAGTTAAATCGTCTCGCTGAAGCAGAAGCCCACTGTCTGCATCCGCCGACTGACCCTGCCGAAGGGCCCTGCGCACCGCTTCCGCCTACGCCGGCTCGACCCCCCGCCAGAGGCGCTCGCGGCCGCTGGCATACCCGTTGCAATGAGTCAACCGCGCTGCCGGATCGCACCGGTGGCGTCAAAAGGGCACAACCCGCCGAAAGGCGGGTGTCGCAAAACTTCCGGTCTAACGGCGCGAAGCCTACGACAGCGGGGTTGCCGGGGTGGTCCCAAGAAGGGTGACCTCGTGAAGAAACAGCCGCGCTGCGGCTGAAGGCTTCGAGCAATCTCCCGAGCTGTGG
>DASVWT010000365.1:0-2292 GCA_036393055.1 Steroidobacteraceae bacterium
GCCTCGAGGACCTCAGCCGCGGCGGCTTCGCGCGGGTGATCGGGGAGAGCGATGACCTGCCTGCACAAGGCGTGCGCCGCGTGGTCTTCTGCAGCGGCAAGGTCTACTTCGACCTGCTGAAGGCGCGCCGCAAGGACGGCATACGCGATGTCGCACTGGTTCGCGTAGAGCAGCTCTATCCCTTCCCGGCGGAGGAGTACGAGGCGGTGCTCGCCCGCTACCCCAACGTTCGCGAGGTGGTGTGGTGTCAGGAGGAGCCGCAGAACCAGGGCGCCTGGTACCAGATCCGCCACCGCCTGCAGGAGCCTCTCGGCGAGCGGCGCATCGTACTCTACGCCGGGCGCGCGCCGGCCGCGGCGCCCGCCACCGGCATCGGCAAGATTCACGAGGCGGAGCAGCAGTCGCTCATCAACGCGGCGCTGCATGCCACGGCGACCGAGGATTCGGCGAGAGAGACGACACGGCTCACGCACGGGGCCGCTCCCTCGGCACCGCTCAGAAAGAAGACTTCCTAACGTCAAGAGATGTGATGATAGAGATCAAAGTACCGCAGCTGCCCGAGTCCATCACCGATGCGACCCTTGTCGCCTGGCACAAGAAGCCAGGTGATGCGATCAAGCGCGACGAGAACCTCGCGGACCTGGAGACCGACAAGGTGGTGCTCGAAGTGCCTGCCCCGGCCAACGGCGTGCTGCGCGAGGTCAAGGTGGCGACGGGCACGGTGGTGACCGCCGGACAGCTGCTGGCGCTGATCGAAGAAGGCGCCCAAGGCGCGGCGACGGCTGCCGCCGTCAAAGCGGCGCCGCCTGCCGAGGAGCTGAAGGCGACCGGCACCGATGCCGGCAAGGACAAGCTCAGCCCCTCCGTGCGCCGCCTCATCGAAGAAAATCGTCTCGATGCCGCCGCCATCCCGGCGAGTGGCCGCGACGGCCGGCTGACCAAATCCGACGTGGTGGATTTCCTTGGCAGGAAGGCGGCCGCGGCGCCGGCTTCTTTGGCGGCCAGCGCATCTGCGGCGCCGGCGGCGGCCGCCCCGTCTGCGCGCGCACCGGCACCGGCTGCGCCCGTTCTCCCCGCAAGTGCCCGTGGCGAGCAGCGAGTGCCGATGACGCGCCTGCGTCAACGCATCGCACAACGCCTCATCGAGGCTCAGTCCAGCCAGGCGCTGCTGACTTCGTTCAACGAGGTCGATCTGACCGCGGTGCAGGAGCTGCGCGCCCGCCACAAGGACCGGTTCGAGAAGGAGCATGGCGTGAAGCTCGGCTTCATGTCCTTCTTCGTGAAGGCCTCCATCGAAGCCCTGAAGAAATTCCCGGTCGTCAACGCCTCGGTCGATGGCAGCGACATCCTCTATCACGAGTTCTACGACATCGGCGTCGCGGTCTCCACGGAGCGAGGCCTCGTCGTGCCCATCGTCAGGGATGCGGACGCCAAGGGTTTCGCGGCGATCGAGAAGGAGATCGGCGAGTATGCGAAGAAGGCCCGTGCGGGCGCGCTCGCCATCGAGGACCTGACGGGCGGCACGTTCACGATCACCAACGGTGGCGTGTTCGGCTCCCTGATGTCCACGCCGATCGTCAACGCGCCGCAGAGCGCCATCCTGGGGATGCACAAGATCCAGGAGCGTCCCATGGTGGTCGGCGGTCAGATCGCCATCCGCCCCATGATGTACATCGCGATCACCTACGATCATCGCATCATCGATGGCCGTGAGGCGGTGCAGTTCCTCGTCACGGTCAAGGATTGCCTCGAGGATCCGGGCCGCATGCTGTTGGGGATTTGAGCCATGGCTGACTCCTTCGATGTCGTCGTCATCGGCGGCGGCCCGGCCGGCTATCCGGCCGCGATCCGCGCCGCCCAGAACAAGCTCAGCGTCGCGTGCATAGACGAATGGAAGAACCGCGACGGCACCATGTCCTTCGGCGGCACGTGCCTCAATGCGGGCTGCATTCCCTCCAAGGCGCTGCTCGAGTCGACCGAGTTGTATCACCGCCTGAAGGAGGAGTTCGCGGTGCACGGCATCCGTGCGAGCGGCACCAGCTTCGATGTCGCCCAGATGCAAAAGCGCAAGGGCGGCATCGTCAAGACCATGACGCAGGGGATCCTGGCGTTGTTCAAGGCAAACGGGGTCACGCCGCTGCAGGGACACGGGAAGCTGTTGCCCGGGCGCCGTGTCGAGTTCACCGCCGCCGACGGCAGCCGGCGGGAGCTGACCGCCAGGCAGGTGATCCTCGCATCGGGCTCGGCGCCCATCGAGCTCAAATCCGCGCCCTTCCAGGCGCCGCACATCGT
>DASVWT010000366.1:0-2858 GCA_036393055.1 Steroidobacteraceae bacterium
CGAACGTGAACGCCTTTCGCGGCCGCGTCGATGATAAGCGCTCCTCGCTCAGACTTTTCCTCGACGCAACGCCGGGAACGGCTGCTGTCACCGACCGCCATATTGGAGCCACGGCGTGATCGGCATATAGGAGCCAGTGGATGATCGGCGTAATGGAGCCAGGGCGTGATCGCCATAATGGAGCCACTCGCTGATCGGCATATAGGAGCCAGGTAAGGGGAGGACGGACATCTCGAACTGAAGGTCAGGGCTACCCTCGTGGTTTTACCGCCGGGGGGCAGTCCGTGAGCCGCAGGAGACTCGAGATGTTCCAGTATCGACAGGTCCTGGTGCGGCTGCGCCAGGGCGATTCCGACCGCGACATCGCTCGCTCCCGTCTCATGGGTCGACGGAAGGTCGCGGTGCTGCGTGCGCTTGCCGCCGAGCGGGGCTGGCTCGCGCCGGATGCGGCGCTGCCGGAGGATGAGGCGATCGCGACGGCCGTGGGCCAGGCGCGCCGGGCCCGCAGCACGATCTCGAGCGCCGAGCCGTACCGGGCGCTGGTGGAGCGCTGGGCCGCCCAGAGCGTCGGCGGAGTGGCCATCCACTCGGCGCTCTGTCGCGAACATGGTTACCGCGGCAGCTATTCGGCCGTACGACGCATGCTCGCCGGGATCCGCTCGAGCCTGCCGCCCGATGTGACCGTGCCGCTCACCTTCGCACCGGCCGAGGCGGCGCAGGTGGATTTCGGCGCCGGTCCCATCCTGATCGATCCGGCGACCCAGCAGCCGCGGCGCACCTGGTGCTTCGTCATGACGTTGTGCTTCTCGCGGCACCAGTACGTCGAGTTCGTCTTTGACCAGACGGTGATGACCTGGCTTGGCTGTCACCGACGCGCCTTCGAGTGGTTCGCTCGCGTGCCCGAGCGGGTGATCATCGACAACGCCAAGTGCGCCATCACCCGCGCCTGTGTCCGTGACCCCATCGTTCAGCGCGCCTACGCGGAGTGCGCCGAGGGGTACGGGTTCAAGATCGACCCCTGTCCGCCGGCCGATCCGCAGAAGAAGGGGATCGTTGAGTCGGGGGTGAAGTACGTGAAGGGCAACTTCCTGCCCACCCGTACGTTCCGCGATCTCGCCGATCTCAACGCCCAGGCGCGTCGCTGGGTGCTCGAGGAAGCCGGCCTTCGCATCCATGGCACCACCCGCGAGCGACCGCTCGAGCGCTTTGCGATCGAGCGGCCCCTGATGCACGAGCTCCCGCCGGTGGCTCCCGACCTCGGCTCCTGGCACCGGGTCGTGTTGCATCGGGACTGCCACGTAAAGTTAGCGCTCAGCCTCTACTCCGCGCCCTTCACCCTGGTCGGCCAGACGCTGTGGCTGCGCGCCACGGACGTCTCGGTGTCGATCTTCCAGGATTACCGCCTGGTGGCCACCCACCTGCGCTCGCGTTGCCCGGGCGAACGGCGCACCAACCCCGATCACCTGCCGCCCGAGACGCGGGCGTTCTTCGCTCACGACCGCTACTGGTGCATCGAGCAGGCCCGGCGCGTCGGTCCGAGCTGCACGGCGGTCATCGAGTTCCTCTTCTCCGACCGCATCGTCGAGCGGCTGCGCGGCGCACAGGGCGTCGTCGGCTTGGCCGAGCGCTACGGCGACACGCGCCTGGAAGCCGCCTGCACGCGCGCACTCGCCCACGGCTCTCCGTACTACCGCACGGTCAAGACCATCCTTGCCGGTGGCTTTGACTTGAGACCGCTCGATGCCCACTGCTCGCACCCTGACTTCGTCTACGGCCGCAGCGCCCGCTTTCACCGCGACGCCGAGACGCTCTTCTCCGCCGAGGTCGCCGCTGCCGAGCGCATCCGGCACTGAGTTCCATCCCGCGGACCTTTTGTCCGCTCCATCGTCCACACCCCAGGAGTTATCCGTATGAACCCCGTTCCCGAGCTCGTTCCGCTGCTCAAGCAGCTGCGTCTCTCCGGCATCCTCGACTCCCTCGAGGCCCGCAACCGCCAGGCCATCGACTCTAAGCTCGCCTACACCGAGTTCCTGTCCCTTCTCATCCAGGACGAGGTTGCCCGGCGCGAGCAGAAAAAGTTCACTCTGCGGCTGCGCCGCGCGAGCTTCCGCGCCAGCAAGACCCTCGACCAGTTCGACTTCGATCGGCTGCCGAAGCTCAACCGCTCCCTGATCCATGATCTGGCCACCGGGCGCTATCTCAACGAGCACGCCCCCATCCTCATCGTCGGTCAGGTCGGCGTCGGCAAAAGCCATCTCGCCCAGGCCCTCGGCCATTGCGCCATCCGCCAGGGCGTCGATGTCGTCTTCTCCAGCTGCACGCAGCTTACTGCCAGTCTCAATGCCGCCCGCGCCACCGGCGGCTACGAGCGCAAACTCACCGCGCTCGCTCGCGTGCCGCTTCTGATCATTGACGATTTTGGCCTGAAGCCCCTGCGTCCACCGGCGGACGAGGATCTGCATGACCTCATCGCCGAGCGCTACGAGGAGGCAAGCACCATCGTCACCAGCAATCTCGACTTCACCGAATGGGATGAGGCGTTCCCGAACAACCGGCTACTCGCCTCCGCTACCGTGGATCGCCTGCGCCACAACGCCTACTGCATCGAGCTCGAAGGGCCATCAGCGCGTGATCCTAAGATCCCGCCGCCAACTAAATCCAAGGTTGCCAACGGCTCAAAATCCGCCCATTCTTAAGCCCACCGGGATGTCCGTTCTCCCCACCAAAAACTGGCGCCATTTAGCCGATCATCCCCGGCTCCATTACGGCGGTCAGTGACAGGCTTCGGCTATTACGAAGGGCGCTGCTCCAGTCTCCTGCCCGCCCCGGCGCTCGCTCGGGCAAAAGGCGTGGTTTTT
>DASVWT010000367.1:0-12605 GCA_036393055.1 Steroidobacteraceae bacterium
TAAAGATCGAGAGTACGCAGGTCTCGGACGAACGCGACGATCTGTCGCGCCAGGATTTCCCGCACGTGCGGCACGCGGCGGCGGATGATTTCGAGCTCGCGGCCGGCATCGGGATAGTCGACCCAGTGATAGATGCAACGCCGCTTGACGGCATCATGGATCTCCCGCGTGCGGTTGGAGGTGATGATGACGATCGGCGCTCGCTCCGCCCGGATGGTCGTCAGCTCCGGAATGGTGATCTGGTACTCCGCCAGCACCTCGAGCAGACAGGCCTCGAAGGGCTCATCCGCGCGGTCGAGCTCATCGATCAGCAGCACGGGCCGCACCGGCTGCGGCAGCAGCGCGCGCAACAACGGCCGCGCAATGAGAAAGCGCTCCGAGAAGAGACTGGCCGCAATCCGCTCCCGCGACTCGTGCGCCGCCTCGCCCAGCCGGATCTCGAGCATCTGCCGCGCGTAGTTCCACTCGTATGCCGCCAGGTTGATGTCGAGCCCCTCGTAACATTGGAGCCGGATCAGCTCGGCGCCGAGGCCGCGCGCGAGCGCCTTGGCGATCTCCGTCTTGCCCGTGCCGGGCGCGCCCTCGAGGAACAGCGGCCGCTCGAGCCGCAGCGCCAGGTAGACCGCGGTCGCGAGCCGGCGGTCCGCGACATAGTCCTGCGCCAGCAGGCGCTCGCGGGTCTCATCGAGCGATTCCGGCGGGGAAGCGGCGAGGGGAGGTGCGGCTATCACGACAGCTCGCGGGCGCGCCGGGCCGGGAGCCTAGGCGAGGGCGCGGCGCGCGAGCACAGGGATGAGGTGGGCGCGATACTCGGCGCTTGCATGGATGTCGGTGTTGAGATTCTCTGCGGGGATGGAGACCCCCTCGCAGGCTTCCGGCGCGAGCCGCCGGCTGAGGGCGTCCTCCAGGGCACCGACCCTGAAGGCGCAGGGACCGGCGCCGGTGACCGCCACGCGTACGCCAGCGGAAGTCTGCGCAACGAACACGCCGACGAGCGCAAAACGGGAGGCCGGCTGATGAAACTTCACGTAGGCCGCGCGGCCTGGGATTGGAAACTCCACCGCCGTGATGAGCTCGCCCGGCGCCAATGCGGTCTCGAACAGACCCTTGAAAAAGCCGTCGGCCGGCAGGGAGCGCCTGTTGGTGCGAACGGTGGCGTTGAGCGCGAGCACCGCGGCAGGATAATCGGCGGCGGGATCGCTGTTGGCCAACGAGCCGCCGATCGTTCCGCGGTTACGGACCTGGGGATCTCCGATGCCGGCTGCAAGCTTCGCGAGCGAGGGGATCGCCGCGATGATCTGCGGCGATGCGGCGACCGCGGCATGCGTCGTCATCGCACCGATAGTGACCGTCTTGCGATCCGCGCGGATTGCGCGCAGCTCCCCGAGCGCGGCGAGGTCGATGAAAGCACTCGGCGCCAGCAGCCCGAGCTTCATGGACGGCAGGACTGACTGCCCGCCCGCGAGGATCCTGGCCTCCGGATCGCTTTCGGCGAGCTCGGCCGCTTCGGTCAGGGAGGAGGGACGGTGATAGGCAATGGCGCTCATCGTGCATGCCTCCTTATCGCTTCCCATACCCGGTGCGGGGTGGCGGGCATGTCGATGTCGGTTACTCGTAGCGGTGCCAAGGCATCGAGCACGGCGTTGATCACCGCCGGAGGCGAGCCGATCGCACCCGCCTCACCGCAACCTTTGGCCCCGAGCGGGTTGTGCGTGCACGGGGTGCCCGGCGCGAGCTCGATCGCCAGTCTGGGCATGTCATCGGCGCGCGGCATGGCATAGTCGGTGAAGCTGCCCGTCAGAAGCTGGCCATCCTCGTTGTATCGGCAACCTTCGAGCAGCGCCTGGCCGATGCCCTGCGCGATGCCGCCGTGCACCTGGCCTTCCACGATCATCGGATTGATGACATTGCCGAAGTCGTCGCTGGCGCTGAAGCGGTCCACCCGAACCTGCCCCGTCTGGGGGTCGACCTCGACCTCGCATACGTACGAGCCTGCCGGGTACGTGAAGTTGGTGGGGTCGTAGAAGGCGTTCTCGTTGAGTCCCGGCTCCAGGGTGTCCAGAGGATAGTTGTGCGGCACGTAGGCGGTGAGAGCGATTTCCGCGAAGGTTTTCTTGCGGTCCGTCCCGGCGATCCGGAATTCACCGTGCTCGAACTCCACATCGGCATCGCTCGCTTCCAGCAGATGAGCGGTGATCTTCTTCCCCTTGGCGACGATCTTGTCGAGCGCCTTGACGATTGCCGAGCCGCCGACCGCCAAGGAGCGGGAGCCGTACGTTCCCATCCCGAACAGCACCTTGCCCGTATCGCCGTGCTGGATGTCGACGTCCTCGAGCGGCAGTCCGAGCCTGTCCGCCACGACTTGTGCGAAGGTCGTCTCATGCCCCTGTCCATGGCTGTGCGAGCCGGTGAACACCGTCACCTTGCCGGTGGGGTGCACGCGCACCTCGGCGGCCTCGAACAATCCCGCGCGGGCGCCGAGCGCGCCGGCGATATTGGAGGGCGCGAGACCGCAGGCCTCGATGTAACATGAGTAGCCGATCCCTCGCAGCAATCCCTTCGCTGCGCTCGCCTGCTTGCGCGCGGGGTAGCCGGCGACATCGGCCAGCTCGAGCACCCGATTCAGCGTCGCGTCGTAGTCGCCGGTGTCATAGGTGAGCCCGACGGGCGTGGCATGCGGGAACTTGCGGATGAAGTTGCGCCGGCGCAGCTCCACCGGATCGATCGCAAGCTCGCGCGCGGCGCGCTCGACGATGCGCTCGAGGAGATAGGTGGCCTCCGGCCGACCGGCGCCACGGTAGGCATCGACCGGTGCGGTGTTGGTGAAGACGGCCTGCACCGTGCAGTGGATGTGCGGCGTCGCGTACTGGCCCGCGAGCAGGGTTGCGTACAGGATCGTCGGGATGCAGGAGGCGAACGTGGAAAGATACGCCCCCATGTTGGCGGTCGTCCGCACCCGTAAGGCAAGGAAGTGCCCTTCCGCATCGAGGGCGAGCTCCGCCGTCGAGACGTGATCGCGCCCATGGGCGTCGGTGAGGAAGGACTCGCTGCGCTCCGCGGTCCACTTGATGGGCCGCCCGACGCGCTTGCTCGCCCAGACCAGGGCGGTCTCCTCGGCGTACAGATAGATCTTCGAGCCGAAGCCGCCGCCGACATCGGGCGCGATCACCCGCACCTTGTGCTCCGGTATCCCGAGCACGAAAGCCGTCATCAGGAGCCGCTCGACGTGCGGGTTCTGGCTCGTGACATACAGGGTATAGGAGTCATCGGCCGCAGAGTGCACGGCATTAGCCGCCCTCGGCTCGATGGCGTTAGGGATCAGCCTGTTGTTGACCAGCTGGAGCGTGGTGACATGCGCCGCCTGCGCGAAAGCCGCGGCTACGCCGGCCTCATCCCCTATCGACCAGGTGTAGCAGACGTTGTCGGGAGCGCTGTCGTGAACAGAGGTGCCGCTGGCGGCGGCGGAAGCCGTATCGGTGACGGCCGGGAGGACCTCGTAGTCGACCTCGATCAACGCCGCCGCCGCTTTGGCCTGGGCAATCGATTCCGCGACCACGAGGGCCACTTGCTCGCCGACGTGGCGTACCTTGCCTTCCGCCAGCACGGGGTGCTTCGGCTCCTTCATCGGGGTGCCGTCGACCGACTTGATCAGCCAGCCGCAGGGCAGTCCGCCGATGCCGGTGAGATCCTCGCCGGTGTACACCGCGAGAACTCCAGGTGAGCCTCGCGCCGGCGCGGTATCGATCGAGCGGATCCGCGCATGCGCGTGCGGGCTGCGCAGGAAGCAGCCGTAGCTCTGCCCGGGAAGGACGATGTCGTCCGTGTACTGTCCGACACCGGTGAGGAAGCGATAGTCCTCCTTGCGCTCGACTGACCGGCCGATGAGTGGTGCGCGAGCGGCGTTCATGACCTCTGCCTCAGCTGCCCATGGTCTTCGCTGCCATGGCGACGGCTTTAACGATGTTGTGATAACCGGTACAGCGGCACAGATTGCCTTCCAGACCTGCGCGGATCTCCTCCTCGGTTCCATGGGGGCGATGCTCGAGGAGATCTATCGCGCTCATGATCATGCCCGCCGTGCAGAAACCACATTGCAGGCCATGACATGCCTTGAAGGCGGCCTGCATCGGATGAAGGGACCCGTCGCGCGGTGTGATTCCCTCGATGGTGGTGACCTCGAGGCCGTTGAGCTGCGCGACGAGGACGTTGCAGCTCTTCACCGCCCGCCCGCCGACGTGGACCGTGCACGCCCCGCAGCTTGCGGTGTCGCAGCCGACGTGCGTTCCCGTCAGGCGCAGGTGCTCGCGCAGGAAGCTCGACAGCAAAGTGTCGGCCTCTACATCCACCGCCACGGATTTTCCGTTGACAATCAGTTCGATCGGCACGGACATGGGATGACTCCTCGAGCCGAGGATCGTGAATGCGCCGAGGTCATTGTACAGCCGAAGCGCCCGCGGCCGCCAAGGTGTCGGGCCTGTGGTGAAGCCCGCGCTGAAGGTGTGCTTCTTCCGACACACCCAGGCGCGGGCTTTGCGGGGCAGGGGGGCATCTTCGCCGGTGCACTGCTCGAGGATGTGATGAAACCAGAGGAACGCCATTGCGGTCCGTCATCCGGAATCGCCGGTGCGCACGCGATCGGGCGCGTGCTCATATGCGCGATCGCTTCGCTCCTTTTCGGCTGCGTATATTTCTCGCGCCGCACCCTTCCCGGTGCATGCACGAACGATCTCGGCTCGCCGGTACGCAACTTTTGCGTAGTGAGGCCAGGGGTACTGTGGCGATCCGAGGCGCCGACCCGCGCGGATGCCCAATGGCTCGTAGAGCACGGCGTCGGAACAGTGGTCAGCCTGCAGCTCGACGTGAGGCGCTCCTTCGAATCGGTGCGTATCGATCACGGGCGGGCGCGTTTCATCACCTACTTTCGCGTCGGCGACTTCAGTGCGATACAGGTCCTCACGCACCGGCACCTCGATGAGCATGTGGCGGAAGTTCTGGCGATCATCCAGAAGGCGCCCAAGCCCGTGCTCATCAGCTGCCGCGCCGGAGTCGATCGCACCGGCGTCGTCGCGGCGGCGTACCGGATGCTGGTCCAGGGCTGGAGCGCGAAAAGGGCCATCGCCGAAATGGACGGATTCCACAGCCCGTGGGATCCGCTCAACAACCACTATGTGCTCAGCATTTCGGGAGCGCGAAAGGAGCGGATACTGCGCAGCGCCACCCAATGGCGATCGAGGCTGCGGCCGACCGGACGATTCGACTGCCGGGCCGGAAGCTGCCGCTTCCTGACACACTAACGCGTCGATGGGCGTCCACCGTGCTTCGTCATCCGGCGGCGCCTGCCTGCGCTGCGATTCCATCCAACGCCGCCAGCGCGCCGTCCGGCAGGCTCAGCCCGGCCGCGGCGAGGTTTTCGCGCAAATGCTCGAGCGAGGAGGTGCCCGGGATCAGGAGAATGTTGGGCGACCGTCGGAGCAGCCAGGCGAGCGCAACCTGCATCGTCGTAGCCCCCAGGCCCCGCGCGACATCGGTCAGGGTGGACGACTGCAACGGGGTGAAGCCTCCGAGCGGGAAGAACGGCACATAGGCGATGCCGTCGCGCGCCAGATCATCAATCAGCGCATCGTCCGCGCGCTGCGCCAGGTTGTAGTGATTCTGCACGCAGACCACCTCGCATATCCGCCGGCCTTCCGCGATTTGAGCGGGCGTGACGTTGCTGAGCCCGATGTGCCGCACGAGCCCTTTGCGCTGCAGCTCGGCCAACGCGCTGAGCGGCGCCTCGATCGAGCCTTCGGCGGGCCCATGGACACGGCCCATATTGCGAAAGTTGACTACCTCGAGGACGTCCAGGCCGAGATTGCGCAGGTTCTCGTGCACTGCCTCGGTCAGCTCCCGGGAGGAAATCGCCGGCAGCCATGATGCATCCGCGCCGCGCCGCGCGCCGACCTTCGTCACGATGAGCAGATCGTCGCGATAGGGGTGCAGTGCCTGGCGAATCAGCCGATTGGTGACGTGCGGCCCGTAGAAGTCGCTGGTGTCGATGTGATTCACGCCGCTCGTGATGGCTTCCCGCAGGACGGTCATTGCCGTCTCGACATCCGTGGGCGGACCGAAAACGCCGGGTCCGGCGAGCTGCATCGCTCCGTAGCCGAGCCGCTGCACGTGTCGATCAGCGATCCTGTACGTTCCGGAGTTCTCTGGGATGGGCATGAGTGGTCTCCTTATCTGGGCTCACAATCTATCGCCTGTTCGTGCGCGCGATAACCAGTCACAATGTGCACGGGTTGTGCGAAAATATGAACAGTGAAGACCGATCTCGGTAACTTGAATGCCTTCGTGGCGGTAGCGCGCGCCCGAGGCTTTCGCGATGCCGCGCGCGCGACCGGCAAGAGCGCATCGGGCCTCAGCGAGGCAGTACGCCGGCTGGAAGCTGCACTCGGGGTTCGGCTCCTCTACCGAACGACGCGCAGCGTTGCGCCTACCGAGGCTGGCAGCCGTCTGCTCGAGCGGCTGAGCTCGGCGTTGACCGAGGTCGAGGCCGCCCTGGATGTGGTGAACGGCTTTCGCGACAGGCCAGCCGGTACGCTCAGGCTCAATGTTCCGGTAAGTGCGGCCCGGCTCGTGCTACCGTCGATCGTGCCGCGCTTTCTTGCCGCGTATCCGGAGATCCGCCTGGAGGTGGTAGCCGAGGAATGCTTCGTGGATCTGCTCGCCGCCGGGTTCGATGCGGGCATCCGCTATGACGAGCGATTGCAGCAGGACATGATCGCCGTGCCGATTGGCCCGCGTACCCAGCGCTTTGCGGTAGGCGCGGCGCCCGCCTACCTCGAGCGGCACGGCCGGCCGCAGCACCCGCGCGAGCTCCTCCAGCATGCATGCTTGCTGGGACGTTTCAGCGGCCGGGCATTGGAGCCCTGGGAATTCGAGCGCAACGGCGAGATCGTGCGCATCGCGCCCAAGGGTCCGCTGCTCGTCAGTCGCGGCACGGCTACGGATCTGGCGGTCGATGCGGCCATCGCCGGCATCGGCGTCATCTCGCTGTTCGATGACTGGCTGCGGCCGTACTTCGAAAGCGGCGCGCTCGAGCCCATTCTCGAGGCATGGTGGCCGCGCTTCTGCGGGCCGTTTCTTTACTATTCCGGACGGCGCCTCGTGCCCGCGCCGCTGCGGGCGTTCATCGATTTTATCAGGGCAGCGCCCG
This sequence comes from Steroidobacteraceae bacterium, assembly GCA_036393055.1. Lineage (GTDB taxonomy): Bacteria > Pseudomonadota > Gammaproteobacteria > Steroidobacterales > Steroidobacteraceae > 13-2-20CM-66-19. The sequence goes on from DASVWT010000367.1 coordinate 7,199, forward strand.
GGCCGGCCACGCGGCGGGCTGCGAAGCGCAGCGGTCCGGCGCATCGAATATGAAAGGATAAGGGCAGGGACAATTGAAAAGCTTTTCGGCCGTTCTACGGGTCTGGCTGCTGTCGCTTCTCACTTGTGCCGCGCTGGCGGCTCTGTGCTTTGCGAAGATAGACGTGCCGGTGGCGCATCGTGTCTGGCATCTACGCCATCACTTGAGCAGTCTGGATGCCGCCTTCGGTACCACCCTGATCCTGACTGCGGAGGCGGTAGTGGTCCTGGGCCTGATCATCGCGCGCCTGGTGCGCGGCCACATCTCACGATTCGCGGAGACCCTGGCCATCGCCTGCCTCGCCTCGATCTGCGCCTACGGCATCAATGATCAGGTGTTGAAGCCTTTCTTCGGCATTCAGACGCCTGCCGCTGTCGTGCACGGAGCGAGACACGCCATCCATTTCATGAACGGCTTCGCCGGCAGCAGCTTTCCTTCAGGTCACATGGTACTCGCCGGGGCCTTTGCCGGTGTATTCATGAGAATCTACAGAGGGAGCATCCGGCTTCTCTGCGCATTGCTCCTGCTTGCCGCAGTCCTGCTGGTCCTGGGCGACTGGCACTTCATCAGCGACGTGATCGCCGGCGCGTTCCTCGGCGTGTCGGCCGGAATTCTGGCCGGCGAAGGCTGGGGGGTTCACATGGCCACTTCGAGGTTCGGGTAGCAGCCTGCCTCGGGCTCGACCGGCACTGAGCGCTGCGCCTCAGGCCCAGCGCATGCTGGCGGCGCCTCACCCACAGAAAAAGGGGAGGCGCGATGAATCTCATTATCGGGCTGCTTGCGGCCCTGACAGTCGTCTCCTCGGCAGAAGCGGCCGGAAGCTACACCCACGCCCAGGCTTCGGATGGCGCCTCGGTCTATGTGCAGACGTGCGCCAGTTGTCACGGCCCGAATCTCCAGGGCGAATCCGGCCCGCCACTGATGGGCTCGACGCTGAAAGCGGGTTATGGCGCTGGAACGGCCGCACAACTATACGACTTCATCAGCCGCCAGATGCCGCAGAACGCGCCGGGGAGCTTGAGCCAGCGGCAATACCTCGATGTGACTGCCTACCTCCTCGAGCAGAACGGCATTCCCGCCGGGGACGCTCCGCTGGCAATCGGGACACTCGATGAGGTAAGTCTTGCAGCGATGCACGCGACTCATGTGCTGGAGGCGGCCAACACCAATGAGATAGTGCGAGTCGCTCCCCCTGTTCGCCGCGTATACGGCCAGCCTCCGGCCGAGGCATCCGTGAACGTCACCGACTCGATGATGCTCGATGCGCCCACGGACGACGGCGACTGGCTGTTGCCGGGGCGCACATACGATAACGAGCGATATTCCCCCGTGAGCCAGATCACATCGGAGAACGTGAAGTCGCTCCAGCTGGTGGCGCTGATTCAGACCGGCATGCCCGCGAGCTTCGAGACGACACCGATGGTGGTCAACGGCGTGATGTATATCACCACGCCGATCGTCAATAGAACGATGAAGATCATGGCTTTCAACGCTGCGACCGGCGAGCGGCTGTGGGAGGTCACCGACCACCTCGGGCCATTCCAGGTCTGCTGCGGTCCCGTCAATCGGGGCGTCGCGATCGGCTACGGCAACGTCTACGTCGCAACGCTCGATGACAAGCTGCTGGCACTCGATGCCGCGGACGGCCACACGGTGTGGCAGTCGACGATCGTCAGCTCGGAACACGGCTACTCGGAGACGCTCCAGCCTCAGATCTACGACGGCATGGTCATCGTCGGCAGCGCGGGCGGGGAGTGGGCCTTGCGAGGCTTCGTGGCCGCATACGATGCGCGGACCGGGCAGCAGCGCTGGCGGTGGATGGTGACGGATCCGAAATCGTACGCGGGGGATTCCTGGAAGGGCGGCGGCGCGATGGTGTGGACCACGCCCGCGATCGATCCCAAGCTCGGGCTCGTGATTTTCAGCACGGGCAATCCAAATCCCGATCTCGACGGGACTGGCCGTGGCGGCGACAACCTGTACAGCGACAGCATCGTGGCGCTCGATGTGCACAGCGGCCGGCTCAAATGGCACTACCAGGAGGTGAAGCACGATGTATGGGACTACGATGCGGTCAGCAACGTCGTGCTCTTCGATGTCCATCGCAACGGACGGACGATCCCGGTGGCCGCGGAAGCGGGCAAGGTCGGTTTCGTGTTCATCGTCGACCGGCGTACGGGCAAGCTGATCAGCAAGAGCCCCTTCGTCAGGATGTCGAAAAACATGTTCACCACGCCCACGCGGGAGGGCGTCGACATGCTTCCCGGCGCGAACGGCGGCGCGGAGTGGTCGCCGCCCGCATACTCGCCGCAGACACACTATCTCTACATCCTCGCGATGAATCAGTTGATGCACTTCACGACCAAGCCCGCTCGCAACGTTCCAGGCCTGATTCGTCTGGGCAGCGCGTTTACGAATGTCGCTCCCGGGGGGATTCAGAACGGGCCGTTCGTCGCGCTGGACGTGGACACCGGCAGGATCGCCTGGCAGTACATGGCTCCGCAACCCTTGATTGGCGGTGCTCTGGTGACGGGTGGAAACCTCGTGTTCATGGGTGAAGGGAATGGCTGGCTCGACGCCTTCGATGCCAAGTCCGGCCAGCGTGTATGGCGATATAACCTCGGCGCCGGGGTCAACGCGCCACCGGTCACCTACCTGGTCAGCGGCCAGCAGTACATTGCCGTCGCAGCCGGCGGCAACTTCCAATTAACCTATCCCTACGGCGATGTGGTCGCTATTTTCAAGCTGCCCACCGCCACAGTTGGCTCCAGTCCCGCCAAGCCGCGGGGCGGGGAGGGCTCATGACGGAGATCACCCGGCGGCAGTTCCTCACGGTGAGCGCCGCCTCCCTGGCGGGCTCGAGCCTCGCCCTTCTGGGCTTTTCCCCGACGGCCGCGCTGGCGGAAGTCCGCGAGTTCAAGCTCAGTGCCGCGACCGAGACGCGCAACACCTGCCCCTACTGCGCGGTTGCCTGCGGCCTCATCATGTACTCCTGGGGCGATCGCGCGAAGAATGCAACCCCCAGCATCTTCCACATCGAGGGCGATCCCGACCACCCGGTCAATCGCGGTACGCTCTGCCCCAAGGGAGCAGGCCTCATCGATTTCATCCACAGCCCAAACCGGCTGCAATATCCGCAGTACCGCGCGCCGGGCACGGATCGATGGGAGCGCATCTCCTGGGACGATGCGCTCGGGCGTATCGCGAAGCTGATGAAGGCGGACCGTGATGCGAATTTCGTCGAGCGGACTCCCGAGGGACTCACCGTCAATCGCTGGTTGACGACCGGCATGCTGGCGGCTTCCGCGTCCTCGAGCGAAGTCGGCTATCTCACCCACAAGGTGATCCGCAGCCTCGGGATTCTCTCCTTCGACAATCAGGCGCGTGTCTGACACGGCCCGACGGTGGCAAGTCTTGCCCCGACGTTCGGCCGTGGAGCGATGACCAATCACTGGGTCGACATCAAGAATGCCGACATCGTCCTCTGCATGGGAGGCAACGCCGCCGAAGCGCATCCGTGCGGCTTCAAGTGGGTGACCGAGGCCAAGGCGCACAACAAGGCGCGCCTGATCGTCGTGGATCCGCGATTCACGCGCACGGCTTCGGTCGCCGACGTGTACGCGCCGATCCGCTCCGGTACCGATATCGCCTTCCTCGGCGGGCTCATCAATTACCTGCTGGAGCACGACAGGATCCAACATCAATATGTCCGCAACTACACGGACGTGACGTTCCTCGTGCGAAGCGATTACTCGTTCGAGCAGGGATTGTTCTCGGGATACGACGCGGACAAGCGCAGCTACGACAAGTCGAGCTGGGATTACGAGATCGGTACCGACGGGTATGTGAAGACGGACCCGACGCTCGCGCATCCGCGCTGCGTCTATCAGTTGATGAAGCAGCACTATGCGCGTTACACGCCGGAAATGGTGGAGCGCGTCTGCGGCACCCCGCAGGCGAAATTCCTGCAGATTGCGGAGCTCATCTCCTCGACCGCAACGCCGACGCGGGCGATGACCATGATGTACGCGCTCGGCTGGACGCAGCACTCCGTCGGCTCGCAGATGATCCGCTCGGCGGCGATGGTGCAACTGCTCCTCGGAAACATAGGCATCGCCGGCGGCGGCATGAATGCGCTGCGGGGACACTCGAACATCCAGGGCCTGACGGACCTCGGACTGATGTCGAACCTGCTCACCGGCTACATGACATTGCCCCATGAGTCGGAGCAGGACTACGCCAGGTACGTCGCGGCTCGAAGCTTCAAGCCGCTGCGGCCGAATCAACTGAGCTACTGGCAGAACTTCGACAAGTTCTTCGTGAGCTTCATGAAGGCATGGTGGGGCGATGCCGCCACGGCGGCGAACCACTGGGGATATGACTACCTGCCCAAGCTCGATAAATCCTACGACATGCTGCAGAGCTTCGAGCTCATGGCCAACGGCAAGATGAACGGCTTCATCTGTCAGGGCTTCAATCCGATCGGCGCGGCGCCGAGCAAGGCCAAGATCGACTCGGGCCTCGCCAGGCTCAAGTTCCTCGTCATCATGGATCCGCTCGCGACCGAGACGTCCGAGTTTTGGCGCAATTTCGGGGAGCACAACGACGTCGACCCGAAGCAGATCCGCACCGAAGTATTCCGGCTGCCGACCCAGTGTTTCGCCGAGGAGGACGGCTCACTCGTCAACTCTTCACGCTGGCTGCAGTGGCATTGGAAGGGGCAGGACCCGCCGGGCGATGCGCGCACCGACCTGCAGATCATGGGCGAGCTCTATGAGCGGCTGCGTGCGCTCTACCTCGCCGAGGGCGGCGCCTATCCGGATCCCATCCTGAAGCTCTCCTGGCCGTACGCCAATCCGCGGAGCCCCGCGGCGGAGGAGCTGGCGCGGGAGTATTCCGGAAAAGCGCTCGAGGATCTCATGGACCCGAAGGATCCGCGCCGGGTGCTGCGCAAGGCAGGCGAGCAGCTCGCAGGATTCGCGGAGCTGCGCAATGACGGCAGCACCGCCTCGGGCTGCTGGATCTACTGCGGTGCCTGGGGGCCCACCGGAAACCTCATGGCGCGGCGGGACGATTCCGACCCGACGGGCCTCGGCGAGACTCTCGACTGGGCGTTCGCCTGGCCCGCCAACCGCCGGATCATGTACAACCGCGCCTCCTGCGACCCGAGCGGCAAGCCTTTCGATCCCAATCGCACGGTCATCGCCTGGAATGGCAGCGCCTGGACCGGCGCCGATGTGCCCGACTACAAGGTCGATGAGAGCCCCGCGCTCGGCATGGGTCCCTTCATCATGAACGCCGAGGGCGTCGCGCGCTTCTTCGCCAAGGACAACATGGTCGAGGGGCCGTTTCCCGAGCACTACGAGCC
>DASVWT010000368.1:0-13513 GCA_036393055.1 Steroidobacteraceae bacterium
GCCAGAGCGCCCCCGTGGACGGATGTCGGACCGGTTGACATGGATTACACGCTCCTCAGTTGGGCGCGACCGCGCAGGCTTTCCGTCTGCCTCACCTCTTCCGCTTCGACGTAGTAGTCGCGATCGTCGTCGAAGGCATAACGGATCAAGGCCACGATGGCGGCAGCCACACCGCCGATCGCAAGCCACCAGATGTGCCAGATCATCGCGAACCCCGCCAGGCCGAGGAACACGGCCATGACGAAGCCGGTACCGGTGTTGCGCGGCATGTGGATCGGCCGGTAGACCGTCGCCTTCATGTCCACGCCGCGCTGCTTCATGTCCCAGAACGCATCGCGGTCGCGCACCACCGGGATGCGCGCGAAGTTGTAGGCCGGCGGCGGCGAGGACGTCGCCCATTCCAGCGTGCGCCCGCCCCACGGATCGCCGGTCAGGTCGCGAGCGCTCTCGCGCTGCGCGAGACTCACCACCACCTGCGCGAGCTGCAGCACGATGCCGCAGAAGATGATGGCCGCGCCGATCGCCGCAACCACGAACAGCGGATGCCAGGCGGGATTGTCATAGTGGTCCATGCGGCGGGTCGCGCCCATGAGGCCGAGGACATAGAGCGGCATGAAGGCCACGTAGAAGCCGACCAGCCAGCACCAGAAAGCCGCCTTGCCGAGCGGCTCGTTCAGCCTGAAGCCGAACACCTTCGGGAACCAGTAGGTGAGGCCCGCCATGGCGCCGAATACCACCCCGCCGATGATGACGTTGTGGAAGTGAGCCACCAGGAAGAGGCTGTTGTGCAGCACGAAGTCGGCAGGCGGCACGGCCAGCAGCACGCCGCTCATGCCGCCGATCACGAAGGTGACCATGAACCCGATGGTCCAGAGCACCGGCGAATCGAAGCGCACCCGCCCACGGTACATGGTGAAGAGCCAGTTGAAGATCTTCACGCCCGTCGGCACCGCAATGATCATGGTCGTGATGCCGAAGAAGGCGTTGACGTCGGCACCCGAGCCCATCGTGAAGAAGTGGTGCAGCCACACGAGAAAGGAGAGCAGCGCGATCGCCATGGTCGCGAAGATCATCGAGGTGTAGCCGAAGAGGCGCTTGCTGGAGAAGGTGGCGATGATCTCGGAGTAGATGCCGAACGCGGGCAGGACGAGGATGTACACCTCGGGGTGGCCCCAGATCCAGATGAGGTTGATGTACATCATCGGATCGCCGCCCAGGCTGTTCGTGAAGAAATGCATCCCGAGATAGCGATCGAGCGTCAACAGCGCCAGCGACACGGTGAGGACGGGGAACGCCGCGACGATCAGTATGTTGGTGCAGAGCGCGGTCCAGGTGAACACCGGCATGCGCATCAGCGTCATGCCAGGCGCGCGCATCTTGAGGATCGTGGCGATGAAGTTGACCCCGGTGAGGGTCGTGCCTATGCCCGAGAGCTGCAGCGCCCAGATGTAGTAATCGACGCCCACGCCCGGGCTGAAGTGCAGCTCCGAGAGCGGCGGATAGGCCAGCCAGCCGGTGCGCGCGAAGCTGCCGACGGCGAGCGACAGATTGATCAGCATCGCGCCGACGACCGTCAGCCACAGGCTGAGGGAGTTGAGGAAGGGGAAAGCGACGTCGCGGGCGCCGATCTGCAGCGGCAGCACGCAGTTCATGAGCCCGATCATGAACGGCATCGCCATGAAGAAGATCATGATCGTGCCGTGGGCGCTGAACACCTGGTCGAAGTGCTCCGGCGGCAGGTAGCCTGTGTGGGCGCCATAGGCGAGCGCCTGCTGCGCGCGCATCATGACCGCGTCGGCGAAGCCCCGCAGCAGCATCACCCCCGCGAGGATGATGTACATCGCGCCGATCTTCTTGTGATCGACCGAGGTCAGCCATTCCGTCCAGAGATACTTCCACTTGCCGAGGACCGTGATGCTGCCCACCACGGCGATCACCACGATCACCATGAAGGCGACGGCCCCCATCACGATGGGGTTCTGATAGGGAATGGCGGAAAGGGTCAGCTTACCGAGCATGATCAGTTGCTCCTCGTCGCAGACATGCCGCTCATCGCGGCCATCGGCTTCGGCAGGCGCGGCTGCGGCGCGGTGCGCGCGACCATGCGGCCCGCGGGCTGCTGCAGCCGGCCGGCGACGATGTCGGCGAAGAGATCCGGCTGCACCTGCGAGTAGTACTCGACCGGGTTGTTCTCGCTCGGCTTCGCGAGCTGCCGGTAGGCCGCCGCGCCGAGCGTCTCCTGCGAGGCTTTGACCTTCGCCAGCCAGGCGTCGAAGCCCTGTTGCGACGGCAGGGCGATGGCCTTGAAGGTCATGCCGGAGAAGCCGTCACCGCTGTAGTTGGAAGAGAGCCCCTGGTACGTGCCGGGCTCACTCGCCATCAAGTGCAGCTGCGTCTCCATGCGCGCCATCGCATAGATCTGGCTGCCGAGCTGCGGGATGAAGAAGGCGTTCATCACCGTCGCCGAGGTGATGTGAAAGTCCACCGGCACATTCGCCGGGAAGGCCACCTGGTTCACCGTCGCGACCTTCTGGTCCGGATAGATGAAGAGCCACTTCCAGTCGAGCGCCACCGCATCGATGCGGATCGGCTTCACCTTGGAATCGAGCGGCCGGTAAGGATCGAGCGAGTGCGAGCTCCGCCAGGCGATGACGCCCAGAGTGGCGATGATGATGCATGGGATGAGCCAGACCACCGCCTCGATGCGGCTCGAATGCGACCAGTTCGGCTGATAGTCCGCCTTCTCGTTGGACGCGCGGTAGCGCCAGGCGAAGATGAAGATGAGCGCGATCACCGGCACGACGACCAGCAGCATCAGCACCGTCGCGGTGATGATGATCGAGCGCTCCTGCACGCCGATCGGGCCCTTCGGGTCGAGCACGGCCCACTGGCAGCCCGAGAGCAGCAGGGCCGAGGAGAGCGGCAGGAGCCTTACGAGGCGGCGGACGGGAAGCTTCATGATGGGCAGCGCGATCACCGGTCTTTTTCGACGCGATGAGCATGGCGCCGCCGCGCCATTCAAATCCTTAGATGCCCCTTAATCGTTCTAAATGAGTGTGATCTGTATCACGCCTCGAGCGCGCTCGACATTGCCTCTTCTTCCGTCCATCGGGCGCCCGCGTCCATGAGCTCCGTCAGCCGCTCACCCGGCATGGCGCGGCGCAGGCTCTCGACGATGCGTGTCTGGATCTGCTGCTTGGCGGGGCTGCGGCCCTCGAATTCCGCGGCGAAGAAGGCATGCGCGTAGCCGATGAGCTGCGCCGCGCGCTCCAGACGGTTCTCCCGTGCGGCGATGGCCGCGAGATGCTGCAGGCCTCCGGCGAGCAGCACCGCATCGAGCTCGCTCTCCTGCGCCAGCGGCAATCCCTCGCGCAGCGCCGTTCCCGCCTCTTCGAGATCGCCATGCGCGATGAGATAGCCGGCGAGATTGCAGAGCGCGTGCCCGAGCATTCCCGTGCGCCGCGCGGCGCGGGCGAGCGCGACGACCTCGCGCGCCCCGGCGATCGCCTCCTCGAGGCGGCCCTCGGCAAACGCCACCTCCGCCTTGTAGATGAGAGCACGCCAGACCCAGAAGTCGGCCTTGGAGTGCTCCCCTACGGCAAGCGACTCCTCGAGCAGAGCGCGCGCGACCTCGAAATCCCCGGCCACCGTGCGCGCGATGGCAAGGTTGGTGAGGCAGAGCGCCAGGCTCTTCGGGTGCGCGAAGGCGCAGAGATGCCCGCGCGCCTCCTCGAGCGCCGCCAGTCCCTCCTCCAGCCGGCCCGTGCGCGCGAGGTTGAGGCCGTAGAAGCTGAGCGCACGGCCGCGCTCCAACGGCTCACCGGACTCGCAATAGAGCGATACCGCGCGCCGCAGCGCCGGCAGCGCGCGCCCGCGCGGCTCCCCGGTCGACAGAAAGCCGTATCCGTACCAGAGCCTCGCCTCGACCGGCTTCGGCGTCGACGGACCGACGGCGCGGGTCGCACGCTCCAGGCGTGCCCTACCCTCCTGCATCAGCGACATGAGGTACCACAGCGGATAAGAGGCGGCGGCGAGCTCGATGCCAACGGCAGCGTCGCCATCGACGCCGAACGCCCAGTCGAGCGCCACGCGAGCGTTGTCGATCTCCGGCGCCTGCGCCTCCAGCCATTGCATCGAGGGCGTCTCCTCCCACACGCCGAGCGCCGTTCGCATGTGATCGCGAAAATGCGACGCATGCAGACGCGCCAGCGAGCCGAACTCCCCGCTGTCGGCGAGCTTCTCCATCGCGTAGGCATGTGTCGTCTCGAGCAGGCGATAGCGCCGCACTGCTCCCCCGATATCGGCGACCACCAGCGATTTGTCCACGAGCTCGGCGATGCGTCCGATGACCTCCCACTCCGGCAGCGCCGAGTCCGCCACCACGCTCGCCGCGGCCTCCAGACTGAAGCTGCCCGCGAACACCGCGAGCCGCCGCAACACGATGCGGTCGGGCTCGGCGAGCAGGCGGTGACTCCAGTCGAGAGTCGCGCGCAATGTCTGGTGGCGCGGCAGAGCCGTGCGCCGTCCGCCGGTGAGCACGTGAAACCGCAGATCCAACCTGCGCGCCAGCCCCTCTATGCCGAGCGCCGCGGCGCGGGCGGCGGCCAGCTCGATGGCGAGCGGGATGCCGTCCAGCCGGCGGCAGATGGTTGCGACCGTGGCGACGTTGCGCTCGCTCAAGTTGAAATGCGGGTCGGCGGCACGCGCGCGCGCCACGAAGAGCCGCACGGCGTCGTGGCGCAGAGTGGCGGCGAGCTCCGCGGTCTCCTCGGCAGGGAACTCCAGCGGGCTCAAGCGGTAGGTGCACTCCCCGTCCAGGCCCAAGGGCTCCTGGCTGGTTGCCAGGATGCAGGCGCCCGGCACGGCCCGAAGCAGCGCCTCCGCCTCGCGGGCCGCAGCCCCTATAAGATGCTCGCAGTTATCGAGCACGAGCAGGAGCCTGCGCCCGCGCAGCGCCGCGGCGAGCCGCTCCGCGGTCCAGCGGCCGGCGCCGCTTTGCAGGCCGAGGGCCGTGTTGATGGCGCTCGCGGCCAGCTCCGGATCGGTGAGCGGTGCGAGCTCCGCCAGCCACACGCCATCGGGAAACTCCTCGAGTGTGGCTCGCGCGGCCTCGAGCCCGAGCCGCGTCTTGCCGATTCCACCGGTACCGACCAGGGTTACGAGGCGGTTGTGGCGCAGCAGCTCGCGCAGCTCCCTGAGCTCGGTCTCGCGGCCGATGAAGTCCGATACCGGAGCCGGCAGATTGGTCGGGACGGGGCGCGCAGGCTCAGGCTCGGCGCTCCGGCGCGGCAAGGCGCGTCCTTCGGCATCGAGCGCGCGCACCACGCCGGTGAAGCGATAGCCGCGCAGGGGCACGGTGAGGATGAGATTGCGGTCGTCGCCGAGCGCCTTGCGCAGCGCCGAGACCTGCACCTGGATGTTGCTTTCCTCCACCACCGCGCCCGGCCAGACGCGCGCCAGCAGCTCCTCCTTCGTGACGAGCTCGCCCTCGGCCTCGACCAGGATGAGCAGCACGTCGAACGCCCGGGAGCCGAGCGCAACAGTCGCCTCACCGAGGCGCAGCTCACGCTGGCGGATGAGGAGCCGAAATCGTCCGAACTCGAGGCAAGCCGCGCCTCGCGCAGTACCGTGCATGGAGAGCTCTAACCAGGGGGGACCCGCAGGGCGATTGCGAGCAGAATCCAGGCGGGAATTCTAGCATTGGCCAAACCGGCCCGCGGCCGTTTGGCGGATTTGCCTCGGGGACCCTTATGCCCTGCGGGCGTCTGCGCGCAGCATCTGCGCGAGCTCCGGCGCGGGGACGGGAGCGCCGTGCAGGAAGCCCTGCGAATGGCTGCAGCGCAGCGCGCGCAGGGCCGCGAGTTGCTCGTCGGTCTCGACGCCTTCCGCCACCGTGATCAGATTGAACGCCGAGGCCAGCTCGACGATGCTCGCCACCAGAGTCACGCTGGCCGCATCCATCGGCAGACCACTCACGAACGAGCGGTCGATCTTCAGCACATCGACCGGGAGCTTCGACAGCAGGCCGAGGGAGGAGTAGCCGGTGCCGAAGTCATCGAGGGCGACGCGGATGCCGGCCCTGCGCAGCTCGCGCAGCTTCTCGCTCGTACCTTCCAGATCCTGCAGCAGCGTCGTCTCGGTGATCTCGATGTCGAGCCCGAAGCCCTCGAGCGGTGCGAGCCGCTCGGCCAGCCCGAGCAGGCCGTGCAGGAACTCACGCTGCTTGAGCTGCTGCGCGGAAACATTGACGGCGACACGCATCGGGCCGCACCCCGCGTGGCGCCAGCCCTCTAGCTCTTCCACCGCCTTGAGCAGCGTCCAGTTGCCGAGAGGCACGATGAGGCCCGACGCTTCGAGGACCGGGAGGAAGCGGCCGGGCAGCACGAGGCCCCCGACGGGATCGCGCCAGCGCAGCAGTGCCTCGGCGGAGTCGATCCTGCCGCTGGCGAGCTCGATCTGCGGCTGATAGTGCAGCACGAACTGCTGTTCCTCGAGGGCGGCGCGCAGCTTGTGCTCCAGCACGACTCGCCTCACCGTCTCGCGGCTCATCTCCGGGCGGTACCTGACGTAGGGCTCGCCGGACTCCTTGGCGCGCTTCAGCGCCGCCTCCGCGCGCTGCACCAGGATGGCGCCGCTCGCGACATCCGCCGAATATGCCGCTGCGCCACAGCTCACCGACGGCCGGATGCTGCGGCCCTCGATCTCGAACGGCTCCTCGAGCAGCGCCGCATCGAGCGCGATCTGCGGGCTGTCGGACACCGCATCGATAATCCGCTCCTCGAGCAACACGAAGGTGCCCGCGCCGAGATAGCCGATCCGCTCATCGCCCCCGGCATGCCGCTTCAACCGCTGCGCGAGGCTCCTCAGCAGCAGATCGGCGAGCCGCTGGCCGTGGATGGTGTTGAGGCTGCCGAGTCCGCGCACATCGAAGGCGATGACGGTGGGCAGTGCGCTCGCCCCGGTCTCGCCCGTCGAATGCAACCGCCGGTCCAGCCGCTCGCAGAAAAGCGTCCGCTTCGCCAGGCCGGTGAGCGGATCGAAGCTGGCGAGATACTGCGCGGCATCAGCCCTGTCCAGGGAGTGCAGAGCAAACGACAGGCTCGCGGTCATGTTCTCGAGCAGCGGCAGCAGCTCCCCATCCTGCACAAAGGCGGCATCCTGCGCGGTGAGAGTTATGGCGGCCACGCCCCTGCCATCGACGATCAGCGGCATGGCGATCAGTGCGCGAATGCTGCGAGCCAGCAGCTTCTCGCGGGCGGCCACGGGCATGTCGGTGCGCGCGATGTCCGTACAGACAGTCACCTTGCCCGTGCGCAGCGAGAGCCCTACGAGGCTGGGATCGCGTCCGGTGCCACCATCGTCGATCTCGAGCCGCTGCAGCGTCTCGTTGTCCTGCACGTCGGCTCCGGAGCGATGCTTCATCCAGGCCCAGCGGCCGCTGTCATCCAGCATCCAGACCACCGCGCCGAAAAACCCTCCGAGCTGGTTGAGAAGGCGACACGCCTCCCGCAACAGCTCGTCCCGGTCACGGATGCGGACGATGGCGGAGTTGATCGCGCTGTGCACGCGCAGGATCCGCGCGAGACTCTCGATCTGCCGCCTCTGGCGATGCATCTCGATCTGCGCGCGGATGGCCTTCAGTCCAAAGGCGAGGTCGGCTGCCAGCTCCTCCAGCAGCGCGAGCTCCCACGCGTCGAAGGCATCGGGCCGATCCGCGTAGATGTTGAGCGCGCCGATGCAGGCGCCATCGAGAAGAAGCGGCAGGGCCACCGAAGACCGATAGCCCTCGCGATGCGCCTGCTCCCGCCAAGGCGAGAAGTTGCGATCGCTGTCGACCTCACGGCATACCTGCACGGCCCGCTCGCGGATAGCCCGCCCGGTGGGTCCGTGGCCGCTGTCATCGTCGCTCCAGCTGACTCGCAGACCGTCCAGATAACCGGTGTGCTGGCCGGCATACGCCGCAACGCGAACCGCGCAAACGGGCTCGCTGTCCGCGAAGCCGAGCCACGCCAGCCGGTAGCCGCCCGGCCCGACGAGAATGCGGCAGATCTCCGCGAGCAGCTGCGACTCTTCCTGCGCGCGCGCGAGCGCGCGCTTGCAATCGATGAGCATCCGCAGCTCGCGATTGGCCTTGGCGAGCGCAGCCTCCGGGGAGGTGGTATCGGGAAGGAATGCCACTCGCATTTGCTTCCCAGCCTACTATGATTCAGCCTGAACCGGCTTGCAGCCGCTTGGCGGATTTCCTGTGGTGGACACGGTTTGCCCGCGAACCGGTCATTCCGTGACTCAGTTCACATCAGTACTTCAGTGCTCCCGGAAGGCGATGAAGCTGTGCGGCTCGATGCGAAGCTCATAGCCGAAACCTTTCCTGCCGGGCACTTGGGGCTCCGGCTCCCCGTCCAGCCCCGCCCCCGTCGTCAGGTTGGTGAGGTGCGCGAAGCCACCGGCGATGCGCACGGCGGCGGGATGGTCCAGGTAGGACTCCACGACGAACGTGCCGTTGCCGTACTCGAAGAGGCTGACCTGCGAAGGTCCCTCGAGCCTCACCGGCAGGTCAGGAGTCAGATAACGCCGCACCTCATCCAGCACCGGCGCCGGCAGCGAATAGAGGTCATTCATCTCCTCGGGCACGGCGAGCACGTAGAGCTCGCCCTTGCCGTAACGATCCATGAGCAGGAGCGGTACGCCCGCTTGCGCATCGATGCCCCGCAGGACGGCCCATGCCTCGTTGGTGTAGAAGTGGATCAGCGGGAAGAGGATCGGCTTGGAGCGGCCGAGCACCGCTCCCCCGCCGAAGCCGAATCCGGCGACATACTCCGTGGCCGGCACGACATCCTGGGTCACACGCATGTCGGTCACCTGGTCGAATCCCTTGTCCTGGATCGACCGCAGCAGGCCCGAGGTGATGATCACGCTGCCGCCGTTGCGCAGGTGGCGCTCGATCTCTGTCACTATGTTGGGGTCGGCGGCGGCCGCTTGCGTCAGGAAGACCGTCTTCGCATCGGGCCATTGCGGATACATCTCGACCGGAATGCCCACCATGCCGGCCGTCTCAGGCAGGAAATCCTCACCCGTCGAGTCATAGGGGCGATAGGTCGCAAGTCCCACCGGCTCGCCCAGCGAGCCCGCCGCAGCATCCACCTTGCGCAGCGCGTACTCGACCGCATCGGCCAGCAGCGGCGGCCTCGCGCCGGGACTGCCGGGCGCGACGCCACAACACCGGCGGGCCATGTCCCTGTAGTCGAAGGTGGTCGGCGAGCGCTCCCACGCCTCGCGGTTGCGCGGGTCGGCGATGCGTAGCAGGTCGGTGTACTGGAAGAGGTTGATGGCGGGCGCCTTGGCGAGGATGGTATCCCAGAGCTGGCCGGCGTACCGATCGAGGTACTGCATCGCGATGGGGTCGACCCAGCCGCCGCCATTGCGCCCGGGGGCGATGTTCTCGAAATAGCGGAAGATCTCGTAGCTTTCGTAGGGCCGCAGCTGCTGGTCGGTCGTGGGCGCATATCGCGTCTCATCGCCGGTCCAGATCTCCGGAAATATCCTCGGCTCGTTCTTCAGATCGAAGCCCATCTCCTGGAAGGAGGGGTAGAAGTTCGGGAACTTGATGATGACCTTGACGTTGGGGTTCGCGGCCTTCGCGGGCTTCAGGATGAGATCGCGCGACACTTCGTCCATGGTCCGCATGCGAAACTGCGCCCAGCTCTGGCTGCCCTTGGCGGCGATGTCCGAGTCGCTCTTGGTGTTGAAGAAATAAAGATCGTCCAGCACGAAGGTGTCGAAGTGCCGCGCCAACAGGGCCGACATGCGCTTGGCGAGCTCCCGGTCGTGCGGCACGGTGTAATCGAGGGTCTGGAACTGGGCGCCGTGCCCGGCCCCCAGCATCGCCATACCGCCGGCCACGGCGACCCCTTGCGCGACGAAGAACCGCTTCACCTGCGCGATCTGCGCATCATCGGCGCTGAGGCCGGAGCGATAGTCCTCGATGAATACCTGATCGACGTGCAGCCGGCTGCTGATCGTCTGCCAGCTCGAGCGCATCCAGGCTGGGTCGTGAGCCATGTGCTCGACCGCCTGCACCGGAATGTAGACGGTCACCTTGAAGTTGTGGAACGGCTGCGGCGCCGCGCTCCCCGGTGCGGCCCGGCTGGGCTGCGGCGCTGCGCCGAGGGCTGCGAGCACGGCGAGCACGGCCGGGGCACGCCACTTTTTGCGTCGCGTCATTCTTTTCTCCGTTAGCGCTACCACGATACACCGGCAGCTCCCCGAAGGGAACCAGGCCAACGCTAGCGCGGCATCGCCCGCACGAGCGGCGGCAACTCGCCGAAGCCCTCGAGCACGGCGAGACAGGGGATCTGCTCCACGGGGCCGCGGCGGTAGCCGTACTTCATCAGCACGAATGGCACACCTGCCGAGCGCGCCGTCGAGGCATCGACCTCGCTGTCGCCGACCAGGAGCGAAGCCTCCGGCCGGACGGCGAATGCCTCCGTCAGCGCGAGCAGCACCCGCGGATCGGGCTTGCGAAACGGCAGTGAGTCGCCTCCCATCACGCGCGCGAAGTACGCGGCCAGTCCCAGCCTGCCGAGAATATCCGCGCTGATCCGAGCCGGCTTGTTGGTACACACCGCGAGCGGTATGCCCTCGTCCCGCAGCGCCCGCAGCGCCTCGGCGACCCCCGGAAAGGCGGTCGTCAGCGTTGTCGCACCGGATTCGTAGTGCCGCATGAAGACTCTTTCGGCCGCCGTGGGATCCGCAACCGGGCAATGCCGGGCGGCGAGAGCACGCGCGACCAGCCTCGGCACGCCGTCACCGATCATCAGCCGCACCTCTGCAACCGGGAGCGGCTCGCGGCCGAAATCCGCCAGCATGGCATTGATGGCCGCCGCCAGGTCCGCGGCGCTGTCGACCAGCGTACCGTCGAGATCGAAGACGATGAGGGAGGGAGGCATACCGCCGGCCGCCTACGCCCGCCGGTCCGGCTGTCCGAAATACACCAACGTCCGGTAGGGGAAGACGATCCGGCCCTCCCGTTGGTGGCGGTCGAATACCTCCCTGAGACCCGCCATCAGCGGCGCGTGCTCCGGCCGGTCGGGCATCGGCGCGTAGGATGAGGACATGACTCTTCCTTCCAGGCCCGTGAAATCGAGCCGCTGCTCGTTGGCGAAAGTAGCGAGCTGCGGCGTGTACCCGAAGAACTGTCGGATCCCGTCCTCCTGCGCGCGCAGCCGCGTCACCGCGTCGTACTCCGGCGCGTAGCGGCGCAGCAGCGCCTCGTAATCCTCCAGAAAGGGCACGGGGCCCGTGGGCCTCTCGTTCCAGAGCAGCGCTGCCCATGCGCCGGGCTTGAGGATGCGCAGCGCCTCGACTCGCGTCCTGGCCGGATCGAACCAGTGGAACGCCTGTCCACAAACCAGCACGTCGAAGAGCCCGTCCGGCATATGGGTACATTCCGCGGTGCCGGCGCCGCTGTGGAACTGGCCACTGAGCATCGAATCGGCGTAGGCACGCATCTCACTGTTCGGCTCGATCCCGAACACCCTGACACCGCGCTCCAGCAGCAGGGCCGACAGGATTCCGGTCCCCGCCCCCAGGTCGACGGCGGTGGCGCCGGGCCTCAGCCCGCAGCGCGCCTCCAACAGGTCGATCGCTGCGGCCGGATAACTGGGCCGGTGCTTTGCGTAGGCCTCGGCACGGCCGAGAAATCGTTCGCTGGGGCTGAGCGGCATGGCGGCATTCTACTCGCCTCGACCGAGGCGCGGCCGCCGGCGCTGCTACACTCCCCGCATGTTCCCTTCGCTGCTCAACGCTCGTGATCTCGGCGGGCATCCGACCGTGGACGGCGCCGTCACCAGGTCGCGGTCGCTGCTGCGCGCCGATGATCTGGCGCAACTCTCACCCGCCGGGATAGAAGCGCTCGCCAGCTACGGCATCGAGACGGTGCTCGATCTGCGCTGGCCGGAGGAAATCACCGCCGCGCCGAGCCCGGTGCCGCGGCAACTTCCGCGGGTGCGCTATGTGTCAGTCTCGCTGCTGGCCGGCAATCCCGCCGACTGGGGCGCTCTCGGCGGCTATTGCGCCAAGGAGCAATGGAAATGCACCGTTCTCGAGCGCTTGCGGCCGCAGTTGCAGGAAGCGCTGGCGGTGATCGCGGCGGCAGGGCCCGGTCCGCTCCTCTTTCACTGCGTGGCGGGCAAGGATCGCACCGGGATCATTGCAGCGCTCCTGCTCGCCCTGGCCGATGTCGTGCCCGAGGCCATTGCCGCCGACTATGCCGCCAGCAGCGGGAACCTGCGCGACGCCTACCTGCGCCGGCACCGCGACGCCGACGCGGCAGCCATCATCGAGGCCGTACGGTGCCCGGAGCAGGCCGTCTACAACATGCTCGCCTGGCTGGACAGCGCCGGCGGCATACGGGCCTACCTGGGCGAGATCGGGCTGAGCAGTGGCGAGATCGCTGCGCTACGGGCCCGGCTACGGTGACTGCACCGGCGCGAAGTCCACTCGCGTCGTCCAGTGCGGCAACGCCGGCAGATCGGTGTCGATGACCAGGTTGGCGTGCGCGCGCGGCTTTCCGGAGGCCAGCTGCACGGACACCGGCGAGTCGCAGACGGCATCGAGGGGAAACGTGCTGACGATGCTGATCGGCTTCGCCGCCGCCACATCCTTCTTGTCCTGACTCACCGACTCCAGGTGTGCGCCGGTGATGTGCGCATCCGGGGCGATAACGATGTCGTACTGCACCGCGCCCTGCCAGGAGTGCGTCTTTTTATCGGGCTTGCCGGAGGTGTCGATGCTCACCTGCGCCGGGGCGAGCGGGGGCGGCGTGAGCTCGATCTGCCGCGGCTGCGCCGGGAAGAGCGCCTGCCGGGTCGCCGCGCCCTGCAGCCGCCAGATGGCCAGGTATTGCAGCGGAAAGCTGCTCCGGCACTTCACGGGAAACATCGTCTGATAGGTCCCGTCCGACCCCAGTGACAGCGGGACCCTGCGGCCATCGGAAATCGCGAATACGTATACCGGCTGGCTCACCATGGCGCCGCTGCTCACGCTGACCCTGAGCGGATACATGCCGATGTCGGGGTTCGCCTTGAATCTGGCCGGAGTGTAGTCGTGCAATTGCACGCCGCAGCCGGTCAGCGCCAGCGCAGCCGTCGCCAGGCACAAAAAACCGATCTCTCGCCGCATGCCGCCCCTCTTCAGATTTCTTGACATCAGCGGCGCAGAGTTTGCCGAGTTGGACCGGCCATGGCAAGGGCGGAGCTGGCCCATAAACGAAGACGGGGGCCCGCCTGCGAGGCGGGCCCCCGTCCGTACTGCGCGCGGTGCTTACTTCTTCTTGCGGGCGCCGGCTCTCTTGGCCGCCCGGAAGGAAATCCCTGCCCGCATGGCCTTCTGTTGAACGGCCGCCGCGGTACGCCCGAGCTTCTTCGCGACCTCGCTGGTCGGGGTTCCCGCTTTCGCGAGCGACTTCAAGGTCTTCAGCTCACTGGCGCTCCAGGACGCGCCATCGTTCGGGGGA
>DASVWT010000369.1:0-4630 GCA_036393055.1 Steroidobacteraceae bacterium
GCAGTCCACATCGAGTGTGGCTATCGCCTTGTTCCCGGCCTTGCTCCAGGTATCGAATCGCATAGCACGCAACCGCCTGCTTTACCGTAATATTTTAGTTTAACCCACCGGCGGTCCGGCGGGGAAAGTCACGGCAGGCCACCGGTTGGGGAAGCTCCTCGGACGCTACATTCTGCGCGAAGTCATCACCGCCTGGATCGTGGTGATGGGCGTGCTGCTCGTCATCCTGCTCGCCAACCAGGTGGCCGCCGTGCTCGAGCGTGCCGCCGTGAGCCAGTTTCCCCAGGGCGTGGTGCTCGAGCTCATCTATCTCGGGATGCTGCAATATCTGAGCATTCTCGTGCCGGTGGGGCTTCTGCTCGGGATCGTCCTCGCCCTCGGCAGGCTCTATCACGACAGCGAGCTCGCTGCCGCCCTGGCCTGCGGCGTCAGGCCCGTCACGCTCTATGGCGGCGTGATCGGTCTCGGCGTGGTGCTGGCGGCCGGACTTGCCGCGCTCACTCTGCTGGTGGCCCCGGGCGCCACCGCCCAGGCGCTGACGATCCGCAACGCCGCAGTGCGTGCCGGGCAATTCGCGCCGCTGAAGCCAGGGACTTTCCGCGCATTCGCCGGCGGCTCCGCGGTGGTCTACGCCGAGAAAGTGGATCCGGACGGGACGCTGCAGAACGTCTTCGTGGAGCGCAATCAGCGCTCCATGGTCGAGGTGACCCTCGCCAGCCGGGCCGTCCAGGCGGTTGCGCCCGATGGCTCCAGCCAATCCATCCAACTCTTCGATGGACAGCGGTTCGAGGGCGTTCCGGGCAGCGCCGAGTTTCGCTCCATGCCCTCGTTCAAGCAGCTCACCATTCCCGTGCGGCTGCCGCCGGCGACGGCTGTCGTGACCGATCTCGATGCCCAGCCCACCGCGTCGCTGATCGCCTCGCCGGACCCCAAGCGGCAGGCGATGCTGCAGTGGCGGATCTCGATGCCGCTGATGTGCATCATCCTCACGGTGATCGCGGTCCCGCTCGCGCGCCTGAAGCCCCGGCAGGGCCGCTACGCGCGCGTCTGGCTCGCAGTGGTGGTCTATCTCATCTATTCCAATCTGATCTCGGCCGGTCAGGCCTGGGTGGCGCACGGGGCGATCCCGGTCGCACTGGGTCTCTGGTGGGCGCACGTGGCCGTCCTGTTGCTGGCCGGGGCGCTGATTTTCGCGCCGCGGGTGGCCCAACGCATGCGCTACCGGCCGGCAGGGACGTCATGAGCCTGATAGATCGGTACATCGTACGGACTGTGCTCGGCGCGGTGGTGCTGGTGATGGTGGTACTCGTCATCCTGGGCGGGCTCTTCGTCTTCATCAGCCAACAGCACGATATCGGCATTGGCCACTACGATGTCGCGGATGCCCTCTGGTACACGGTCCTCAATCTGCCGCAGCAGATCTATCAGCTGCTGCCGATCACGGCGCTCATCGGCTCGCTGATCGGCTTCGGCCAGCTCGCCCGCAGCAGCGAGATCACGGTGATCCGCGCGACCGGGGTCTCGGTGGCGCGGCTTGCGGGCACAGCGCTGATCGCCGCGGCGCTGCTCATCGCCTTCGAGGGCGCGATCGGGGAGTTCGTGGCGCCGCAGCTGCAGGAGGCGGCGAACCAGCAGAAGGCGTTCAGCCAGTTCAACAGTGTCGGCTTCGGCGGCGGCACGGGAGCGTGGGTCCGCGACGGCGACCTGATCCTGAACGTCGCGCGGCAGTCGGGATCGCGGCAGTTCGTCGGCATGCAGGTGTTCCAGCTCTCCCCGCAGCATACGCTGGTGTCCATCGGCCATGCGGCGAGTGCGACGGCCGCGGGACACCGCCGATGGCTCCTTGGCGGTTATACGGAGTCGCGCTTCACGGGGGACCGGGTGACGACCAGCGCGCCGCGGCAGATGGTCCTGCAATCCAATGTCACGGCGGGGTTCCTCGGACTCGCGGTGCAGGATCCGGAGCAGTTGACGCTGCAGGCGCTGTGGCAGGTGATCGGGTATTTCCGGGCGAATTCGCTGGATGCGCGGCAGTATCTGTTTGCGTTCTGGTCGAAGATCGCGCGCACGGTGGCGATCGCGTTCTCGGTGCTGCTCGCGATACCGTTCGTGTTGGGGTCGATGCGGTCGGCGGGGGCGGGGACGCGGACGATGCTGGGGCTGGTGATCGGGATCGCGTTCTTCCTGCTGCAGCGGCTGATCGAGAGCGGGACGATCGTGTTCAACCTCGATCCGGTGATTCTGGCGTGGCTGCCTACTGCTTTACTGGCAACTGTTACGTTGCTTCTGTTAGCCAGAGCGAGGTAGGGCGTCCGGCACGTTTTTTCGGCACCCTGCATGGGCCTACTTGCGGCGTTCCCGGGAAGTCCCTTTTCAAGCGGTGCCACGGGCCAGCATTGTCACACCGCGTGCTCCCTGGTCTCCCGGAATGTGATACCCGGCCACCGCTCCATCGTGAGCTGCAGATTCACCCGGGTGGGAGCGAGGTACACCAGCGCCCCCGCATGATCCACCGCCAGATTGTCATGCGCCCGCGTCCGGAACTCCTCCAGCTTCTTGCCATCCTTCGCATCGATCCACCGCGCCGTATGCACACCCACCGGCTCGAACACACACTGCACCGAGTACTCATCCTGTAACCTGAAGGCGACCACCTCGAACTGCAGCTGCCCCACCGCACCGAGGATCAGGTCGTTGTTGCGCACCGGCTTGAAAAGCTGCGTAGCGCCCTCCTCGCAAAGCTGCGACAGCCCCTTCTGCAGCGCCTTCATCTTCAAAGGATCCTTGAGTACCGCCCGCCGGAATATCTCCGGCGCGAAGTTCGGTACCCCCGTGAAGGCCAGCCGCTCCCCCTCCGTGAACGTATCGCCGATGTTGATCGTGCCGTGGTTGTGAAGCCCGATGATGTCACCGGCGAACGCCTCCTCCGCATGCTCCCGCTCCGCCGCCATGAACGTCAGCGCATCCGCGATCCGCACCTCCTTGCCGAGCCGCGAATGATAGAGCCGCATCCCGCGCGTGTACCTGCCCGAGCACAGGCGCAGAAACGCGATACGGTCGCGATGCCCCGGATCCATGTTGGCCTGGATCTTGAACACGAATCCCGACAGGGCCTTCTCCAAAGGCTCCACCTGCCGCTCCCGCGCCGCGCGCGGCCGCGGACCCGGCGCATGCGCCGTGAAAGCAGCGAGGAGCTCCTGCACACCGAAGTTGCTGATGGCCGAGCCGAAGAACACCGGCGTCTGCCGCCCCGCGAGGTAGGCCTCGGGATCGAACACCGCGGTGGCGCCCTTGACCAGCTCGATCTCCTCGGCAACCGCATCCAGCGCTTCGCCCAGAAACTCGCGCGCCGCCTCGCTGCGCAGCCCCTGGATCACCTGATTCTCCCCGATCCGCCCGCGCTCGCCCGCCAGGTACACGTAGATGCGGTCCTCCAGCAGGTGATAGATGCCGCGCAGCTCCCTGCCCATCCCGATGGGCCAGGTGATGGGCGCCGTGGCTATTCCCAACACCTTCTCGATCTCATCGAGCAGCTCGATCGGCGCCCGCCCTTCCCGGTCGAGCTTGTTGATGAAAGTCATGATGGGAGTGTCGCGCAAGCGGCAGACCTCCATCAGCTTGATGGTCCGCTCTTCGACTCCCTTGGCGCAGTCGATGACCATCAGGGCCGAGTCCACGGCCGTGAGCGTGCGGTAGGTGTCCTCCGAGAAATCCTCGTGACCCGGCGTGTCCAGCAGGTTGACGATGCAGTCGCCGTACGGAAACTGCATCACCGACGAAGTCACCGAGATCCCGCGCTGCTGCTCCAGGCGCATCCAGTCGGACGTGGCGTGGCGCGCCGCCTTGCGGCCCTTCACGGTGCCCGCCATCTGGATGGCACCGCCGAACAGCAGCAGCTTCTCGGTCAATGTTGTCTTGCCGGCGTCGGGGTGCGAGATGATCGCAAACGTCCGCCGCCGACGTATCTCGGCAGTCAGTTCAGTCATTGATGGGTCGTCAGATCAGGTTGCGGGGGGCGCGGCGTCCGCGCAGCGCGAGCCTCAGCACCGCTGCGTCCTCCCTGCCGCCCACCGCCTGGTAATAGCCGCGGCGCATGCCGACCTGCTCGAAGCCGGCCGCCTGATAGAGGCGGATCGCCGCCATGTTCGAAGGGCGCACTTCCAGGAACGCCTCGCTCATCCCGGCGGCGGCGCCGCGCTCCAGCAGATAGCCCAGCATCCGCCGGCCGAGCCCGCGGCAGCGATACGCGTCCGCGACGCAAAGGTTGAGCACGTGTGCCTCGCCGGCACCGACGCTCATGACCCCATAGCCAACGACGTGACCTCCCAGGGCGAGCACGCGGCAGATGTATCCGACACGCAGGCAGTCGCGGAATATCCCCTCACTCCAGGGAAACTGATACGAGGCGCGCTCTACCGCGAAAACGGCCGGGACGTCCGCCTCCGTCATGGGGCGGATGCCGATCTCCGGGGTGGCATCGAGCAGCTCAGGAGCGATGGCCATCGTCGGGTACGCCTGCCGTCAGTTGCCGGAACACGCTACGCGCGAACTTCAGGTCCTCCCACGCCTTGCGCTTGTCCGCCGGATTGCGCAGGAGGTAGGCGGGATGATACGTCACCACGAGGGGCGT
>DASVWT010000370.1:0-4255 GCA_036393055.1 Steroidobacteraceae bacterium
GGTGTCGCCCTTGACGATCTCCTCGATCCACCAGCCGCCCTCGTCATGCAGCCGCACGTGCACGACGTGCGTGTCCCCGAACAGGTTGTGCAGGTCCCCCAGCGTTTCCTGGTAGGCCCCCACCAGGA
Organism: Steroidobacteraceae bacterium; assembly: GCA_036393055.1. Taxonomy (GTDB): domain Bacteria; phylum Pseudomonadota; class Gammaproteobacteria; order Steroidobacterales; family Steroidobacteraceae; genus 13-2-20CM-66-19. Next base: position 129 of record DASVWT010000370.1, read on the forward strand.
AGACGGCCAGGTAGTACTTCTCTCCCGGCTTCAGCTCATGCAGCTCCAGCGTCCGCTTGACGTCCCGTAGCGACACGAAGTGGTCGATCTTGCCGTCCGAGTCGCACGTGATGTCCGCCAGCACCCCCGTGCGCGAGGGCCGCTCGTCCAGCCGGTGGATGGGCATGATCGGGAACAGCTGGTCGATGGCCCAACTGTCCGGCAGCGACTGGAACACCGAGAAATTGCAGAAGTAGGTATCCGACAGGATCGACTCCAGCCCCTCGAGCTCCTCCGGCAGGCGCTCGAGCCTGCGGCAGCAGTCCCGCACCCTGGCGCAGGTCGCCCAGAACAGCCGCTCCGCCAGGGCGCGGAACTCCAGCGACAGCAGTCCCAGGTTGAACATCTGCAGCACCTGGTCGCGTGCCGTCAGGGCATCGTGGTAGCACTCCACCAGCCGCCGCTCGCTCACGGAGCGGAACGCGTCGAACAAGTCCCGGACCGGCTGCGGCAGCTCTTCCTGGCCGGCGTAGTCCTCCTCCTCCCGGCCGGTGACGCGGAATTTATCGAGGGCCGACGAGCCCAGCGCATCGAACACCAGCACGCTGTGGTAAGCCGCGATGGCCCTGCCGGACTCGCTGATGATCATCGGGTGCGGGATGTCGCGCGCATCGCAGACGCTTGCGATGCGATAGACGACGTCGCTCGCGTACTCGTTGAGCGTGTAGTTCATCGAGGAAGAGTAGTTCGTGCTGCTACCGTCATAGTCGACGCCCAGGCCGCCTCCGACGTCGATGTACTGCAGCCCCGCTCCCATGAGCTTCAGCTCCGCATAGACATGCGCCAGCTCGTTGATGGCATCCTTGACCCGGCGGATGTCCTGCAACTGGCTGCCGGGGTGGCAGTGCACGAGCTGCAGGCAATCGAGCATTCCGCGCGCCTTCAGCACCCCGAAGAGCTCCAGGATCTCGGTGATGAAGAGGCCGAATTTCGACTTCTCTCCCGCCGACTCCCGCCAGCGGCCGGACCCCTCGGTGAAGAGCTTCACCCGCACGCCGATACGCGGGCGCACCTGGTAACGCTCGGCATGCTTCAGGATGAGGTCCAGCTCGTCGAAGTTCTCCACCACCGGAATGATGGTCCTGCCCAGCTTGGTGGCGAGCGTCACCGCCTCGATGTAGCTGTCGTCCTTGAAGCCATTGCAGACGATCAGCCGCTCCGGCGCATTCTCCGTCATCGCCATCACCGCCAGCAGCTCGGGCTTGGAGCCGACCTCCAGGCCGAAGCCGAACTCCTTGCCATAGCGGTAGACTTCCTCGACGACGAGGCGCTGCTGGTTCACCTTGATGGGGAAGACCGCGGCGTAGCGGTTGCGGTAGTTGTTCTCCGCGACCGCCTGCGCGAAAGCATCGTGCAGATGCTTCAGGCGATGCGCCAGGATATCGGAGAAGCGCACCACCACCGGCGTTGTCAGGTCGCGCGCCTCCAGGCCCTCCACGACATCGTAGAGGTCGATGTCGCGTCCGGGCTGCCCCGGTTGCGCATCGGGCCGCACCACGAGGTGCCCTGCCGCGTTGATGCCGAAGTAGCCCTTGCCCCACGCATTGACGTGGTACAGCTCCAGGGAATCCTCGATGCGCCAGGGCTGGGCGGGATTGAACTTGCGAGCGCCGCTCAAGGCGCTCTTCGGATCTACGGCCACGTGCGAGAGTCCGTCATCGGTCTCGGTGATTCACTGGCCGCGCACGATATCAAAGTTGTCCCCGCTATGCCGTGCCAATCGGCCGCTTCGGATCCCTGATCCATTCGCTCCAGGAGCCCGCGTAGAGGCGCGCCCCCTGCAGGCCCGCCACTTCCATCGCGAGCAGGTTGTGGCACGCCGTGACGCCAGAGCCGCACATGCAGACCGCCGCATCCGGCGGCACCCCTTCCAGCGTCTTCGCAAAACGCTCCCGCAATGTGGCACGACTGACGAATCGCCCGGCGCCGTCGACGTTGTCGGTGAACGGATGATTGCGCGCACCGGGCACGTGGCCCGCCACGGGATCGATCGTCTCATTGCGGCCGGCGAACCGGTCGGCGCTGCGCGCATCGATCAACACCAGGTCGCCGCAGGCGATCTGTCGCGAAGCGACCGCCTCCTCGAGCTCGCCGGTGCTCATCACCATCTCGCCGTCCGGCCGCGGCTCGAAACGCCGCGGCGGCCGGACCGGCGCCGCCCCTGCCTGGGATTGCGGCGGCGGCGTCCTCTCGAGCGGCAGCTTTTCCTCCTGCCAGGCGGCGAGGCCGCCGTCGAGCACCGCGACCCTCGTGTGCCCCAGCCATCGCAGCAGCCACCAGAGCCGCGCCGCGTAAGCGCCCGAGCTCTGGTCATATGCGACGACCTGCACCTGCGCGTCGATGCCCCACCGCCCGAGCCGTGCCGCGAGCTCATCGGCTGGCGGCAGCGGATGTCTACCGGTCGTTGCCGACGTCTTCCCGGACAGGTCGTGATCCAGGTGCGCGTACAGCGCATGCGGAATGCGCGCGCCGGCGTACGCCTCCGGACCCCACTTTGGACGCGCGAGATCGAAGCGGCAGTCGATGATCGCGAGATCCGCGTCCTCGAGCCGCGCGGCGAGCTGGCGCGGAGTTATGAGCGTCGTCTGGGACATAAGCTACAATTCCCCACGATGGCGATAGACCTTTACTGGGGCAGCGGCAGCCCGTACGCCTGGCGGGTGCTGCTCGCGCTCGAATACAAGCATCTGCCCTACACGAGCCACCTGCTGCAGTTCTCCAAGCAGGAGCACAAATCCCCGCAGATGCTCCACCTGAATCCCCGCGGCCGGGTGCCCGTCCTCAAGGACGGCGAGTACGTCTGCTTCGAGTCGCTGGCGATACTTTACTACCTCGACCTGAAATATCCCGATCCGCCGATCTTCGGGCGCAATCCCGAGGAAGCCGGCACCATCATGCGGGTGATCTGCGAGTACCAGGCTTATATCGAGCCGCACCTCGCGAGAATAATCGACGCGGTGTTCGCGAAGAGCGCCGATCTGCGCAGCGAGGAGATCACCCGCGCCATGCATGCGGCCGCAAGCGAGGCGCGCACGATCGAGGGCCGCCGGTCGAAATCAGACTGGGTGGTGGGCGAGAGCTTCTCGGCGGTCGACATGGTGATTTTCCCCGGCTTCCAGCTGCTCAAGCGCGCGCTCGAGCGGCCGGAGGCACGCGAGCTCGCTTCCCGCTTCATGCCGGTCGAGGTGAATTACCCCGCGGTGGGCCGCTGGGTCGAGCGCATCGAGTCCCTTCCCGGTTACGACCGCACGTACCCTCCTCATTGGCGGCGTTGATCGGGTAACCTATCGGGATCATGACCGAGCACAAGATCCACGTAGAGTTTCCCGGCCGCATCCTCATCGTCGGCTTCGGCAGCATCGGGCAGGGTGTGCTGCCCCTCATCCTGCGGCACATCGGCATTGCGCCGCAGCGCATCACCATCGTGACCGCGGAGGACAAAGGCAACGCCGAGGCGGCGGGCTACGGCATCCGCTTCATCAAAGAGCGCCTCACGCGCGAGAACTACCGCCGCGTGCTCAATCCGCTGCTCGGACGCGGCGACTTCCTGATCAACGTCTCCGTCGAGGTCTCCAGCGTCGCGCTCGTCAAGCTGTGCTGGGAGAGAGGCGCAATGTACCTCGACACCTGCATAGAGCCCTGGCCGGGCGGCTACACCGACCCGACCGTCCCCGCCGGACGCCGTACCAACTACGCTCTGCGCGAGGAAGCGCTCGCATTGCGTCCGGGCAATGCCCGCGCGCCGACCGCGGTGCTCACCCACGGCGCCAATCCCGGGCTGGTCTCGCATTTCGTCAAGCAGGCACTGCTCGACATCGCCGCCGATACCCAGGTGGAGGCCGGGACGCCCGCCTCCCGCTCCGACTGGGGCGAGCTCGCGCGCCAGCTCGGCGTGAAGGTCATCCACATCGCCGAGCGCGACACCCAGGTGCCGCGCACACCGAAGCAGCCGGGCGAGTTCGTCAACACCTGGTCCATCGACGGCTTCGTGGGCGAGGGCTCGCAGCCGAGCGAGATGGGCTGGGGCACCCACGAGCGCAACTTCCCCCGCGACGGCAAGCGGCACGACTTCGGCTGCATGGCCGCGA
>DASVWT010000371.1:0-6894 GCA_036393055.1 Steroidobacteraceae bacterium
GCGGGGTATAAGGCCCCGAGATATCGGAGGCCTCCGTCTCATAGTGCACGAAATACATTCCGAGGCGGACTTCGTTGGGCCCCGCCTGATCGGCAAATGCTCCGGATGCGGCCAGCGCGAGAGCAGCCCCCACCGCAAGAGTCACGAGATTCTTATGCATGATCTCCCTCGCCGAGCTTACGGAATCTGCGCAAAGAAACCGCGCGCCGCCGCCAGGCAGAACGGTGCCTCGGCCGTGTGGAAGGAGGCGACCGCGCTCGCGCCCTGCGAGGCGCTGAGCTGGGCCTCCTCCTGCTGCAGCCCGACCTGCAGCGGCGCGAAGGGGCTGCCCTGCTGCGGCGCGGCGTTGAGGTCGAGCACGTTGACCAGGCCGCCGGAAACATATGGCGTCCACAACGCCGCCATGATCTGCGCATTCTGGAAGAACACCGTCGGATCCTGATCCCCGCCGCACATCAGCATCGCCTCCTGCGGGGCCCAGCCGCCGCTGCGCATGTCGTTCAGCGCCAGGTCCTTGCGCAGCCCGACCATCGGAGTCGCGGCGAGCGCGATATTGCTCGAGCTCAGCGTCCCATTGGCGAGGAGCGTCATCTCCGCCTCATCCGGATTGGCCACGGCATCGTCCACGTAGGCGACGCGATGGCTGTTGCTGATCAGGGCCGGGCTGCCGAATCCGGAATCGAACAGCGCCGCCTGCGAGGGCGAGTACGGCGGGCTCGCCGGCAGGGCGAGCAACTGGTCGGCGGCCGCATCCAGCGCGGTGACCCCCGTCGATGAGGTCGGCGTGCTGCTGTTGAACATCGCCGTCTGCGGCAGCTTGCCGCTCGAGAACAGGGTCGCAAGTGGAGTGGCACTCGGCAGCAGCGTATCGATGCCGCTCGCGAAGGTGGACGAATACAGGTCCGAGGTCTGGGTGTAGATGTTGCCGTAGGCCTTCTGATAGCTGGTGCTCGTGAGCGGCCCGAATATCGTCGAGCCGATGTTCACCTGACCGAAGAATATGGCATCGCCGAACGCTTCCAGCGCATACGGTCCGGAAGACGGAGCCGATGCAGTGACGGGCTCGCCGGCAGCCTGCATGGCCTTGACCGTCGCCATCGCGACGTAGCCGCCCTCCGAATATCCGGTGACGTATAACTTGCCGCTGTCACTGGTAGCCGGCGTGAACGTGCTGAGCAGCGCGGTGCGGGCCGCCGTCAGGGCATCCATCATGACAGTCGCATTCTCCGCCCCATTGAGGTACGGGTGATAGCCGAGCGTCGAGATGTCGTAGCCGAGGTAATTGGGCGCCACCACGATGTAGCCCTGGGCGGCGAAAATCGCCGCGACCATCGCCGACTCGGAGTTGGCGGAATTCGAGGCGTCGCTGATATTGGCGATGTTGTAGGCCGAATCGGCCGTCGTACCGTGCGCGTAGAGCACGATGGGCCGCGGACCGGTGCAGGGCGCGGCGCTGCCCGTGGGCACCATCAGCGCGCCGGAAGCCTCCTGCGCGGAGTTGTCCGGACCCACGGTCCAGTATTTGAAGTAGTAGAAGTCCACCCCGCACGCCGGTGTGCCGGCGAGCTGCAGCAGCTGCGGACCGGAGGCCGTGGCATTGAGCTGCGCGGCGAAATCCGCCGCATTCACCGAAGCGACGCGCAATGCCGGGTTGTCAACGAGGATGCCTCGCTGATTCGAGGTCGCAACCTTGCCGGTCGGACTGTTGGTGCCACCACAGGCTACGAGACCGAGGGCGGCCACAGCCACCCCGAGCACGCCAATCTTCCGCAACATGCTCCCCTCCCCCGGGACCTACGGCTGCGGTTACCCCGCAGTCTCGAGTCGCAGGTCCCTGTCGTGGCGCAAAGCATACACCCTCTCACGCCGGTATGTAGCGGGACCATGAGGGAGCTACTTTGTTGCGACGCCGCAACGGCGCAGGTGCTGCTGCGGGGGCGGGTCAGCCGGCTGCAACCTCGAGCTGCGGGTCGACCTGCGCCGCCCAGGCGAGCAGTCCGCCCTCCAGGTGCGCGGGAGCCGGGATGCCTTTGCTCAGGGCGAGCGCGCAGGCCGCGAGGCTGCGCCGGCCGCTGCGGCAAACGAACACCGGCGCAGGGCCGGCGGCAAGCGCCTCGAGCTGACGCTCGAGATCGGCCAACGGGATGTTGCGTGCGCCATCGAGGTGAGCGGTCGCGAACTCGTGCGGCTCGCGCACGTCGATGAGCACGATACCGGGGCGAGCTCCCTCCTCCGCCAGGAGAGTGTGAAGAGCGCCAGCCGTCAATCGCCGCACCCGCTCCAAGGCGGCCGCGTCACAGATCTCTCCCGTGTCCTGCGGCGCCGTGATGGTGGGATGCTCGCCGCAAACGGCGCAGTCGGCGCGGCGACCGACCGGCAACTCCAGGAAGCGAAGCTCCAGCGCATCGTAAGTCAACAGCCGGCCGGCGAGAGGCTCGCCGATGCCGGTCAGGATCTTCACCGCCTCGGTCGCCTGGATCGCTCCCAGAACGCCCGGAAGGACCCCGAGCACCCCGGCCTCGGCGCAATTGGCGACGGCGCCTTCCTCGGCCGAGGGGAACAGGCATCGGTAGCATGGCCCGCGTCCGGGGAGGTAGGTCATCGCGTGCCCTTCGAAGCGGTGAATCGCCGCCGACACGAGCGGCTTGCCGAGCAGCACGCAGGCATCGTTGACGAGGTAGCGGGTGGTCAACCGGTCGGTACCGTCGAGCACCACGTCATAATCCCGCAGTACTTCGAGTACATTCTGCGCGCGCAGAGTCAGCGTGTGGGCAACGACAGTGATATCCGGATTCAGGGCGAGTAATCGCTCGCGACCCGCCTCGGTCTTCAGGCGGCCGATCGAGGCGGTGTCGAACAACACCTGGCGCTGCAGGTTGGATATCTCCACCCGATCGCAGTCGATGAGCCCCAGCGCGCCGACGCCCGCCGCGGCGAGATAAAGCGCCGCGGGCGAGCCGAGGCCGCCCGCCCCGATCACCGCGACACGCGCGCTCTTCAGCCGCTCCTGGCCCCCTCGCCCCAGCTCAGGCAGCGCGAGGTGACGGTGATAGCGCGACAGCTCAGCGGCCGTCAGGGTCACGGATCATCCCCCGCTCAGTGCGCAAATCACGTGCACGACATCGCCCGATCGCACCGCCTGCGAGAGTGCCGTCACTTCTGCTGTGTTGACATACAGTCGGATGTGCCGGCGAATCCGGCTCTGCTCGTCCACCATGCGGAAGCGGATGCCGGCAAAGCGCCGCTCCAGGCTGCCCAGCACTTCCCCGATCGTGCCGCCCTCGGCGGGGACCGTCGCGGCGCCGCTCGTGTAGGAGCGCAAAGGGCTCGGAATGCGGACCGTGCAGCTCATGAAGATACGTGCCTGCTGCAGCCCGTTACGATGCGGGCGTTACCGAGTAGATCTCCGGCAGGTGCCTGGCGATGCAGCGCCAACTCTCGCCGCCGCTGGCGCCGGCCCAGACTTCCCCGCCCGTGGTGCCGAAGTAGATGCCGGGCCGGGGCGCCCTGCCGTCCGTGCACATGGCCTGGCGCAGCACCGTGAGCCACGCCCGAGACCGCGGCAGCCCGCGATCGAGACGCCGCCAGCTCCTGCCGCCATCGCTGGTGCGATACACGGCAGGCTTGCCGGCAATCGAGGTGCGCGGCCATACCGTCTGGCCGTCCATCGGCAACACCCAGGCCGTTTGCGGATCGCTCGGATGCAGGACGATGGGAAAACCGATGTCGCCCACCTTCTTCGGCATGGCCTGGCCGATGCGCACCCAGCGCCCCTGCGGCCGATCCAGGCGATAGATGCCGCAATGGTTCTGCTGATACAGGCGGTCGGGCGCGGCAGGATGCAGCGCGACACAGTGAGGGTCGTGCCCGTAGGGCGCATTCGGGTCCGGCATGAAGTCGGCCGCGCATCCGCCATTGAGGGGCGCCCAGTCCGCGCCGCCATCGGTGGACTCGAACACACCGCCGACGGAGATGCCGATGTAAAGGTGCTGCGGATCGCGCGGGTCGATGTTGATCGAGTGCAGGAACTCTCCGTCCGGCGTGCCGAAAGCCGCCCATTTCGGCCGCATCGGGTGATCGTTGAATCCGGCGACCGGCTGCCAGCGCTCGCCGCCATCCTCGGAGCGGAACAGGCCCGCCGGCGAGGTCCCGGCATACCACGTGTCACGCTCGGAGGAATGTCCCGGCGTCAACCAGAATACCCGCTCCACCGCGCGCGGCGTCTCGCCGTCGGCCGCCTTGCGAAAGGCAGGCGGCTGGACCGCCTCCCGCCACGTGCGCCCACGGTCGCGGGAGCGGTAGACGGTCGGCCCGAGATGCCCCGTCTTGGCGGCCATGAGGAGCGTCTTGGGCTCGCGCGGATCCTGCACGACGTGGTGGATGATGTGCCCGAGGAACTGCGGCCCCGACAGCTTCCAGCCGCGCCGCCGAGCGTCGGGCCGCAGCGTGAAAGCCCCCTTGCGGGTGCCGATCCAAAGCGCGGTTGTCATGAGAGCGAAGCATCACCGCGCGGCTGCCGCGCTGTCAACCGACGGAGGAGACGCTCAACCCGGCCGATACCGCCGCAGGAGCTTGGCGCGCGAGATGACGACCCGGGCGTGATCGCGCCGCAGGACGGCGGCGCGGAACGCCATGGGATTGGTCGCCAGTACCAACATCATCATCAGGATGTTCTCGCCTATGCGCCGCAGAAAGCCCGGGCGGCCGACACGGGAGTCCTTCGCCGCCTCGAACCCGTACCGGGAGACGATGCGCGCGAGTTGCGCGCTCTGCTTTGCGGTCGCAAGACGCATATCGGCGCAGACGGCGACGGCCGCATCGAGATCGCTGGACTGCGCAACGTGGCGCGCGAGCTCGCGCAGCGACGCGTCGATGGCGCGGCTTGCGCGGCGCGCCCAGGCGAACGTCGGGCCGTCCTGCCCCATCACGGGCATGTGCTCGTTCCAGAGGTGAACCTTGAGGAGCGGGTCGCCGCGGCGCACGCGCACTCCATCGGAGAGCAACAGGCTCTCCTCGGCGAGGCAGCGCTCCGCGCGAAAGAGACAATCCCGGTGCGCGGTGAACTCGTAGATGCCCTGCCAGCGGCGCAACCACCGGTCCAGGCTGAAGACCCACTGCTCCGGATGAATCGCGCGCAGGCCGCGTTTCTCGGAAAGCTCGACGGCCAAGGCAGTTGCTCCTTGCTGGTCGGCAACATGGACCAGAACTCGGGGAGAGCACAAAAGTTCCAGCCTTGACGTCAGCTGGCCGTCGGCAGCAGATCAGCGCGCCCCGTCCTGCGGCTCCTGGTAGATCACCCCGAGCAGCACCTTGATGCTGAGCGCAACGGGAACGGACAGCATGACCCCGACGATGCCGAAGAGGAGCCCGCCGGCGAGGAAGCAGAAGATCACGAGAACGGGCGGGACGTAGGCCGCACGCCCGAGCACCAGCGGCCCCATGAACTGATCGATGGAGATCCTGAGGGCCGTGGCGTAGATGCAATATGCGATGATGCTCCAGCCCGAGGAGGCCTGCTGCACCGCCACCAGCCCCGCGATCACGGCGGAGGCGGCGGGACCTATGAAGGGGATGAGCTCGAGCAGGCCGGTGATCAGGGCAAGGAAGACCGCATGCTGGATATGCAGCACGAGCCCGAGGCCGATGTAGGCCGCCGTCGAGGCGTACAGCACCACCACGCCCACCCCGATGAAGTAGCGCCGCAGCACGGGCTCGAGGTCGCGTCCCACTCGCGTGGTGAAGGGCCGATAGCGCGGCGGTATGAGCCAGGCGAGGCCGCTGCCGATACGGTGAGCATCGAGCAGGAAATAGCCGAGCAGGACCAGGGTGAGGATGGCGCCGAAGAAGCCGGCGGCGCCGAGGGCCGCGACTTCGAGGATGCGGCCGTTCTGCCCCATCCAGGATTGCGCCTCGTGCGCAATCATCGCGCCGATACCGGCGGCGTTGAGTCGCTGACCCATCAGGTCGAGGGTGCCGTTGCCGACGAGCACCCGCACGAAGGCGGTCACCGTCCCCTGCAGATCGCCGGCAATGTGCTCGAGCTCGCGCAGCAGGGGCGGCGCCCCGAGCAGGCCCAGGAGCGCCGCGAGCCCCATGAGAGCGAAGAGCACTCCGAGTGCGTACGCCCAACGCGGCACCCGCGTCCGTGCGGCCAACGTGTCGACGAGCGGGGTTGCCACGAAGGCGACGATGGCCGACACGGCGAACGGCAGCAGGATTTCCTTTACGAAGTAGAGGAAGACGACGAGGCCGACGACGACCGCGATTGTCGTCAGGTTGGAGAACTGCTCGACGCGTCCGTGAGTCGCCCCGGGCGGAGAGTCGTCCGGCGGGTGTTGCTGACTGCGCTTCTCGAGTCTCATGAGGTGTATACGCGTCCCTTCCAGTGGACGCGTCGGGTGATGCGCCAGCGGACGCTATCGAGCGCCATGGCGGCTCCTGCGGTATAGCCCAAGGGAAAGAGCAGACCGTACCACCAGGGGATCCTGAAGTGCACCGCGCCTCCGACATGCAATCCAACCACGGCTGCGGAGCCGAGAGTCGCAAGAGCGAGTGCAAGCGGCGCGCCGCTCACTCCGTGCAGCACGGCTGCGAGATCCAGCAGCGGCAGGCACACCGCAGCCCACGCGAGCACCACGACCACGGGCGCGGCCAGCACGGTGCGCACGGGACCACCCAGGAGCTGAATGAGGTTCTTGGCAAATCCGGGCCACAGAGTCGACCAGCCCGTGTACATGCGCGTGGTCAGAAGGGCGTTGCCGTCCATGAGCAGCACGCGATAGCCGCGGCGTTTCATCAGGAGCGCCAGCTCGACATCCTCGCAGATCGCATCGCACACCGGCGCATGGCCGCCAACGGCCTCGTACGCCGTGCGCCGCAGCAACATGAACTGGC
>DASVWT010000372.1:0-2144 GCA_036393055.1 Steroidobacteraceae bacterium
GGAGTCGCCCGAAGCTCCGCTTCCCGCGCGGACCGCAGCATGACCGTGTGCGCCATTCGGTGTGGGCAAGGGCCTGCGGGATGGATGCAGCGACGCGCGCTGCCGGGACGCGTCCGGAGCTTGCGCGCTCGAGATTCGGTCAGCGCGAGGCGAGCGACTTGCGGGTCCGCACCCGGGAGCACTGGGTCCGAACAATGGCATACCCCAAATCCACCTACATGCGGCAGGAGGCCGCCCGGATGAGCGGCTGCTCGAGCTCATATCCATGAAAGTCAAAGCCGGCGTCTGGATTGACCATCGCAAGGCGCTGATCGTGTTGATGACTGCCGCCGGCGAGCGCACGGTGCGCATCGTCTCGAAGGTCGAAAAGCACCTGCAACGCTCGGGAGACTCGCCATTGAAAGGGCGATATGAGGCACAGCAGGTGCCCGCCGACGACCATCGTGAAAAGGCGCTCACGGCAGAGCTCAACATCTTTTACGACGCCGTGATCGCCGTGCTGCGCAGCGCGGAGTCGTACATCATTCTCGGCCCGGGCGAGGCCAAGGGCGAGCTGAAAAGACGGCTCGTGAAGCGCAAGCTGGGTGGACGACTGACTGCGATCCTGGTCGCGGATAAGATGACCGATCGGCAGATCGCGGCCAAGGTGCGCGGGCATTTCTCGGCTCCGTGGGGGGCCAAGGGGCCGAGAACCGGCCGCCCGAACGCGGGATTGCGAGGCGAGACCTCGCCGGCACCCGGCGCAAGAAAGGCAGACCCCCCTCCGGTGGGGGCTCGCAAACACGGCCGGCGGGTGCGTCAGTTACCCCTCGTGTCGTGAAATTCGCAATGGCGACGCAAGGTATTCGGGCGCGCGCCTTATGTGCAATACCGTACAGAGCGCGTCTCGCCGCAGCGATAAGCTCCAGCTCTCGAGCCAACAACCGCCCAATGTCCGGACGAGGAGGGTCTATGGGAGAAGTAGCACCGCGGATACGCCCAGGGCCCGTTTTGGCCGTCGTTGCCGGGAGCGCCCGAGTACTCGGCGGCGCTGCCGATGATATTGAGCCCAGTTGCACCCTGCGCCAAGCACAGTCGTGGGTCGAGGAGCTCGTCGACGCCGACCGGCGCAAGGACGAGTTTCTGGCAATGCTTGGACATGAGCTGCGCAACCCCTTGGGGGCGATCAAAAATAGCGTCGGCCTTCTGCAAAGCGAGCCAGGGCAGACTTACGCGCAACGGAAGGCGCAAGCCCTCATCGATCGACAGGTCCGCCGCATGATGCGGCTCGTCGACGACTTGCTCGACGTGTCACGCATCCGCCATGGCCATCTGCACCTGCGGCGCGAACGCATGGACCTGCGTGCAGCCGTGAGCAACGCGGTCGAAACGGTCGAGTCGGAAGCCAACGAGCGACGCCAGCAAATGAGCATGGCGCTACCGGTGGAGCCGGTGTCTCTGCGAGCGGATCCCGAGCGTTTGGAGCAGGTATTCGTGAACCTCCTGGCGAACGCGTCGCGATACACGGACGCTGGAGGTGAGATCGCGGTCTCCGTGCATTTGTCAGACGGCCGGGCAGTCGTTTGCGTGCGAGACACCGGGATCGGTATCGCCCAGGAAGCGCTGCCGTACGTATTCGACCTTTACCGGAAGGTCGATGAGGTGAATCCGCGCTCCTGGGCGGGGCTCGGTATCGGACTCGCCCTGGTGCGCCAACTGGTGCAGTTGCACGGGGGCAGTGTGTCGGCGGCGAGCGCCGGCCTCGGGCAAGGGAGCGAGTTTACCGTCATTCTGCCGCGGGAAGATGTGGCAGCAGGCGATAGCTCTCCTTCTTGACCATTACATAGCACGCACAGCACAGCCCTTCCAGCGCCGGCCGGTCGAGTACCGCGATCTTCCCGCGGGCAGAGCGGATGACGCCGAGCTTCTCCAGCTTGCTGGCGGCAGCGTTGCTGATCCACCGTTTGATGGCGGGTGCACGCCCTTACGAAAGCTGCGAAACGTAGTGTGGTAGGCGCGCGTGACCACTGCGGCCCCCACGCTCGCGCCAACGATTCTCTACGGCGTGTCGACGATCACGCCCTCGCCGGATGACGATCCTGCGGACCATGAAGCCGGCAATGAGTCCGAGAACGACCCAAGAAGACGGTGACATACTGATCTCC
>DASVWT010000373.1:0-15400 GCA_036393055.1 Steroidobacteraceae bacterium
AGGTGAATGGCGCCGAACGTGATCTTCACGGCAAGCCACAGCACCAGCCAGGCGATGATGAACACGATTCCCAGCGCCCAGAGGATAGCTTTCATGCGAGGCACCCTTGATCCGGCCACACTCCCCAGGAAAGCCTCCGGCGCCGGATGAGTTCCGGAGCCCGCGCCGGCATCGGGCTCGAGCGGAGCCTTCATGGATTACCGCGCCTCTCATCCAGTATTCGCCGCTCCCGGCGACTGCATGGACAGGAGGCCCGCGCGCTTCTTACTCTGCCGGCATGAGAGAGCTGCGCGACGTCAAGAAGCTGGATGACCGCTTCGGTCAGTTCCTGGTGCGCGTGAAATGTCCGGCCTGCGGCTCCTCACGCGACATTGCCGCCGAGGCGCTGGCGCGCCTCGTCGGTTGGTCGATGACCCGGGAGAGCCTGGCGCCGCGGCTGCGCTGCTCCAAGTGCGGCGCCAAGGGCGCCGCAACGGCGACCCCCGTCGGCCTGCCGCGGCCGCGGGGGCTCACCACCAACCCGCACTGAGCGCAGTTGGCTCTGGAGGCTAGCCTTCCGCGTGACGGGTGGCCTCGAAGAGGAACCACACCCGCCGCTCGGTCTCGTCGATCCAGTTCTCCAGCAGACTGGCTGTCGCAACATCGCCCAGCTCGTCGCAAGTGTCATGCAGCGCGCGCATGTAGCCGGCGAGCGACTTGTTGTCTTCTCGGAGCTCCGCGAGCATGTCGCGGGGAGTGACAAAGGCGGCATCGTTGTCCTTGATCCGCTGCAGCCTGGAGATCTGCCCGATGGACTTCAGGGTGGCCCCGCCGATCTTCCTGGCGCGCTCGGCGATGTCGTCGGTCATCGCGAAGATCTGCTCACCGTGCTCATCGAGGAGCAGGTGCCAGTCTCTGAAGTGCGGACCTGACATGTGCCAATGGTAATTCTTCACCTTCACGTAGAGCGCAAAGGTGTCGGCGAGCAGTGTGGTCAGCGCGGGCGGCAGATCCCTCACCGCCTCGGCGCTCAAACCAGAAGGTGAATCCAGCGGTGCAGTTCGTCGGTCGGTAGCCATGGTTGTATTTCCTGCTGCTTACGGTGGGGGAGGCCCGCACCGGGTGCGGACCCGAGCATCATATCGCCGCGAAGCGCCTCAGACGAGCTTCGCGTCCAGGGTGATCTGCGCCTTGAAGAGCTTCGATACCGGGCAATTCTTCTCCGCATCCGCCGCCATGGCGGCGAAGGAGCCGGCATCGAGGCCCGGCACCTTGGCGCGCAGCGTCAGCGCAGATTTGCTGATCTTGAAGCCCTGACCCTCGGGCTCCAGCGTGACCGCAGCCTCGGTCGCAAGCTCGGTGGGCGAATGGCCGGCGCGCTCGAGAATGAAGGCAAGCGCCATGGTGAAGCAGCCGGCGTGAGCGGCCGCGATCAGCTCCTCCGGGTTCGTGCCCTTCTCGCTCTCGAACCGGGTTTTGAAGGAATACGGGGTTGCCGCCAGGACACCGGAATCGCTGGACAGCTCGCCTTTGCCTGCGCGGCCGGTGCCGCGCCAGACCGCTCTAGCTTTACGGATCATGGGGTGTCTCCTCGAGGTCGGGAATGCAAGTCCATATTACTACGGGTCGTCTGCAACCGCCGTCGGCAAAACCGTTCTGCCACCTCCTCAGATAGGACGTACGTGCTAGACGGCGATCATTCGGCCCATTTCTGACAAATTCCGGCGAAACGCTGCATTTATGCACAATCACGTAACTTTCAGATATTCGTTGCAACGCCTCGTCAAGGGCAAGCTGGCTCTACTTGACTGATGCCTGCCGAGCCGACTTCGCGATACACTGCCACTCATTCGAGAACGCCGCATGAGTACCGTGCCAATGCCCCGCTCACCGTCCCGGCACCGCATAACGGTCGAGGAGTACCACCGAATGGCGGAGGTCGGTCTGCTCGCCCCGGATGCCCGCGTCGAGCTGATCGAGGGAGAGATCATCGACATGGCACCCATTGGCAACCCGCACAACAGCGCGGTAGACATGCTTAATCAATGGCTGACATTGGCCGTATTGAGACAAGCCATTGTCCGCGTGCAGGGCTCATTCCGACTGAGCGGCTTTACCGAGCCTCAACCGGATATCATCCTCCTCAAGCCTCGTCAGGACTTCTACCGGTCGCGCTCTGCGACGGGCGACGATACCTTGCTCGTGATCGAAGTCAGCGATTCCACATTCCGCTACGATCGCAAGATCAAGGCACCCCTGTATGCGCGCTACGGCATTCCGGAATACTGGATCGTGGAGATGGAGAAGGCGCGGCTGCACTTCTTTCGCTCCCCGATCGATGGTCGCTATACCGACGTGACTTTCACGAACGCTCCTGGGGTGACGGAGCTGCCGGGCCTCGGCGGGAAAACCGTTGATCTGGGTAGGCTGTTGACAACCTGAGTAGCGCGGTGGCGGCGCCCCATGACACTTGCATCAGCAGGCCAACAGCTCTCGCAAGGAGGCGCCAACCGCTTCGGCGCCTGGTCCTACGATGACGTGTATGCAGTCTGCGGCCGCTATCGCCACTCCGCGCATGCCGAGCTGACGGATAGCCGCACCATCGATGGCTGCGGCGCTCGCCACCTCGATGCGCAACCGCGACGAAGCCGGCGCGATACTGCGTATGTTGGCGCGGCCGCCGAGCGCGACAAGCAAGCCCTGTAGGACCTCTCTTGCCGGCGCTGGCGCTGGCATCGTCGCCTTCACCGCAGCATCAGTAGCAGAAACCTCTGCCGCGGCCGCAACCCGGACTGTAGTTTCATCAGGTCCGCGGCCTGTGGCGGGCTTCCCGCTCGATGCCGTCATCGCAGGACTCTCCCGCGGCATCGACGTCATTGCCTCCCTTATCTCGCTTGCCAACTGATCCGCTGTCGGACCGACCACCACCTGCAATGCGGTGGCCGATGGCCGTACGACGCCGCGAGCACCCAGGCTCTTCAGAGCCTCGACGTCGATCCCCTCCTGTGTCCTGACGATCAGGCGCAATCGGGTGGTACAGGCGTCCACCGACTGAAGGTTCGCCGCGCCGCCGAGGGCGGTGATATAGGATCGCACCCGATCCGCGGGCGCGCCCTTCACCGCGACGGCGGCGGCGGGCTCGATCTCCTCCCGTCCGGGGGTCTTCAGATCGAACCGGACGATCGCGAAGCGGAATATGCCGTAGTAGAGACCGAAGTAAAGGGCGCCCACCGGCAGGAGCAGCAATGGATGCGTCGCGTGGTCGAAATTCAGCACATAGTCGAAAAGACCCGCGGAGAACGTGAACCCGAGATGCACATCGAGCGCCTTCATGAGGACGAAGGCGGCGCCAGTCAGCAGCGCATGCACGACATAGAGCGCCGGCGCGAGAAACATGAAGGAGAATTCGACGGGCTCGGTCACCCCAGTCAGGAAAGAGGTGAGCGCGATCGAGGCCAGGAGGCCTGCGACCACGTGACGGCGCTCCGGCAGGGCCGTGTGGTACATCGCCAGGCACGCCGCCGGCAATCCAAACATCATGACGGGGAAGAATCCGGCCATGAATGCGCCGGCCGTTGGATCACCCGCGAAGAAGCGGTTGAGATCGCCCGTCGCGCCGTGATAGTTCCCCAGCACGAACCAGGCCACGCTGTTGATCATGTGGTGCAGCCCGGTCACGATGAGGATGCGATTCAACACCCCGTAGGCGAATAGCCCCCAGGGTCCCGCCGCGAGCACGCCGCGGCTGAGTGCGCTCATCCCCTCCTGGATCGAATGCCACCCGAGCCCGAAGGCGAGCGCGAATACCAGCGCGGCAAAGCCGCTCGCGATGGGCACGAACCGCCGTCCGCCGAAGAAGGCCAGATAGCTCGGCAGGCTGATCTTGTAGAAGCGGTTGTAGAGCGCGCCGCTCAGCAGGCCACAGAGGATGCCGGCCGGGATCCGCAGGTCCGCGAGATCATCTGTCTTGATTGCCTCGAGCGCGAGGTCATGCAAATGACCCGTGGTCCCCGCCAGTGCCGCCGGCGGTACCGGGATGAATACCTCCGCCCCCTTGATCGTGACCAGATAAGCCACCACGGCCGCAAGACCCGCGGCGCCGTGGTTCTCGCGCGCAAGGCCGATGGCGATGCCGACCGCGAACAACAGGCCGAGATTGTCGAAGATCGCCTGACCGGCCTGCGCCATCACGGCAATGTGGAGCAGATCCGGCTGCCCGAGGCGCAGCAGCAATCCGGCCACCGGCAGGACCGCGATCGGCAGCATCAGCGCGCCGCCGATTCTCTGCAGCTGGGCGAAAAGTTGTTTCATTGGGCGCAGGGTCAATACTGCTCTCAACCGCCGAGCGATACCGGAGCACTCTGCCGGTCTGCCAGTCCGACGGCAAGCTTCCGCACCGCCTCCGCGGAGTCCTGCTGAAGCGCTTGGCGCGCGATGCGGATGCAATCTTTCATCGTGAGCCCGCGGATGAGCGCCTTCAACGGTGGAATGACCGACGGCACCGCCGAAAGCTCGTGCACACCGAGGCCGATGAGGATGGGAGCCGCCACCGGCTCAGACGCCAGGCCGCCGCACACGGCGATCCTGCGCTTGCGTGCCTGCGCCGATTCCGCCGTGCGCGCTATCAGCCGCAGCACCGCCGGATGCAGCGCATCGAGGCGGGCCGCAAGCTCTGGATGTCCCCGATCCATGGCGAGCGTGTACTGGGTGAGATCGTTGGTGCCGATCGAGAAGAAGTCCGCTTCGCCTGCAATGGACTCCGCCATCAGCGCCGAGGCCGGTGTCTCGATCATGACACCGACCTCGATCTGCTCCCGCCGTCCGATCTGGCCGCGTGCCTCCTCGATCATGGCGCGCACGGAACGGATTTCCGCAACGTCGGTGATCATAGGCAGCAGAACGCGGCACTGGCCGTACGGCTGCACGCCGAGTATGGCCCGCAGCTGCTGGCGGAGCAGGTCGGGTCGCCAGAGGCTCGTCCGCACTCCTCGCAGGCCGAGCGCCGGGTTCTCCTCGGCGGGCATGGGCAGATAGGCAATCGGCTTGTCGCCGCCGATGTCGAGGGTGCGGATGGTCAGCGGCTTGCCGGCCAGCGCTTCGGCGAGCCGCTGATACTCCGCGTGCTGCTCAGCCTCGCTCGGCGCTGTCTCACGCTCGAGGAACAGGAATTCCGTGCGTAGCAAGCCGCAACCTTCGGCCCCATTGCGCGCGGCAGCCTGCGCCTCTGCGAGCGACCCTATGTTGGCAAACACCTCGATGCGCCTGCCGTCGGCCGTGTGGCAATCCTCTCGTGCGGCCTCTCGCTCCGCGGTGAGCCTTGCGGCCCGCAGCTCGAGCTGGCGGCGCGCGGCGGCGAGGCAATCCGCGCCCGGATCTACGTGCAGCATGCCCGCATCGGCATCGAGCAGCAGCGGCATTCCGTCCGAGATATCCCGCAGCGCGGGTCCGAGCGCGACCAGAGCCGGTATGCCCATGGCTCCTGCGAGGATGGCGACATGCGAGGTCGGCCCTCCTCCCGCGAGACAGATGCCCGCGAGCCGCCCGGCATCGAGTGCGACAAGCTGCGACGGCAGGAGCTCCTCGGCGAGCAGTATCGCCTCCGGCGGCAGCTTCGCAACCGAGGCGCCGGTATCGCCGTTCAGTGCAAGTAACACCTGGCGCTCCAGGTCGAGCAGATCGTCCACTCGCTCTGCCATCCGTGGATCACCGAGAGTGCGCAACCCCTCGACGCCTGCGCGGATCGCCTGCCGCCATGCATACGCGGCACTCGCTCCGTCAGCCACGAGTGCCAGCGCCCCATCCGTCAGCTCAGGGTCATCCAGCAGCTCGAGATGCGCTTCGACGATCTCGCGAGCCGCACCCGCAGCCGACGTACGCGCTGCTGCCAACCGACTTCGGACCTCCGCTCGGGCCCGATCAAGCCGCAAGGTCTCGTGAGCGGCACCGGCGCCCAGCCTCGTTACTTCGATCTCGCGAGCCGCGAGCCGCACCGCCTGTCCGACTGCAACTCCGCGGCTGGCAATCACACCCTGCAGCGCGGCACCGGCGCGAGCACTCACGGCGGCCCTCGTCTTCGTAGCTTGCACCAATGCCGGTGGCGCCGCGGACTCCACGGAAATCTGCACCGGCGGTTGCCCGGCGTTTGGTGCGGCAGAAGCGCGCCGCACCTCTCCGGAGCCGCCGCCATCCTCGTGCGTGCCGGCCAGGAAAGCTGCAACCACGCTGACGGCGACATGAGCATCCCTGCCAGCTGCGCGAACCTCCACCTCATCTCCCTTGCGAACACCGAGCTTCATCAGCGCAACGGTGCTGCGCGCGTTGGCGATGCCGTCTTGCGAAACGAGGCTCACCTCCCCCGCGAGCGTCTTCAGCGCACCGACGATCCGCGCGGCCGGCCGCGCGTGAATTCCATGCTCCAGCGCCACGCGCAGGCGCCGGACTTCTCCTTTATGGATCTGTGAGCCCTGATTACCGGAATCCGGCGTCTCCCGGTTGCTTCCTTTGGCGGCCTCGCCGCTTGAGGCGATCTCCATGAGGACATCGCCCACGGCGATCTCGCAATTCTCGAAGCTGCGCACCAAGGTGAATCCGCACCCTTCCATCACGAGGATGGGCGTGACCAGACTCTTGGCTCGGCGGGCGATGAGATCCAGATCGAAGGTGATCAGACGCTGGCCCGCCACTACCTTTTGACCCATGCTCACATGTGCGTCGAAGCCCTGGCCTGCGAGCCCCACCGTGTCGATACCGATGTGCATCAGGATCTCGGCACCGGCGTCGCTGCGCAGCGTGACCGCATGGCTCGATGCCGCAAGCGCGATGATTTCGCCATCGCAGGGCGCGTGCAGTGTGGAACCCGTCGGATCCACCGCGAGCCCCCCGCCCAGCATGCGGGCAGCGAAAACGGGATCAGGTACCTCGTCCAGCGGCGTGCTCCAACCCGAGAGCGGCGCCAGCAGGATGAGGCGGCACGGCGGCTCAGCGGCGCGCATGTTGCGACATAGTTGCGTCACAGAGCGGCGCCCCCCGAAGTACAGCATCCGCACGAAGGGACATGCGTGAAACCATGAGCAATGATATCTCCCGGGCGTTGGGGCGCCGGGGCGCCAGAATCGCGGCAACCAGGGGGGACTGCCTGCAACGATCCGGTGCGCCCCGCCGACCCGTTCAACTCTCCAACAGACCCCACTCCACCAGGAGGGACCATTTAGGAGCCAGTGTAATACCAATTACGATATAATGCCATCCAATCAAAGACCACCATGCATGCCACACAAAATTGCGCTGTAATACAGGTAGTTGTGGCCAAGTTTTCGGGATTCTGTAGCACAAACTGGTCTTGTATTGGTAGTATAAGAGAGTCTACCCGCCGGCAGGAGAGGCGCCTTGACGCTGTCGAATTTGATAGGAAAGCTGGACGGATCCAGCTCGTTGCCGCTTTACCAGCAACTGCAGCGCGCACTGCGCCAGGCCATCGAGAGCCGTGTGCTCGGGCCGGAAGACGCGCTCCCGCCGGAGCGTGACCTCGCTACGGAGTTTCACGTCTCGCGCATCACGGTGCGCAAGGCGATCGACGGCCTGGTGAGCGAAGGCATGCTGGTACGCCGCCAGGGCTCGGGTACTTTCGTATCCGCCCGCGTGGAAAAGAATTTCTCCAAGCTGACCTCGTTCTCCGAGGACATGCGCGCGCGCGGCCGTACCCCGCGCAGCGTCTGGCTGAAAAGGTCCGTAGGCAGCGTAACGCCGGAAGAAGCCCTGGCGCTGCGCTCGAGCCCTGGAACGCCGGTGTATCGCTTTCACCGTATCCGCTTTGCGGACGATGCGCCCATGGCGGTTGAGTATGCGACGGTACTTGCCTCCTGCCTGCCTTCGCTCGATTCCGTCGAGTCCTCTTTGTACGAGGCTTTGGAGCACGCCGGCAATCGCCCGGTGCGCGCACTGCAGCGGCTGCGGGCGGTGCTCTTCCTTGCGGAGCAGGCGGAACTCCTGCAAGCGCAAGAAAAGGACGCGGGGCTACTCGTCGAGCGACTCGGGTTTCTCAAGGACGGCCGCGCGGTGGAGTTCACCCAGTCCTATTTCAGAGGCGACATCTACGATTTCGTAGCGGAGCTGACGGTATCCTCATGACCGTCAGCGAAATGTCAACTTACATGTACCTCGAGGCCGGGCAGGCGGCTCAGGCCGTGCGCGATCAGCTCTTCGTCAACGCGGAGGCGATGAAGCGGCTCGGAGAGCGGCTGCGCCTCCTTGCACCGCGTGCGGTCGTCACTTGCGCGCGCGGCAGCTCCGATCACGCCGCGACCTTCGCCAAGTACCTGATCGAGACACGCCTCGGTGTCCTCACGTCCTCCGCCGCCCCATCCGTCAGCTCCGTTTACGACACGCAGCCCGATCTCAGCAATTCGGTATGCCTTGCCATCTCCCAATCGGGAGCGAGCCCGGACCTCCTTGCCACGGTTGACAAGGCCCGTGCGGCCGGCGCAACGATCGTGGCAATGGTCAATGTGCAGGACTCGCCGCTCGCGCAACGCGCCGATCATATCGTCGCACTCTGCGCCGGCGGAGAGAAGAGCGTGGCGGCGACGAAATCCTTTATCACATCCCTGGCCGCTGTCATCCATCTGGTATCGTGTTGGGCAGACGACCACGAGCTGTTGGAGGCGATCCATGAGGCGCCCAAGCACTTGGAGCGCGCATGGAGGCTCGACTGGAGCGCGGCGGTGGCTCATCTGAAATCGGCCACCGATCTCTACGTGATCGGCCGCGGCATGGGGCTCGGCGTCGCACAGGAAGCGGCGCTCAAGCTGAAAGAGACGTGTGGACTTCACGCCGAGGCGCTGAGCGCCGCCGAGCTGCGCCATGGGCCCATGGCGCTGGTGCGTGCAGGCTTTCCGGTTCTGCTCCTTTCGCAGAACGATGAAACTCGCGCCGGCATCGAAATACTGGCGACCGAGCTCGTCGCTCTCAGGGTGGAAGTCATGATCGCTGGATCCCGCTGCCTGGGCGCTGTCAACCTGGCCTCCGAGCCCGCGCACCCGGTGATCGAGCCCATGCTGGTGGCGCAGACCTTCTACCGCATGGCCAACGCCCTGTCGGTCGCACGCGGACTGGATCCCGACCGACCGCCAAATCTCAGCAAAGTCACCGAGACCGTCTGATGCCCATTGCGCTCATCCACGGGCGGGTGCTGCGTGAGCAGGAATTCGTCGAAGGACAATCCGTGCTGCTCGAGGGCGGGCGCATTCTTGACGTCCTGCCTGACGGCCACCCAAGCTGCCGGGGCGCAACCCGGATCGATCTCGGCGGCAATATGCTGTTACCCGGATTCATCGACTCGCAGGTAAATGGCGGCGGCGGTGTATTGTTCAATGATTCGCCACACATCGAGACGATCAGGCGGATAGGGCTCGCGCATAGGCGCTTCGGCACGACCGGATTCCTGCCGACCCTGATCAGCGCCGATCTCGATGTGGTAGACCGCGCCATCGCGGCGGTGCGTGGCGCCCTCGAGGCGGACGTGCCGGGAGTGCTCGGCATCCATATCGAAGGCCCATTCCTCAATGTCGAGCGCAAAGGAGTCCACGATCCCGCGAAGCTGCGCGAGCTCGATACCAGTGCCGTGGCGCTGCTGACATCCCTCCGCGTCGGGCGAACCCTTGTAACTCTAGCGCCGGAGATGACGAAGCCGGAACTCATTCAGAGACTGGCGCAGTCCGGCGTCATAGTCTCCGCGGGCCACACCAACGCCACGTACGCGGAGGTTGCCGTTGCACTGCAACACGGCCTCACGGGCTTCACACACCTTTTCAACGCCATGTCTCAGCTCACCGCCCGCGAACCGGGCGTGGTGGGCGCCGCACTGGAGAGCCTCGACAGTTGGTGCGGCATAATCGTCGACGGCCAACACACAGCACCAGCTGTGCTACGCCTGGCCTTGCGCTGCAAGCCCTCACGCCGCTTCATGTTGGTTACCGACGCAATGCCAAGCGTGGGCACGGAAGCTCGATCCTTCAAGCTTCAAGGCCGAGACATCAGCGTCGCCGGCAGTGTCTGCATCGACGAGGATGGACGCCTCGCGGGCTCCAATATCGATATGGCAAGCTCCGTGCGCAATGGCGTGTCTTTGCTCGGGATCGCGCTCCCAGAGGCAGTGCGCATGGCAAGCCTGTATCCCGCCGAATTCCTCGGCCTGTCACACGAACTGGGCCGCATCGAGCCCGGATACCGCGCCAATCTGGTTGTGGCGGACGAGCACCTCAACATCCTCGACACCTGGATCGACGGACGCTCGACCTCCGGTGACGCGAACGCCCACGCCTGACCTAAGCGCCCGCCGACGATGAGGTCGATTGCTCGACACCGCGGCCGATGATGGCTTTCAACTCCAGAAACTCGCGAATTCCCCAGTCGCCGCTCACGGATCCAGCGGGTCCATGGGATCGACCCGTGTCGAAGCACGCGAGGGGCGGAACGGTAATTCGAAGGGCGAGAGCTGTTTGCCCACGGTACCGGGCTCATAGCCGAGCACGCGTTGGTTGCGATCGGCAAAGTCGCGGCTTGCAATATATCCGATCTGGTCCGGATCCGAGACGATCAGCGCATCCCGATCGAGCGGCGCTCCCAAGGCGATGAGCAGCCGGGCTGCGTTGCGCAGGTTCGTCGTCGTGTGCCGTGCATACGGGTCCATGACAATGCTGTCGGCCGGCACGCCATAATCCACGATGAGCGCTTTACGCATCTGCACCGCCTCCGCGAAGCGCGTTCCGCGCGGATGCACCATGCCGCCGCTGACGATGATCAGGGGTGCCAGTCCGTCCGCGAAGCGCTGGGCCGCCAATCGGACTCGCAGTTTTCCGCCCGGGCTGAGCGGCGTCGACAGATCATCAGGACCCATACCGGGCACGATGATGGCAACGAACTGGTACCGATTCCAATTCAGCTCCTTCGCCTTGGCGAAGGAGCTCGCGTTGTATCTCGCGTCCAGCGACTCGAACGCAATGGCATCGTCACGGTCGTTGTCGTCGAGCATGGCAAGCGCAAGGCCGATGCCGGGATCCAGGCGCGTTGCAGGATCGTCGCCCCCGACCGCCGAAAGCGCCACCGCGGAATCGAGCGTGGCCAGCGCCTCAGGCGATCCCGCGGCTGCATTCGGTCCGTCGATGGCAGGATAGCGGGGCTTTCCGCTCAATCCATATACTCGCAGAACATTATTGAGACCGTGCAATTCACGGATGATCTGCATGCGAAGCCCGTCATCCGGCACGGGAATCTGCAATTCCTTCACCGCAACGAGGTCCTTTGCATCCGTCGCAATCGCGGTAATCTCGGGGTCCGTCCACAGTGATGCGTGCAGCACACAATCCACAGATCGATGACACGCGTCGATTCTCGATCGTCGCATCTTCAGCACGGCGCGAGCTCGTGGGCCGATGCGATCGGGAAGGATCGCCGCGAGTGCAGGAAACAGCCTGTGTGCGAGTGCCGCCCATTGCGCATTGGCAACCGGGGCGGCATACCCCGGTTGCCACACGACTGAGAGCGCCACAATCGCGGCGGCGAGGCTCGACCTGCTCACCACGACTTGGTCAGCATCACACGGAAGCTGCGGCCAAAGAGCGGACGGCCGTAAATGGCGGTCGGCGTGCCCTGCCCGGACAAGGTATCCGAGCGCACGTTGCCTTCGGTCAATCCGTGCGCAGCGGTGAGGTTGTCGCCCACGACCTGCACCTGCCAATCCCCCCGCTTTACGACCACACCCGCGCCCAAAGTACCATAAGCCGGAAGCGCCGTGGTATTCAGCACATCCACATACCGCTTCCCGACGTATTCATAGGTTGCATATGCCCGCAGGTCCGTGTCGGCGCCGAGCTCGACATCGTATTCCGGTCCGATGTGACCGTAGACCTTGGGCTCGCGAACGATCTGCTTGCCCATGATGGCCCCAGCGCTCGCACCGGTCACACTCGAGAAGTTGCGATACTGCGGATTGGACACGGTGAAGTCCGCGGCTAGCAGCCAACCGTCAGCCGCATTGAAGAGGTCGCCAAGACGCAGACTGCCGTCCGCTTCCACACCCATCGTCCGTGCGGTGCCAACGAAATTCACATTGGTGAGGCCGCCGGATTGCGGATTGAAGGCCTGGAACGAGGCATTGAGCGGATTGAAGTTTGTCTGGAATCCCGTCAGATACAGATAGCTGCGCCGAAATTCGGTCTTGATGCCAAACTCATATTGGTCCGCCTTGCTCGGAGTCGTCGAGCCGAGCGGGTATGAGGTATAACTGCCGAGCTGCGGCGGCATCGTGAGCTCAGAGGCGCGCCCATAAACGCCGATCGAATCGGTGAAATCGTAGTTGACACCGACCGTCCAGTTCGTCGCGCTCGGCCTCACGTCAATGGTCTGCAGCGCGCCGGTAAAGCCCACCGCATAAGTAGCGGCCAGGGTCGAGCCCGGCAGAGGCTGACGGGATGTGACCAGCAAGTTGCCGGTGTAATCGTAACGCTCACTGCGAACTCCGGCATCCAACCGCAGCTTGTCGGTAATGGCCCAGGTATCGTTCAGGTAGACGGCGATCGACTTGGCATCGAGCGTCATCTGATTGAGGCCCGTGGTCGCCTGCAGGACACCATTGTCGGTCACCGAGCCCAGAACGGCTCCGCTGGCAGAATAGGCCACCAGATTCAGGAGCTCCGGCCGGCTTCGCACCTGCATCAGATAGTTCTGATAGGCATCGAATCCTGTCAGGCCCCAGAAGGCGCCGTTGAAGCCGAGTTTCACATCGTGCGTTCCCCAGGCCGTGTCGAACTCGCGGGTCGCACTCAAATCGTTTTCGTCGGAGTAGAAGGTTGAATTTACCGCGCGGTATTGGGACTGCATGACCAATCCGGAATCCGCATATGGGTTGTAGGTGGGCGATCCCACGACTCCCGCGACCGTGTACCCGAGATCGGCCACCGAAGCACCGAAGGCGGTTCGCGCTGCCGGCAGATACGAGGCGGCGAAGCTGTTGGCGTCGACCGGATTGCTGGTGGAATAGAGAGCGTCGAACGTGAGCGTACCTCTGGTGAGGCTCGACTTGAAGTCGATCATCGTTCCGCCGAAGTTTGCTTCGTACTGCAGCCCGATATTGCCGAGCTTGATGTGGCGCCCGTTGGCCAGATCCCGGGTGAAGCTCTGCAGGACGCCGTTCCGATCGTAGTACTGGTAACCGACGTTGCGCAGCGCCGGCGAATTCATCGTGCCAGTAAAGAAATTTATATAAGGATTGAGCGATACCGAAGGATTGCGAGGATCGGCGATCGGGATTGGCAGGTAGAAGACGTTGGTATCGTCCAGATATTGCGCGGAGACCTTGACCCACCCGGTGTCGAATACATGTTTTATGTTGCCGCGGATCTGACCGCCATGGTCATTGGGGAATCCGTTGTTGCGATAACCCTCGTCATAGCGAAGAAAGCCGCCGATCGCGTAAAAGGTATCGCTGCTCAATGGCCCTGACTGATAAACGTCTGCCCGGTAGAGGCCCGTATCGCCCAGGGTCAGCTCGGCTGCGCCCTTGGCCGTCGGCCCGCCGGTGACCGTGATATTGTTCGCGATCGCCGTCGCGCTGCTCGCGTAAATCGGCGCGGGTCCGCCCCGCACGATTTCGACTCGTTGGGTCATCAGGTCGAATCTGTTCATACCGTCCGTGGAGTTGAAATAAAGACCGTCGGTTTGCGGCCACAGCGGCAGACCATCCTGCTCGACGATCAGGCCGGTTCGATCCCCAGGGATGCCGCGTACGCGGGTCACGTTCTCGGCGTCGCCGCCGGTCGATTCCACCTGGATGCCGGGAACGTCGCCGAGCAGATCCGAATAGCTCGAGGGCGCCAGCTCTTTGATCTTCCGAGCCGACAGCGAGTTGACCGCGTATGACACGTTGAACCGGCGTTCGGGGTAAGCCGAGCCGGTCACGACGATGGGGTTGAGCGCGTTCGATTCGTCCGAAGGTGCAGATGTCGCACCGGACTGGCTGGCTGCGTGGCTTGGGTCAGCGGATATGGCGCCAGGTTTTCGTTGGCCGTGAGCCGTGCTGCTCTGGTTCTTCGTGCCATTTGCCGCAGCTTGTTGCTGCGCGGCCGCGGGGAGATTCCCCCCGAACAGCGCCATTGCGACGGCTGTGCCGACCAACGTGGACCTTCCGATTCTCATAGATTACCCACCCCGATGTAGTCGTTGAATCATTGCCGCCCATTGGCGGACCACTTCGTGTTCTCAAGATCTGTTCGGCAGAATGCGTTGGCGATCTTTTTCCTTTGGGTCACCCGTGATCATGACCACTTGGACTCCAGTCTAGTACCACTTGTAGGATAAATCCATACTTTGGAAATAACCAATGTGGTGATTCCAGAATTTTCCTTCATTTAACAAAAGGATACCGTCGCAATGAGCGGCGGGACGTTGGCATATGGTATTTAATTGGTTCTATTTACCTGGGCCGTGAGACCCTGCTCGGAGGAGCCCCGGACAAGGATCCGGCCTGAATTTCGGGCGCAACGCTTGCTTCTTCGTCCCTGTAATCCCTGCGGCTTGTGCAGTCGCGCGGGTACTCATCGTAAGAAGGAGAGAAGCCGATGACCCATCTGCAGCAGATCCAGGCGCTGCGCGAGCGAGCTCGCCAGCACATCTCACAAGGGGCGATCACCCCGGATTATCAGCTCGATCGCGAGCAGTCCATCCGGATACTCAATGAGGCGCTCGCCACCGAGCTCGTCTGTACGCTGCGCTACCAGTTTCACTATTTCATGGCGACCGCCATCCATTCGCAGGCCGTCAAGGAGGAGTTCAAGGAGCATGCGCGCGAGGAGCAGGAGCATGCCGAGCGCCTCGCCGAGCGGATCAAGCAGCTCGGCGGCAAGCCGGAGATGAACCCGGCGATGCTGACGGACTTGAGCCACAGCGAGTACCGCGAGGGCAACTCGCTCGCCGACATGATCCGCGAAGACCTGATCGCCGAGCGCATCGCGGTCGAGAGCTATCGCGAGATGATCCGCTACTTCGGCGAGCGCGACCCGACCTCGCGGGTCATGATGGAGGAGATCCTCGCCAAGGAAGAGGAGCACGCGGACGAGCTGACGGACCTCCTGTTCGCGGTGGAGCCTTCCACGGGCGAGGGAGCGAGGCCGCTTTATTTCGCGGACGAGGTCGTCACCCAGGACACGGGCGATGGCCGGCGCGAAAGCTCATCGAGCCGCACCGGCGGGGCCAGAGGGAGCCAGAAACCGAGCTGAGAGTCCGGCCGCCTGCGCGCGCCCGTCAGGCAGCGAAAGCGTGCGAGCGGCCGCGGCTGTGGGCTGCGCGAGCGGGCGAGTCAGCCCGCCCGGCGCAGCCGCTCGCGCCGTCCATAGCGCTCGGCCATCTTCTCGAGCGGCAGCGGGCGGAT
>DASVWT010000374.1:0-23144 GCA_036393055.1 Steroidobacteraceae bacterium
GCGCGGCAGGAAGATCGCCTCCCCTGCCTTCACCGGCGCCTTGCGATCCTCGGTCCACAAGTAGCCTTGGCCATCGAGGACGATGATCGACTCCTCGTAAAGATGGCGGTGCGGGGCAGCCTTGGAGCGGGGAATATGGCCTATGAACTGAGTAATGAGTTGCGAGCCGATGCGCTTGTCGACCAGGAGCTGGAAGTATCGCGGTCCCATGTCGATGCGCTGCCCGGCATCGACCGATACCACGCGCCGGGGACAGGCGGCGTCGAAGTTCCGCGGCATCGCGGCAAGCCACTCGAGCTCTCCCTGCGGATGGGCCAGCGCGAACACGCGCAAGGTCTCGCCGCCTGCGGGAATCAGCGAAAACGCCTCGCCCGAGCGGACGTAGACGCCATCGTTGATCTCGATGTCGAACTCCCGCCCGCTGATCGAGACGCGCCCGTTGCCTTGCATGACGAAGAGGATCAACTCGCGGTCGCCGAGCGAGAGCACCGGCGAGGCCCCGCCCTGCACCTCCAGAAGCAGCTGTGTCTGATAGTTGGCGCCCCACTCGGCGGTCACCAGGTAGCAGTAGCGCAGGTGCTCCCGCGAGATTTTCTGCATCGCCTCCGGCGAGACGATATAGCACCCTCCGTTCAGCCGGCGGCGCGGCCCATCGCGATCGGCGACCTCCGGGATGCACCGGTTTGCGGGGCTGTCCGGGTCATCGACTGGCGAGCCTCCCGTTAGATTGGTATGCGAGCCGTCGCAGAACGGCGCACCCGCCGTGTGCTTGCAACCGCAAAGCAGCACTTCCTCGGTACGCGCCGGGACGAGCTTGCGCGGTACGATACCCGTTCCCTTGTGCGAGCCATCGCAAAACGGCTGGTTGGCGGAACGGCCGCAGGCGCACCAGAAATACGTACCGCCGCCCTCCAGGGTGACCAGATAGGGCTTCGGCTGGGCGACGATGGGGGCAGCCATGCTGGGTAATCTCTCCGAAGCGCTCCGGGAATCTACTCTATTCCTCGTCGGTATCGGATTCTGCGATCGCACTGCCGGGCGAGTGAGACAGACCGACTCGCGGTGGCGGCGGGCTGCCCGGACTCCAGCCCGCGATCGCACCCGGCAAGCCTGCCCGCCGCAGCGCTGCCTCGAAAGCCGAGAGCTCGTGCTGCTTGATGCTCTGCGCCTGCGCGCGGATGGCCGACCAGCGCGACAGCAGCGCCTTCGCCTCCTCCTGCGCCGCCAGGGTCACGGGCGGGTCCTGATCCACAATCGTGATGAGGTTCAGTACGGGGGTGCTCAGCAGCCGGCTGGGGAAGGAGACGTAGTCCTGTACTCCATTCGGCAACGGCGCCTGCGGCACCTGCTCCTCCCAGTGCGCGATGCGGGCAATGAGCGCTTCGCCCTCGGCGCGTACGCGGTCTGCATCCCGATGTCCTGCCGCGTGTTGGATCAGGCTCTGTGCCTGCTGCGCGATCGCGCGCATGTCATTGGTCGTGCGGTGGATATCATCGACCGTCGAGCCAAGCCGAGCCAAAAGTGTCTGCTGCTGCGTCCATTGCGCCGCGCTGCGCGTTGCGTGGCGCGGGTCGTTTACCACTTCGAGCGTCTGGGAGCTCGATCTGCCGCCGTAAGTCAAGCGCACAGTGTACGTTCCGGGACTCACCCGGTATGGTACCTGACTGACATAGCGGATGGTGTCGGACGTGGGCGTGTATGGCGCTACCCGCAGGTTCCACACGTAGGAATTCATTCCCGCGCGGTCCGGTACCGGAGGCGCTGGCGGCAGGGTCTCCACGCCCTTCACCAGGCTGCTCGCCTCCCGCTTCGCGGGCTTGCTGGTGAACTTGCGGATCAACCGCCCCTGGCTGTCGAGGATCTCGAGCACGACCGGGCCGTCGCTCGCCGAAGGCTGCGCGGCGAGCTCGTAGCGGATGAGGGCGCCCTCGGGTGGGTTCTGGCCCAGCTCGGGCGGACCGAACTCGAAGTGCCGGTCGAGGCGATAGGTGCGGCGCGGCTTGAAGAGATACATGCCCGCCTTGGCCACCTGCGCATCGAGCTGCTCGAGCGGAGTGATGTCGTCGAGAATCCAGAAGGCGCGACCCTGGGTGGACGCGATCAAATCGCCATCATGGACCTTGAGGTCGGTAACCGGGACCTTCGGCAGGTTGAGCTGAAATGGCTGCCAGCTCTCTCCGTCATCGAAGGAGATGTACATCCCCGTCTCCGTGCCTGCATACAGCAGTCCGTCCCGTGCCGGATCCTCGCGCACCACACGGACGAAGGCCTTCGCAGGCAGCCCGTTGACGATTTTCCGCCAGGTCCGGCCGTAATCGGTCGTGCGATAGAGCATGGGAGTGAGGTCGCCGAACTTGTAGCGTGTCACTGCGACGTACGCCTTGCCCGCTGTGCGAGGCGAGACCTCGATCGACTGGATCTGCCCCTGTCGAATGCCGGGCGGGGTGACGTCACTCCAGTGCTGGCCGCCATCCCGCGTCAGGTGCACCAGCCCGTCGTCGGATCCCACCCACACGGTGCCCGCCGAGCGCGGCGACTCCGCTATGTAAGTGAGCGTGCCATAGGTCTCGCCGCCCGCACCCTCGACGCTGATCGGCCCACCGTCGGTGCCCTCCTTGTCGAGCTGGTGACGAGTCAGATCGGGACTGATCACGGACCAGGAGTAGCCGCGGTCGGAGGACTTGAACAGCACCTGGGCGCCGTAGTAGATCACCTTCGGATCGTGCATCGATACCAGCACGGGTGCGCTCCAGTTGGAGCGGTATTTCAGCTCGCGCGGCGGCAGGAATGCGGCGAAGTACTCATAGGGCTGGATGTGCCGGATCTCCTCATCGCTCGCATCGTACTCATCCAGTCCGCCGAGGATATCGGTGGCATAAACGAGCTTCGGATCGCTCGCATCCAGGCTGATCTGGCCGCTCTCGCCGCCGCCGACTCCATGCCAGTCCCGCGGCCCGATGCCCAGGCCCAGAGTGCGGCTCGCGATGCTGACCGTGCTCCGATCCTGCTGACCTCCATAGATCCGGTAGGGGAAAGCATCGTCGACCGCCACACGATAGAACTGGCCGGTGAGCTGGTTGATCTCGCTCGACCAGCTCGCACCTCCGTCCAGCGTGACGGTCCCGCCGCCATCATTGCCTTCCACCATGACCCGGTCGTTGGTCGGATTGATCCACAGGTCATGGTTGTCGCCGTGGTGAGTTCTCACTCCCTCGAACGTCTCGCCCCCATCCGTGGATCTCACCACTGAATTCGCGAGCACGTACACCGTGTCCTTCTTCACCGGGTCGGCGTAGATGCGAGTGTAGTACCAGCCGCGATCGCGCATGCCGGCATCGCCGTTCACCCGGTGCCAGCTCGCACCCGCATCGTCGGAACGGAAGACCCCGCCGTTGACGGCCTCGATCATTGCATAAACGCGATTCGGGTCCGCGGGCGACACCGACACCCCGGTATTTCCCATCAGCGTCGGCAACCCTTTGCGTAACCGACGCCAGCTCGCGCCTCCATCCGTCGATTTCCAGAGACCGCTCCCCGGCCCGCCGCTGCGGACGTTCCAGGGCTGGCGAAGGTAGTCCCACAGTCCCGCATACAAAACCCGCGGATCGCGCGGATCGATGCTTAAATCGTGGGCGCCGGTCGTCTGGTTGACGAAGAGCACCCGCTGCCAGCTCTGGCCTCCGTCCGTGGAGCGATAGACTCCACGAGTCTGCGTCGGCTCCCACGGATCGCCCTGCACAGCGGCATAAACGGCGTTTGGATTCCTCGGATCGATCACGATTGCAGCGATGTGGCGGCTGTCCCGCAGACCCTGAAGGTGTGTCCAGGTCTTGCCACCGTCGGTCGACTTGTAGATGCCGTCTCCAGGGGATGTCGTCTGACCTCGAATCGAGGCCTCTCCCGTCCCGACATAGATCACCCGCGGATCGGACGGCGCGATGGCGATCGCACCGATGCCCCCTACGTCGAAGTACCCATCCGAAATATTGTGCCACGATCCGCCCGCATCGACCGTCTTCCACACGCCTCCGCCCGATGAGCCGATGTAGAACGTCGTGAGCTCCTTCGGCACACCGGCGACGGCCGTCGTGCGGCCCCCGGTGGACGGACCGATGTTCCGCCACTGGAGCGCCTGGTAGAGCGCGGGACGGATCGCATGCCGGGGCGCATCTGCGCTCTGACTGCCGGTTCCGGCCCCGAGAGCGAGCCCCCAGAGGCCCGCGGTCGCGAGAAGCAATACCCGTAGCCCTCCTATCGCCGAATTCTTCATGCTCATCTTCCCGAATCAGTCGAAGTTAGCCGTCACGCCCAGAAAGAACACCCGCCCCAGGGAATCGTAGAGAACGGGGTAAGTATTGGCATCACCGAAGAATTGCGGATTCGCGAAAGCGTTCGCGCCGACAGTGGAGGTAAGGGGCGGATCCACCCCGGTGAGATTATTGACCCCGAGGCGCAACGACACGTCCTTTGCGGTCAGCTGATACGACAGTGTCAGGTCGAGGTATTGCCGCGTGTCCAGGGTTCCGTCGACGAGGTCCGGCTTGCCCTGGGCGAGTACGGTGCCGGTGAGGTTCTTGTCGAGACCCACGGAGCTAAGGTATCGCCATCGCAGCGATACACCAAGTCCGGCGACCGGCCAATCATTCGGCACCAACCACGTGGCGCGCATGGTATGCCGCCATTTCGGGCGCGGCTCTCCGCAAGTCGACCCATAGAGACCGGCACAATCATAGGCGGGAACGCCCGGCGCCGTCTGCTCCGTCACGGATTTGAGGTACGTACCCTGGAAGTCCAGCGCCACCCGGCCCGCGTTCCCCAATCCCAGATCGCTGAGGCTGCGGGTATAGTTGAAGCCAATGTCCAGGCCGCTCTCGCGCACGTAGCCGACGTTGACATTGGTCCGAGAGACATAGGCATCGTGCGATCCAAACAGGTCCCCGGCCGCGCTGCGATGAATTGCGCTGCAAAAGAGGCCCTGATTCAGACACCCGCTGACGATCGTGAAGAATGGCAGGGTGCCGATCTCCTGCGAGATCGTTATCTGGTAGTAGTCTATAGTGGCCGAGAACCCCTCGAGTGCACGGGGCGTCAGGACGAGGCCAAGCTGCCGGGTGATCGCACTCTCCGCCTGCAGATCACGATTGCCGCCGGCGAAGTCGTTGCAGAGTCCGGCCGGACACTGCTGGATGATGCCGTACTGCCCTGGCGTGACCCCGCTACGCTCACACTGGGCGAGGGTCGCGCCCCCCGAGACGACGCCCGTAGCCGGGTTGACCGGGCCCGAGCATGGATCGCTGCCCGTGGTGCCTCCCTGGGACGCAGGGAAGAACAGCTCATTGATATCCGGTGCCCGAACCGCGCGATTCCAGCTTCCGCGCACGGTGACATCCCTGATCGGCGAGTACCGGACGCCGAACTTGTACGCATGGGTCAGCAGACTGCTGCTGCGTTCCTGAATGGTGTAGTCCGACAGCCGATACGCGGTATCGAGCTGAAGCAGCTTGGCAAACGGCCGGTTCTCGAGCACCGGCAATTGCAGCTCCCCGAAGTAATCGCGAACATTGAACTGCCCCGAGACGGCCGGCAGCGGACTGCCGAGCGCTCCGCTTTGCAGGAGCTGGTCGGGAAGGAAATCCAGAGACTCCCGGCGATACTCCAGGCCGGCAGCGACGCCCACGCCGTCGTGAGCGAATGGGCTCTTGATGCCATATGGCGTGAGATCACCGCTGATGCTCGCGGCGCCAACCTCCTCCACGGTGTTTCCCTGCTCCTGTGTCACGACACCCAAATATTTCAACTGCGCTGGCGTCAATTGACCCACCTGGAAGATATCGGCGGGGACGCACCCGCCCGAAGGATTTTGACAGACTGCGCTCCCGCCGGGGCCCGCCACCGCCAGCATCGCCTGCTGCAGATTCGACTGCGAGAGATTTCCGCGGAAGCTCTCGGTCAGCATCGCCTCCCCGCGCTGCAGCGAGACGTCATACGAGAAATCGTCGACGATCGTGCCGCGGGCGCCCAGCACCATGCGAAAATCGGTATGCCGGATGTTGTCCTCGCGGTTACCCGCCTCAACCGCGCGCTTGAAGTAGATGACGCTGGCAGTATCGGTCGCCGAGAGCCCCGCGGACCCGCACAGCCATTGCGCCTCCTGCGCGGAGAGAAGCGGGTTGTCGCAGTTGATGTTGAAAGTGTCGGAGATCGCATCCGGCGCGGCCTGGGTAGTGCTCGTGTCCTGCATGAACATCGCACTGCCGTAGAGCTCGACGTGGTCGTTGATCTCGCGATGCGCAAAGCCGCCCAGGTTGTATCTGTCGTCCGGAAGGCGCAGGTAGTTGTACGGATTGAAGTTGTACTGCTCGCCGTTGTCGGCGATGATCGAGCGCGATCCGGTGGGATCGACGATGCCCGCGGGCGAGAGATGGGCAGCGGCCCGATCGTTGCTGATGAAGCGGCCCTGGGGGATGATGGAGGAGCCGGCGGTGCAGCGACCGAACGCCACCATGCTGTCCGGGCCGAATTCACCCTGGCATTGCGAGTTGCTGGTCGCCGGCACCCCCTCGTTGAGGGTTGCGAGCGCATAGACGCCGAAGGGGCGCTGCCCATCGGTGACGGCATTGTAATGGGTGTAATCCATGTAGAGGGTGACATTGCCCGCGCCTTCGGCGAAATTGCTTCCCCAGATGAGCGAGGTATCGTAGCTGGCGCCGTCGCCCTGGCCGGTGATGTTGCCCTGGGCGTTGACGCTGAATCCCTCGAAGTTTTTCTTCATGATGAAGTTGACGACACCGGCGATCGCATCCGATCCATAGATCGACGATGCCCCACCGGTGAGGACCTCGACCCGCTCGACGAGTGCGGTCGGGACGAAGTTGAGGTCGGCCTCGGGCCCCCCGAGGGGGCTGCCCGGCATCACACGCTTGCCGTCGATGAGCGTCAGCGTGCGCGCGGGGCCGAGTCCGCGCAGGTCAACGTTGGCGACACCACGGGCACCGCCTGGATTGGAGGTCTGAGTCAGGGAGAAATTGCCCTCGACCGCAGGCAGGCTGTTGAGCAGAGTGTCGACGCTCTGCGTCCCCTCGGCCTGAAACTCCTTGTCGCTCACCACCTGCAGAGCGGCCGATCCGGTAAGCGTCGGCTGGCGAATGCGCGAGCCGGTAACCACGACGCCCTGCAGCACGGACGGGCTCGCGCTGCCGGAGGAAGCGGGCGTGGCAGAAGTCTGCACCGCCTGATTCCCGGAAGCTTCGGTTGCGGCGGTGTCGATGGCAGGTGTCGGCGCTCCGCCGGCCGCCGCGGCCGGTCCCGGCGCCATGATGGCGATCGTGAGCGCGAGCGCCGCCAACATCTGGAATGAGCCACGTGCATCGAGTCGCATTGCCCCCCCTTATCGATCGCCCGCCGAGCCGGCTGGACTGACCGCGATACTGTCGAACAGCCCTGCGGCTCTTGTACAGCGAGGCTTTAGGCTGACGGGCCTAATGCGCCATGCGGCAAAAACGCGGCGATCAGGACGCGAGGCGAGTGACGGACCGCGGCTCTTGCGGGACGAGCCGCGCGATCGTGGAGGAGGATGCCTCGGTGAGCTTCTGCGGATCGGCTTCCAGGTACGGCCGCAATACCTCGAGAATCGCCGCGTAGCCTTCCTGGATCGCGGCGGCGGTGAGCTCCCGGTCCTGGTACTCGGTGTAATTGACCCAATTCTCGGAGAGAATCCAGGTTACCTCGAGGATGGCGCGCAGCCGGCGCGGCTCGGCCGGCAGGCGCATCAGGCCTCGCGCCTCGAGGGCGTGCATGAATTTCTCGATGACCTCGAGGCGGCGCTCGCGATTCTCGACATAGCGCCGCCGCAGCAGCGCATCCTGACGCAAAAGGTCGGCGAGCTCGCGGTAGAAGAACCGGTACTTGACGATGAGCTGCAGCTGGCGCACGAACATGGCCGCCATGTGCTCGAGGCTCGCCACCAGGTGGTCGCGATACCAGCCGGCATTCATCTCCGCAATGGCGAGCTGGAAGATCGCGAAGATGACATCGCGCTTGTTGGGAAAGTGATACTGCAGGTTTCCCTTGCTGATGCCGCAGCGCTCGGCGATGCGGCTCGCGGAAACGGCCGCGGTGCCCTCCTCGTTGAAGAGCTCGAGCGCCGCCTGCAGGATACGCAGTTGTGTGACTCGAGTGGCCATCGGGGTCCCCCGCACAACTAGTTGACACCTAAAGCATGGAAGACTCTAGCATGGGTCCCGCCCGACGCGAAAGTGGCAGAGAAGCAACGATCAGGCGGGCGCTGCGGGCCTCGATCGCAGCACCGCCAGGGTCGCGGCGAGCAGGACGGCATCGAGCCCGTAGCCCACTGTGGCAGTGAGGGCGATTGGGGCACCACATCGAGGAGCGCTGAGAAGCCGCAGGCCGTGACCGTTCCCGAGAGCAGGAAGTATGCAGGCACCGCCAGCATCACGAGGCTCTCGCTCGAGGCATCGATTCCCCACGCGACCGGCAGGATGAGCGCGCTCGTCGCGAGGCACACGAGGAGCTTGCCGCTGAAGTGCCAGCTCCGGCCGGCCACGTCGGAGAGCCAGCCGCCGGCGAGCACGCCGGCGCTGAAACCGATGACGAGCCTCGCGCCGAGGGCGAGCCCGACGTAGGCCGCGAGCGACCAGACGAGGGCTGGCGCGCCGATGCCAGGACCAGCCGCCACGGCGCCATGGCGGCGAGCGGCGTACCGGCGAGCGTGCCCGCCTGGACGAAATGCAGCGCCGCACCGCCGATCAGGATAGCCGCGCCCTGACCGATCGCGATCCCGCTGAGGAAAGCGCCGACGGCGAAGTCGCGGCGCGCGGGCGGGAAGTAGTCGCTGATGAGAGAGCAAGGACGGCAAGCTCGTGGGCACCGGCGATCTCGCGGCCTGGGTGGTGTAGAAGTCTACAGATGGCGGTGTACGCTGTCCGGGCGGACCAGCGAGCGGATCGCCGCAGCGTTGTCGCGATAGCGCTGCATGAGTGACTGCTCCCGCTAGCGTAAGCCCTTCATTCCGGGCCGCCCAATGCTGCAAGCTCCTTCGCCAGCGTCTTGCCTTCTTCGTCCGCCAGCGCGGCCTCGTGCAGCCGCGCGAGAACCGCTGCCCCGTCCGCGCGCGCGGCGAGCGCCTCAACCCGCGCAAGCAGCGCCGTGAAGCTCTTCCAGCCGCGCTCGTGCGTCTCGCCATAACCCTTGACCAGACGCTGAGCACGCGCCAGCTCGACCGCAAGGTCATAGTGTCCCGGCGCCAGTCGCTCGATTCGACCGAGCCAATCCTCGATGCGCGAGCTCTCCTCGACATATCGGTGAGTTCCCCGCCGCCAGCGCTTCAAGCCGCCCAGGGTATAAAGCAAGAGAAAGCCGCCGACCGTGTTGGTGCGTATGCGCTTGCCGCCGGTCGCCCAGCCGAGCCACCGCGACACTCGGGGCGAGCCGAGCACCCAGGCGCCCACCGCGGCCGGCAGCGTGCCGGCGATCTCCGCGACGCGGGGCTTCATGAACTCGGTGATACCGAAAAGCCGATCGGGCTCCGCGCGGATCTCCTCACGCACTCGCGCGAAACGCGTCGCGCGGGTTTTGAGGTCCGCGACTCGGATAGTGTCCTCGAACGTCATCCAGAGAGCCAGACTCCGAGCCACCGCCTCGATAAGCGTCCATGGAGAGGCATCGAGCCTCCCGATCCGCTCGACCCGGCTCAGGTAAAGCGCGGCGTACTCTGGATCCTGGTAGTCGATGGCGCGGCGCGCTCCTTCGAGCGCAGTCGCCTGCGCCGCCTCAGGCAAGCGGCGAATCCGGTCCAATAGCGGCTGCAGCCGCGGCGAGCGCGCCTGTGCCGGGATCCCACCCGCGGCATTGCCAGCGGCCGGTGAGTTGGAAGCGGCATCGCTGGAGACCGGATCTTCGCCCTCCTGCGCACGCCGGCAGGCGTCGGCGAAGGCAGCAAGGTTGGTCTCGACCGCAATGCCGCTTTTGCGGATCGCCGCCTCGAAGGCCTGCCGCCGGAACGGCAACACACCGCTGCCGCAAAGCGCGCCGAGCAGCACGGAGCTGATGACGCTGTGGTGCTGCTCCGCAACAGCGTTCATGTCGAAGAGTATGAGGCGCTTCGCCTGGCGTCGAATGAGCTCCGTGAGCTCGGCCTCGTTCGCTGCGCCCTGACCCAGCGCGATCTTCTCGAAGATCGAATACGACCGGTGGGACGAGGCGATGAGCGTCGTCTTCTCGGGATCCACGAGTCCGCGCTGGATCGCCCTGCCCGCCTCCACCAGCTCGGACGCGACGACGCAATCGACATCGCCCGGCACGGGCATCAGCGCCATGATCGGCTCACGGCCGGCCCGCTCCGCCTCGGCGCGCGGGAAGAACTCGAGATAGTAGATCGTGGCGCCCGTGCGCTGCGCCACGCCCGGCACGGAAGTCGATTGCGCGAGATAGCCCTCCTCCTCGGCGATCTCGATCAGCCAGTCGGTCAGCACGCCGCCGCCCTGGCCACCCAGGGCCGCGACGCACAGCTTGATGGGACCCGTGGTCATAGTGCGAAGCGCAGGCGCTTGCGCTCGCTACGGCGCTGTAACGTGCCGATTATCGCTCCGCGTACGCGCGCGAGCAGCCGGTCCCAACGCGTGGGGTTGTAGATGAGCTCTGCGCGATAGAACGACGGGCAGAGCACCGCCGCGTGCGCCACTTCGCCGCAGACTCCGCAGCCTACGCAGCTGTTGTCCACGTGCGCAACCGGATCGGTGCGCAGCGGGTCGGGATTCTTTTTGATGGTGAGCGAGGGGCAGCCGGAGAGTCGGATGCAGGAGTGATCGCCCGTGCAGGTGTCCGGATCGACGCCGAAGCGCTCGCGCACCACTCGCTTGCCCTCCTGGATGGCCTTCTTCATGAGCGGCCGTACCCGCCGCTGGCGGTTCAACTGGCACTCGCCCTCCGCGACGATCACCTTGGGTCCCTTGAACGGGGTCGTCAGCGCCTCGCGCAGTATCTTCAGGGTCTGCGGAATGTCGTAGGTGCTGGTGCTGCGAACCCACTTCACGCCGACGCCGCGCACGGCATCGGCGATCGAGTTATTACCCTGCCGGTGCTCGTTGGCGCCGCGGGACGAGGGAATGTCCTGTCCGCCGGTGGCCGCCGAGTAGTTGTTGTCGATGATGATGGTCACATCGTCGTGACGATTGAATACGGCATTGCCGATACCGCTCGTCAGGCCGTTGTGCCAGAAGCCGCCGTCCCCCATGATGGAGACGGCGCGCCGCTCGCCCTCGTGGTGGAACGCCGAGGCGCCGGCCGGCCCCAGCCCATAGCCCATGATGCTGTTACCCATGTTGAAGGGCGGCAGCGTCGCGAAGGAATGGCAGCCGATGTCGGCGCTGATGTGCAGCGGGCCGATCTCCCGCTGCAGAAGCTTCATGGCCGAGAAGAACGGGCGCTCCGGGCAGCCCGTGCAGAGCCCCGAGGGCCGCGGCGGAACTACCGCGGCAAGACGTTCCGCCGGCACGAGAGGCGCTTCCCTGACTTGGGCGACGCGAGGCTCCCGCCGCAATTCCGGCGCCCAGTGCCCGATGAATTCCTTCAGCCCCTTGCGGATGACATCGACGGTGTACTCCCCGTGCATCGGCAGCATGTCCTTGCCGAGAAGCCGGGCCTGGATGTCGTGCCTGCGCAGGATCTGGCTTGCCGCCTGCTCGATGAACTCCGGCTGGCCTTCCTCGATCACCAGAACCGCCCGCTTGCCGCCGCAGAACCTGACCCACTCCCCGGGCACGAGGGGATAGGTCGCATTGAGCACATAGAGGGGGATCTTCGTCGCCCCGTACGTATCCGCGAGCCCCACGAGCTGCAGCGCCCGCAGGACATTGTTGTAAAGCCCTCCCTCCAGCACGATGCCGACATCATCGCTCTCGCCATCGATGAAATCGTTCAACCCCCGCTCGGCGATGAAGCGGATCGCAGCCGGCAGGCGCTGCTGGATCTTCTCGCGCTCCTGGGCGTAGGTGGAGGGTGGCAGGATGATCCGCCCGTAATCCCTGATCGGCGCGTTCAAAGCATCATCGGCCGAGAACGCGGGCCGCCGGTTGTCCTTGGCCGTGAAGCGGCCGTACACGTGGCACGCGCGGATGCGCAGCATCAGCATCACAGGGGTATTGCTGGCCTCGGACAGCTCGAACGCCTGCTCCACTGCCCGCACGATCTCCGGCAGGTGTGGCCGCGGATCGAGCAGCCACATCTGGGATTTCATGGCGAAGGCGTGGGTGCGCTCCTGCATGATGCTGGCGCCTTCTCCGTAGTCCTCGCCCACGATGATGAGCGCGCCGCCCTTCACACCCGCGGACGCCAGGTTGGCGAGCGCGTCGGAAGCCACATTGGTTCCAACTGTCGACTTCCAGGTGACCGCTCCCCTCAGCGGATAGTTGATGGAGGCGGCGAGCGTGGCGGCAGCCGTGGCCTCCGAGGCGCTCGCCTCGAAGTGCACGCCGAGCTCGGTCAGGATATCCTCCGCATCGCTGAGGACGTCCATGAGATGGGAGATGGGCGCGCCCTGGTAGCCGCCGACGTAGGCGACACCGGACTGCAGAAGCGCCTTGGTGACGGCAAGGATGCCCTCGCCGCGGAACTCGGCGCCGGCGCCGAGCCGCAGCGACTTCACTTCTTTGGCGAACGAGCGCTCGGCCATGGGCTTATATAGTAAGCGAGGTCACGCCGGAACGAGCGCCAGCACCCGCAGCGGGCTTCCCGAGCCGTTGACGATCTTGAGCGGTGGGGCAATCACCACGGCACCCGTGGGTGGCAGCTGATCGAGGTTGGTGAGACTCGCAAGGCCGAAGCGGTTCGAGCCATGCATGATGGTGTGGCAGGGAAACATCGGCTCGAAGGTCGGCGCCTGGCCGGCATCGGTGCCGACGGTCTCCACCCCTACACCGAGAATGTCGCGCTCGCGCGCGAGGAACGGAACGCACTGCGGATGGAAGCCCGGGGTATGCGCGCCGTCCTTGCCGATGTTGAGGAATTCCCCGGCCGTGGCGCGCTTGGACCAATCGGTCCGCACCAGCACCCAGGCGTGCGCGGGAATGCGCCCGTGCTGCCGCTCCCAGTCCTCTACGATCTGCTGCGTGAGCAGGAAATCCGCGTTCTGCGCCACCTGCCGCGACACATCGATGACGCAGGCCGGGCCGATGAACCTCTCGACCGGGATGTTGTGGGTGGCGTTGTTGGGATAGTCCTTGCCGCTCACCCAGTGCACCGGGGCATCGAAGTGCGTGCCAGTATGCTCCCCGCAGGCGATATTGTTCCAGTACCACGCCGGCCCGCGCTCATCGTAGCGGGAGATCTCCTCGAGCGCGAAAGGCTTCGAGGGAGCGAATTGCGGCGGAAGCTGGATCGTGGGCGTCGCGGACTCCAGCGGCACGGTGAGATCCACGACGCGGATGCCGCCGCCGACGATGCCGTTCACCAGGCGGGCGAGGATGTCCGGCTGCGGGGCGCTGGGCGATGTGGTCATGCTATGAATCCCCCGTGGGTAATACTTGACATCTCAAGTATCTCGCAATATAACACACCCTCGATGCAAACGGTACAGGCTCAATCAGCGCCGCCATGAAGCGAATCGTCTGCCTGGGTGGCGGCCCCGCGGGCCTCTACACCGCCATTCTGCTGCGCAAGGCCCTGCCGCAGGCGAGCGTCGAGGTCTACGAGCGCAACCGGCCGGATGACACCTTCGGCTGGGGCGTCGTCTTTTCCGACCAGACCATGGAGAACTTCCGCGCCGCGGATGCCCGCTCGCACGCTGCGATCACCGGTAACTTCCACCACTGGGACGACATCGAGATCCACTTTGCCGGCCGGACGTTCGTGAGCGGCGGCCATGGGTTCTGCGGCATCAGCCGCAAGCAGCTCCTGCACATCCTGCAGGAGCGCGCGGCGGAGCTCGGCGTCCGCCAGCACTTCGAGCGCGAAGTGGACTCGGAAGCGGGCTTCGAGGACGCGGACCTCATCGTCGCGGCCGATGGCGCCAACAGCAAGACCCGCCAGCATCACCAGGCCGTGTTCGAGCCGGAGCTCGACCGCCGCAAATGCCGCTACATCTGGCTCGGCACGACCCAGTCCTTCGAGGCCTTCACGTTCGCGTTCGAGCGCACCGAGCACGGCTGGTTCCAGATCCACGCCTACCAGTTCAGCCGCGACCTCTCCACCGTCATCGTGGAGACGCGCGAGGAGACCTGGAAGCGCCAGGGGCTCGATCGGCTGGGTACGGCAGGCTCCATCGCCTTCTGCCAGCAGCTCTTCGGACGCTACCTCGACGGCCATGCGCTCAAGAGCAATGCCAACCATCTGCGCGGCTCGGCCTGGCTCAACTTCAATCGCGTGCATTGCCGCCGCTGGCACGACGGCAAGGTGGTCCTGATCGGCGATGCGGCACACACGGCGCATTTCTCGATCGGCTCCGGCACCAAGCTCGCCATGGAGGATGCCATTGCATTGGCAGGGGCGCTCACCCGCCACCGCGGCGCAGCGGCGGACCTCAGCCCCGCGCTCGAGGCATACCATGCGGAGCGCAGCCTCGAGGTCCTGAAGCTGCAGAGCGCGGCGCGCAACCGCATGGAGTGGTTCGAGAGCGTCGAGCGCTACACCCATCTGCC
Source organism: Steroidobacteraceae bacterium (assembly GCA_036393055.1). GTDB lineage: Bacteria > Pseudomonadota > Gammaproteobacteria > Steroidobacterales > Steroidobacteraceae > 13-2-20CM-66-19. Next base: position 14,652 of record DASVWT010000374.1, read on the forward strand.
GCCGGAGCAGTTCGCCTACAGCCTGCTCACCGGCAGTCAGCGCATCGGGCACGAGAACCTGAAGATGCGGGATGAGAAGTTCATGGAGCGCTACGAGGGCTGGCTCGCGCGCCGCGGCGGCGTGAGCGATCGGCGCCCACCGATGTTCCTGCCCTTCAAGCTTCGCGGGCTCACGCTCGCCAACCGTGTCGTCGTCTCTCCCATGGCGCAGTACTGTGCGACGGACGGGATGCCGGACGACTGGCATCTCGTTCATTATGGCCACCGGGCGCTCGGCGGCGCGGGACTCGTCTACACGGAAATGACCTGCGTCTCTCCCGAAGGCCGCATCACTCCCGGATGCACCGGGCTTTGGAGCGAGGCACAGCGCGACGCCTGGAAACGCATCGCGGAATTCGTGCACGCGCGCACTCCGGCAAAGCTCTGCCTGCAACTCGGTCACTCCGGACGCAAGGGATCGACCCAACTCGGCTGGGAGAAGATGGATCACCCGCTGCCCGAGGGAAACTGGCCGATCCTGGCCCCCTCTCCCCTTCCGTACCTGCCCGGCATCAGCCAGCCCCCCATCGAGATGAGCCGGAGGCAGATGGAGGAAGTCATTTCGCAGTTCGTGCGCGCCGCACAGCTCGGCCTGCAGGCCGGCTTCGACATGCTCGAGCTGCACATGGCGCATGGATACCTCCTGGCCTCCTTTCTCTCCCCGCTCACCAACCGCAGGGAAGACGAATACGGCGGTGACATTCAGGGACGCCTGCGCTTCCCGCTCGAGGTGCTGCAGGCCGTCCGCGCGGCCTGGCCGCAGGACAAGCCGCTCTCGGTGCGCATCTCCGCGACCGACTGGGCCGAAGGCGGCCTCTCGGAAGACGACCTCCTCGTCATCGTGCGCGCCTTCCGTGACGCCGGCACCGATCTGATCGATGTCTCCACCGGCCAGACCGTCCCCTGGCAGAAGCCTGTCTACGGACGCATGTGGCAAACCCCGTTTGCGGACAGGGTGCGCAACGAAGTCGGCATCGCCACCATGGCGGTAGGCAACATCTACGAGCCCGACCATGTCAACTCCATCATTGCCGCGGGCCGCGCCGACCTCTGCGCCCTCGCGCGGCCACATCTCGCCAACCCGGCCTGGACACTCGAGGCTGCAGCCCGCCTCGGCTACACCGGGCAGTGGTGGCCGAAACAGTATCTTTCCGGGCGGCAGCAGCTCGAGCGCAATTTGCAGCGCGCCGCACAGATGCAGGCGAGCGCGGCCACCATGAAGCCGGCGAGCGAAGTCCATGAGTAACGGCATGGTGGCGCCGGCGGTCCGACACGCACTCGTCACCGGCGCCAGCCGCGGTATTGGCGCCAGCATCGCCGCGGCCTTGGCAGCAGAGGACGCAAGAGTCTCGCTCCTCGGGCGTGATTCGGCGCGACTCGAGGAGGTGGCCGCCGGCCTCGGCGGTCCCGAGCGTGCCATTCCGATCGTGGCGGATGTCACCGACGCCGCCTCGGTAAAAGAAGCCTTCGCCGCGGCGCGCCGGCAATTCGGCCCGGTGCACATCCTGGTGAACAACGCCGGTCAGGCCGCGGCCGCCAAATTCACGGAGACCGATGAGGCGCTGTGGAACAGGATCATCGGCGTCAATCTGACCGGCACGTATCTATGCACGCGGGAAGCCGTTCCCGACATGCTGCAGGCCGGCTTCGGGCGGATCGTCAACATCGCGAGCATCGCGGGCCTGAGGGGCGCACCTTATATATCGGCTTACGCCACCTCGAAGCACGCGGTGATCGGCTTCACCCGCTCGCTCGCGCTGGAGTACGCGAAGCGGAACATCACCGTCAATGCGGTGTGCCCGGGATATACCGACACCGACATCGTGAAGCGGGCGGTCGACAACATAATGAGGAAGACCGGCCGCAGCGAAACCGAAGCGATGACCACTCTCACGGCCACCAACCCCCAGGGTCGGCTCATCGCTCCCGAAGAGGTCTGCAGCGCCGTGCTCTGGCTCTGCCGCCCCGGGACCGAGAGCGTGACCGGCCAGAGCATCGTGATCGCCGGCGGCGAGGTGACCACCTGATGCCGCGGGAGAAGACCGCGTTGAAACCGGTGCCGGCGGCGCTCGATGCGGAGACACGGGTGCACGATGATCACCACGTATCGCTGCGCCTGTGGCTGCGGCTCCTCTCCTGCACCAACCAGATCGAGAGCCGGGTGCGCCAGGGCCTGCAATCGAGCTTCAACACCACGCTGCCGCGCTTCGATCTGATGGCACAGCTCGAGCGCGCTCCCCAGGGCCTGAAGATGAGCGAGCTCTCCCAGCGCATGATGGTGACCGGCGGCAACGTCACCGGCATCACTGATGGTCTGGAGAAGGAAGGCCTGGTCGTTCGCGAGGTCGACCCGGCCGACCGGCGCGTCTACCGTGTGAAGCTCACTGCGGAGGGCGAGCGTCAGTTCCACAGCATGGCCGCCGAGCACGAGAGCTGGGTCGTCGACCTCTTCGGCCCGCTGTCGCCGAAACAGAAGAAGCAGCTGATGGAGCTGCTGGGCGAGCTCAAGGAGCACCTGGCAGGTCTCAACGGCGCTTCGGCAGGAGACAAGGCATGACCGCGGCACGGGCGTTCGACCCTGCGAGCTACGCGCCGCGCCACTTCAAGTGGAGCTTGCAGGAGCGGGTCGGTGTCGTGACGCTGGACCGTCCGGAACGCAAGAACCCCCTCACTTTCGACTCTTATGCGGAGCTGCGCGACCTTTTCCGTGCGTTGACCGCGGCGTCCGCGGTCCGTGCACTCGTCATCACCGGCGCTGGAGGCAACTTCTGCTCGGGCGGTGACGTGCACGAAATCATCGGGCCCCTGACGCAGCGAAGCTCCGAGGGACTCCTCGAATTCACGCGGATGACCGGCGATGTGGTGAAGGCCATGCGCGCCTGTCCGCAGCCGGTGGTCGCGGCCGTTGATGGCGTATGCGCCGGCGCCGGCGCCATCCTCGCAATGGCGTCGGATTTGCGGCTGGGCACGCCGCGCACCAGGACTGCGTTCCTGTTCACGCGTGTAGGGCTCGCCGGATGTGACATGGGCGCCTGCTCCATCCTCCCCCGGATCATCGGGCAGGGGCGCGCCGCGGAGCTCCTCTACACCGGCCGCTCGATGTCCGCCGAGGAGGGGCTCGCATGGGGCTTCTTCAATCGGCTCGCAGCCCCGGAGTCGGTATTGGCCGAGGCGACCGCGCTCGCCTCACAGATCGCGCAAGGTCCGACTTTCGCTCACGCGATGACCAAGAGGATGTTGCATGCCGAGTGGCATTTGCCCATAGATGCCGCCATCGACGCCGAGGCCGAGGCGCAGGCCCTCTGCATGCAGACGGAAGATTTCCGCCGTGCCTACCGGGCCTTCGTGGCAAAGCAACAGCCGCGGTTCGAGGGAGACTGACCTTTGACCGCATCGCGCAGCTTCCTCGAGTGGCCGTTCTTCGACGAGAGTCACCGCAGGCTCGCGCGCCGCTTGGAGGAATGGGCGGCGGCACGCCTCGCCGCCTCTCCGACGGCCGAGGATCGCGAATCCGTCGATGCCGCCTGCCGGCAGCTCGTGCGCGACATGGGACGCGCCGGTTGGACCCGGTACTGCGTGCCCGGAGCGACGGCCGCCAGCGCGCCGAGCCTCCCGTCGGCAATCGCCGCCGGCACGGGCGGCGCCGCAGCCGCCAGATTCGACGTACGTGCCCTGGCATTGATTCGGGAGACCCTCGCCCACCACGACGCCTTGGCCGACTTTGCGTTCGCCATGCAGGGACTCGGCAGCGGCGCGATCTCGCTCGCCGGCTCCCCGGAGCTGCGAGCGCGCTATCTGCAGCGTGTTGCCGCAGGAGAGGCCATCGCCGCCTTCGCTCTATCGGAACCCGACGCCGGTTCCGATGTTGCAGCTCTCCGGTGTCGCGCCACTCGCACTTCCGACGGCTATGAGCTGAATGGTGAGAAGACATGGATTTCGAACGGCGGAATTGCAGATTTCTACTGCGTGTTTGCACGTACCAGCGGCCCCGACGTCCGTCCCGATGGCACTACTTCCGCGGACGGGATCACCGCGTTCGTCGTGGATGCGGCAACACCGGGACTATCGATCGCACGGCGGATCGATACGATCTCGCCCCACCCGCTCGCAACCCTGGCCTTCACGGGATGCCGGGTGCCGCTCGCTCAACGGCTCGGCGGCGAGGGTGAAGGCTTCAAGATCGCCATGCGGACGCTCGATGTGTTCCGCACTTCAGTGGCCGCTGCCGCTCTCGGCTTCGCGCAACGCGCCCTGAGCGAGGCTCTCGCCCACGCCGCCTCGAGAACGCTCTTCGGCAAGACACTGGCCGACTTCCAGCTCACCCAGGCGGCCCTTGCCGAGATGGCGGCCGGGATCGATGCCGCGCGGCTTCTGACCTATCGCGCCGCCTGGCTGCGCGACAGCGGCGAGCGCGCAACGGCGGAAGTCGCAATGGCGAAGATGACGGCCACCGAGACGGCCCAGCAGGTCATCGACCGGGCCGTGCAGCTCTTCGGCGGCCGCGGGGTCGCACGCGGCGAGGTGGTCGAGCGCCTGTATCGAGACATTCGCGCGCTGCGCATCTATGAAGGGGCCACTGAAGTGCAGAAGCTGATCATAGGCCGCGAGCTCATTCGTCACGCCGCGGAGAGACCTCGTTGAGCCTTCCGGGAATCCTGCAGCCCGAGGGCTGGCCGCGTCCCTCCGGCTACAGCAACGGCGTGCTGGCGCAGGGCCGCCAGGTCTTCATCGCCGGCCAGGTGGGCTGGAATCCGCAGACCGGCAGGTTCGAGAGCGCGCAGCTCATCGAGCAGGCCGCCCAGGCTCTGCGGAACGTTCTCGCAGTCCTCGCCGAGGCGAACGGCCGCCCCGAGCACATCGCCCGCATGACCTGGTATCTCACCAGCCGGGCCGAGTACATCGCCCACCTCAGGGAGATCGGCGCGGCTTACCGCGAGATCATGGGCAAGCACTTCCCGGCGATGACCGCCGTCGAGGTGACCGCCCTCGTCGAGGCGCAGGCGAAAGTGGAAATTGAGGCCACGGCAGTCATACCTTAAGCTGCGAACATGGCATTGAACCCACTCGATCTTTACGATGTCGCCGGCACGCTGACCGAAGAGGAGCGCATGGTGCAGGAGTCCGTCGCGCGGCTCGTCGACGGCAAGGTCCTGCCCATCATCCAGAAGTGCTTCGAGGAGCACCGCTTTCCGCGGGAGCTCGTTCCCGAGCTTGCCGGTCTCGGCCTTCTCGGCTCCTCTTTGAAGGGCTATGACTGCGCCGGCCTCAATGCCATCAGCTACGGCCTGATCTGTCAGGAGCTCGAGCGCGGGGATTCCGGCATCCGCAGCTTCGTCTCGGTGCAATCCTCTCTTTGCATGTATCCGATCCACGCCTTCGGGTCGGAAGAGCAGAAGCAGAAGTACCTTCCTGGCATGGCGCGCGGGCAGATCATCGGCTGCTTCGGCCTCACCGAGCCGCACGGCGGCTCCGATCCCGCCAACATGAAGACCCACGCCAGGCGGCGCGGCGGGGATTGGGTGCTCAACGGCTCGAAGATGTGGATCACCAACGGCGCCATCGCCGACCTCGCGGTCGTCTGGGCAATGACGGAGGAAGGGATCCGCGGCTTCATCGTCGAGAAGGGCACTCCCGGCTTCGCCGCCCCGGAGATCGAGCGGAAATTCTCGCTGCGCGCCTCCGTCACCTCCGCGCTGTTCTTTGACAATGTGGTCGTGCCCGAGGCCAACGTGCTGCCCGGTGTCGTGGGCCTCAGAGGCCCTCTCTCCTGCCTGACACAGGCGCGCTACGGGATCGCCTGGGGGGTCATCGGCGCGGCGCAGGCCTGCCTGGCCCAACTACTCGACTATTCCAAGACCCGCGCCCTCTTTGGACGGCCGCTCGCGCAAAACCAGACGATTCAGGTCCGGCTGGCCGACATGGCGCGGCGCATCACGAGCGCGCAACTGCTCGCATTGCAACTCGGGCGCCTCAAGGACCAGGGGAAGCTGCAGCCGCCTCAGATCTCGCTCGCCAAATGGAACAACTGCCGCATGGCTCTCGACATCGCGCGCGACTGCCGCGACATGCTGGGCGGCGCCGGCATCAGCGCGGAATACGTCCCCGTGCGCCATATGCTCAACCTCGAGAGCGTCATCACCTACGAGGGCACGGAGACGATCCACCAGCTCACGCTCGGCCGGGAGCTGACGGGTCTCAACGCGTTCTGACCCGGAGATCAACGGTCGTGAGCAGACCGACCCGGAGACTCTCGATGAGATCCCTAAGCTTCGGCAGGTTGCCGCCTTAGCTCATCTTGCCGCGACCGCTGCGCGCAGCCTTGCCAAGTCGTCGTGGCGGGTGGCGATGTCGCGACGATCGGCGGCTTTGCGCAGATCCCTCAGCACCTCGAGCGAGCGCAGCAGGACCCGCAGCGGCGGCCCGCTCGCGGTGAGGCCCTGGGACTGCTGCTCCTCGCCGAGCCCCGCGGCGGGCTGCTCGATGAAGCGCTTCACCAGCTCATCGTGGTGCTGCTCCGCGTATTGCCCGAAGAGATCGCAGACCTCGAGAAAGGCACGGGCGTTGCGCTGGAACCAGTCGGCGTCCCGATGGCTCTCGAGCAGCTCCAGCAGCTCGTCCAACAGGCTCTTGCGCGCCATGCAATCCTTGAGGCGCGCCTGATCGCCCGGCAACATGAAGAGCATCTTGTCGACGAGGAGCATCCCGTAGGACGGGTCGTTCGCGCGGCATAATCCGAGCAGCAGGTCGAGCTCGTTGATCCCGGAGAAGTCACCGGCATTGGCGCCGCGGTACTCCAGCCGGCCGACCCGGTAGGTCTTGTAGTAAGGGCGCACGGAGTAGAAGAATCGCGCAACGTCGAGCTGGTCCATCAGCCGGCGGTTGACCTGGATCACTTCCCGCAGAGACTGCTTCGCCGCCTCGAACATCACATCCGCGACGGGACTCGACGCGCCAAGATGCACGATGCTCGTGAGCGCGTCCGCCGCCCGCTGCAGCGACAGAATGCCGCGGGTGTTCTCGTCGATGAAGAGAGACTCATCCTTCAGGGAGGTGAAGCTCTTGCGCAATCCCGCCCGGGCCCTGTTGTGGGTGGTCAGGTGCGCGGTCGCGAATCTCGGCGCCATCCCGAGGGAGGCGCCGCAGTGCATGGCGAGGGAGGAGGCTTCCGGGAAAGGCGAGCGCTCCTCCCGCGCGGGATTGGTGAGCTCGTGCCGCCTCATGGCGCCCAGGTACATGCCCACGTTGCCGAGGACACCGAATGCGCTTTCGAAGCCTTCACCCGTGTTGCCCTCGGCGCGCAATGCGGCTATGTACCGGTGACCTTCATCGCGCAGCGCATGCTTGATCCCGTCGCCCACATCTGTCACGCGGGCCCGATCCTCCTGCACGAAGTAGAGCTCCTCCAGCTGCGTGTTCATTTGCACGAACGAGGTGCGGATCCAATGCTCGAAGGCTTCCACGTTGTTGCTCATGGGAGGCGGACCGGCGGATTGTTCTCGGATCTCGCGCCATCGTACCCGCTGCGCCCGAGAACATTGTCCTCGCGGATGGCCGGTCATCTGTCCGCCGCAGAACGTTGGCCTACCCCCGCACCCCTTTTGCAAAACGCGGCCGGCTAAACGACCTTGATGATCGCGAGAACGATCAGGATGATCCCGATCACGACCAGCAGGTGAATGGCGCCGAACGTGATCTTCACCGCGAGCCACAGCACGAGCCAGGCGATGATGAAGGCGATTCCCAGCAGCGAGAGGACTGCTTTCATGCAAGGCACCCTTGATCCGGCAACACCTCTCCAGGAAAGCCTCCGGCGCCGGATGAGTTCCGGAGCCTCGCCGGCATCGGGCTTGGGCGGAGCCGGCCCGGCCCGCCGCTCATCCAGTATGAGCGGCTCCCGGCAACTGCATGGACAGGAGGCCCGCGCGCTTCTTACTCTGCCGGTATGAGAGAGCTGCGCGACGTCAAGAAGCTGGATGACCGCTTCGGTCAGTTCCTGGTGCGCGTGAAATGTCCGGCCTGTGGCGCCTCACGCGACATCGCCGCGGAGGCGCTCGCGCGCATCGTCGGCTGGTCGATGACTCTGCAGAGCCTGGCGCCGCGGCTGCGCTGCTCGAAGTGCGGCGCCAAGGGCGCCGCCGAGGTGACCCCCGTCGGCCTGCCGCGGCCGCGGGGGCTCACCAGCAATTCGCACTGAGCGCAGTTGCCGCTCGAGGCTAGCCTTCCGCGTGACGGGTGGCCTCGAAGAGGAACCACACCCGCCGCTCGGTCTCGTCGATCCAGTTCTCCAGCAGGCTGGCTGTCGCAACGTCACCCAACTCGTCACAAGTGCCATGGAGCGAGCGCATGTAGCCGGCGAGCGCCTTGTTGTCCTCTTTCAGCTCGGCGAGCATGTCGCGGGGAGTGACAAAGGCAGCATCATTGTCCTTGATCCGCTGCAGCCTGGAGATCTGCCCG